>CAMDQF010000216.1 GCA_945905745.1 Litorilinea aerophila
TCGTTAGATGTTATCTGCTTGCTCATTACCATGGCTCCTTGTGAGTATGGCTTTGAGATAAACACATCTTGCTCGATTTGTTAAAGTTCAGCGTTCATTTTTGAACGTTTTTCAACCATCCACCACTTGATTGCACAAAAGTTACGATAACGTTGTTGAATCAGTGAAAACAAAAACGCACCCAACAAAGCGTGCACCTGACGTGTGGGATTCTGCGGCGTTTTCAAGCATTTTTCTGGCTTCGAGTTTTTTCTGCTCCCAAGCAGAGTCCGCGCCCGCCCCAAAGCCAGTAACGCAAACCGTTCGGCGCATTAAGAGAAGAAGACGAATAATAAAAGGGATAGGTATGGAAAGAACTCGGGGCGTTCTGAAGGGAATTGATACAAACATTGAGCGAAAGGCCGACCGCCTATGAAAGTCGCGAATTCGTCCGGGTAGTTGGAGCACCTTACGGTACCAAACAAGACAAATGATGCGATCTCTCAAACCGATTCTTTACTTCCTTCTCATCTCCCTCTCCCTCGCCCTCCTCTGGGAAGGCTACAAGCTGCTGGCCGCAACCGGGGGCGTCTATCTGGCCGGGACGATCCCCGCGGAAGCCACGGCGGACAAGCCCGCGGGCGCGCTCTGTGCCAGCATCGGTCTGTGTGAAGTGAAGCTGCCCATCCGCGCCGATGACCGGGCCATGCCCCATATCACGGACATTGTGGGCACGATTTTTGAGCCGCCGCGCCGGGGCAGCGACACCCTTCTGCTCACGATTCTGGCCCAGGCTGCGCTCTTTACATTGCAGGAGGCCCTGGTCGGCTTTGGGTTGGGGGCAGTCTTGGGCTTTGTGCTGGGCGTTGTCTTTGCCCATTCGGGTCTGTTGGAACGGGGGCTGCTGCCTTACGTCGTGGCTTCCCAAACCGTCCCCCTGCTGGCGATTGCGCCGATGGTGGTCATCTGGTTTGGGGGCAATTGGCTTTCCGTGGCTCTCATCGCCGCGTACCTGACATTCTTCCCTGTCACAATCAACACCCTGCGCGGTCTGCGCTCGCCGGAGCCGACGGCGGTGGAGCTGATGCACTCCTACGCCGCTTCCTCCTGGGACATTCTGTGGAAGCTACGGGTTCCCGCGGCCCTGCCCTACATTTTCACGGCCCTAAAAGTCTCGGCCACAGCCAGCGTTGTCGGCGCGATTATCGGCGAACTGCCCAGCGGCATCGCCGACGGTCTGGGCCGGGTGATCCTCAACTTCAACCAATACTACGCCACCGGCCCGGAGAAGCTCTGGGCCGCCATCCTCTTCGCTTCCCTGACCGGAATGGTCTTCTTTCTGATCGTCATTGGGCTGGAAAAAATCTTCGTGCGCCAGGCGGTGGAACTGTAAAGGTATTGGGTATTGGATATTTCGTGACCGTTGTTACGGCAGCGATGGCGAAATATCCAATACCCAATACCTTCTTCACACCTCTACCAGCAGACATCCGCTATGCTGGCAAAACGCATTTCAACCCCCCAATTTCTTCCACAGCACCGCCCATTTGTGATAAGGCGTGAACCCCGCCTTCCCATAGAAATCCAGCAGGTCGGTCCAGTCGATGACACAGCCATTGACGCCGTTGTCGCGCAGGCGGCGCAGACCCGCGTCCAGGAGGAAAAGGCCCATCCCCTGCCCACGGCGCGTCTCGGCCACGCCAATAAAGCCCAACTGTCCCCAGGGACGGGGCAGGCTGTAGGGGTAGTAGCGTCCCATTCCCCAGTGCGAATCTTCGAAGGAGAGCTTGCACGCACCCTCCACGCCGTCGGCGCTCCATAGCAGCATAAAATCGGAGATGCGCCCCCCTTCGCGCAGAAATTCCTCTGTCTCGAAAGCCCAAACCCCAGCAAACTCCCTACGCAGAAAGTCGAGCAACAGCCCCTCCTGGCCGGGCTGGGCAGGATAAGCCGCGGCGGGGACTTGGCGCAGGCTGGGCGGTGGCGTATAGTCTGCCAGGCTGCGGGCCACATCCCAGTTGGTCCAGTCGCATTGCTCAAATCCGCAAGCAGTAAAGAAGGGGATGGCCGATTCGGGCACGCCGGGGGTCAGGTGACGGGCCGCGCAGCCGGTGAAGATGGAAGCTGCGCCTTGTGTAGCCAGCCACTCCTCTGCCCAGGCCAACAGGCCGCGGCCAACCCCCCGATGCTGGTAGAAGGGATCTACGGCGATGGCGTCGATCCAGCCCACATTGCAGGGCATGGACTGGGGCGCGCCGGGGTGGGCCCTGCACAGGAGTGCGCCGACGGGCTGTCCGTCCGCATAGGCGATGCGCCCGGCTTGCGCTCCGCCAGTAGTGGGCCGGGTGAAGGAGTGGACAAACTCGGTCGAGAGCGCCAGGTCTGCGGGCAGGCCGCTGTTCCAAAGGGCGACGAGGAGGGTGTGATGCGCGGGATTGTTGAAATCGAAAGGTGTGAGTGTGGGCATAGGGGTATTGGATATTGGGTATTGGGTATTGTGTTGGCCGAGAGAGCAGGAGTCATTCGCAATTCGCAATTCGCAACTCGCCATTCGCTATTCCGGCAAAACCGTCCCCATCCCCGCGGCCAACGCCTTTTCCACCACCAGCCGGGCCACGGCCACGTCTTGCACAGCCAGCCCGACGGATTTGAAGAAGGTGATTTCGTCTGGCGATGTGCGGCCCGGCTTATGGCCGGCCACAACTTCGCCGATTTCGCCGTGGATGTGGCTTGCGCTGATCTCGCTGGCAGTCAATGGGATGACCAGATCACCCGCTTCGGCCCAACAGGCGCTGGTCTGATCGGTGACGACGGTTGCACGCTGGATTGTGCGGCTGTCCACTTCCCGCGCGCTGGCCAGGTGGGAGCCAACCGCGTTGATGTGGCAGCCAGGCCCCAGCCATTCCCCATTGAAAAGCGGTTCGTGGGCGCTGGTGGCGGTGATGAGAATATCCGCGGCGCGTACGGCCATCTCCACATCGCTGGTGCTGCCCACGGGAATCCCAAAACGCTCGGCCATCTCTGCAGCAAAGCGCTGGCCGTTTTGGGCGTTGCGTGCCACCACCCAGACCCGCTCGATAGGCCGTTCGCAGATGACTGCCTCCAACTGGTAAGGGGCCTGGGCGCCGCTGCCAAAGATCGTCACGGTGGTGGCGTCTGGGCGGGCCAGATAGCGGGCAGCCACTCCACCCGATGCACCTGTGCGGATGGCGGTCATCAGCCCGGCCTCCATTACAGCCAACAGCCGACCGTCCCGGGGATCGAAGAGGACGAAATTGCCCTGGATGGCGGGCAGGCTGCGCTTGCCGGGGTTGTCGCCGTAGAGGGTGATCAGCTTGACGCCCAGGCCGTCGATTTCCCCGCCCACATAGGCGGGCATAGCAAACAGACTGCCGTTGTGGGGCGTCACCGACATATTGATGCGCAAGGGCAGGGCTGTCTCTCCGCTGCTGAGCAGACGAAAGGAGTCCGCCACCGCGTTGATAGCATCTGGCATCGACAAAACAGCGGCAACGTCAGAGCGGGTGAGCCAGAGTGGCATAAGATTCTCCTTGTGGCAAGGGGAGGAACGATACCCGCAGTATAGCAGACTCCTGACGATTTTGGTAACTACCCACCCCCACCCAACCTCCCTCAGATTGGGGGAGGAGTCGCTACAGTTCCCTCCCCAATTTGGGGAGGGTTAGGGTGGGGTGGCTGAGTAGCTACCAATTTTGAACGACAAAGCCCCCGGCGCTTCAAAAAATGGTGCATGCGCCGGGGGCTTGACAACTATCTATGCAGTTTTGAGACTATCTGACACTACTGTCAGGGCAGCTCTACGGATGTCTGGGCCTGATCGGCCCGGGCTGCGCTGATCTTGGCTTTGAGCGCATCGCCCACGCTCATCCCCGCGGGGACCTCTGCGCCGGAGATGGCCGCAGCCCGCCCGATCTCGTCCGGGGTAATCGTCGTCTGGGCGGTCATATTCCAGCGCAGCCGAGGCTCCTGCTCAGTCAACTCCACCAGCACGGTATAGGTGATGTCGCCCTGGACATTCTGGCCGATGGGTTTGATGTGCTTGACCCGGCCCGCCAATGTAACGTCGGTCAGGGCATCGAAGGCCACTTCCACTTTGTCCCCAGCCTGCACATTGACCACACTCAACTCACTCAAATCAGCCGTTTCGATGCGCCAGGTGCTCAGGTCGGCCAGATGGATAACGGCCAGTCCCGGCGACACCTGCTCGCCCACCTCCACATCCACCGCGGCGATGGTCCCGGCAAAGGGCGCTACCAGCGTCGTTTCGGCCAGGGCGGCCTGGGCATCCATCAACACAGCCTGAGCTGCGGCCACATTGGCCTCGGCGGCAGCAATCGTCTCGCTCTTGGAGCCGATCAGGAAGAGATTGAGTTCCGCCTGGGCAGCAGCGATTTCGGCCTGGGCACGCACCACATCGGCCTGCCGGGGGCCAACCAACAGGTCATTCAACTGGGCTTCGGCCGCGACGTAGTCGTTGGTGGCCCGTTCCAGGCCAGAAGCCTGGGGGAGCGCGCCGATGTCGTTGCGCCAGGCTACGCTGTCGTAGGCGGCCTGGGCTTCCCGGCGGGCGGCGTCTGCGCTGGCCAGACGGCTGCGGGCGGCGATGACTTCGCCATTGGCCGCGCCATCCAGCACCTGCTGCAAACCAGCCTGGGCCAGGGTGATGCTGGCCTGATAGCGGGCGATCTCCTCGGTGCGAGCCGGGGCCTGCAACTCAGCCACCCGCAGTTCCGCATTGCGCAGATTGGCCTCGGCCTGGGCCACCGCCGCGCTCTGGCGGGCATTGCCCAATTGGACAAGGATACTTCCTGCTTCCACCCGGTCCCCGTTGGCGACCAGCACCTGGGCGACCAGACCGCTGGCGGCCATACTCAGCCCGGCTTCCCGGCTGGGGACCACACGGGCTTCCACAATGGTGCTGTTGCCTGCTTTGATGGTGGGCAGAACCGGCGCAGCTACCTCGACGGTCTCTTCCGTCTTGGCTTCGGCTGTCTCGGTGAACTGACCTCGGGCATACAGAAAACCGGCCGCTGCAATGGCTATGACGACAAGTAGGAGAATAAGCTTTTTCATCGGTCTGATCCTTTCAAGAAATATAGGAACGCAGATTGCGCAGATTTTACAGATTCAAGTAGCGCGTGGTGCGTAGTGCGTCAAGCCGTAGTGCTGATTTGTCTACACATCACGTATAACGTTTTTGACGAAAGAGATACCGAAAAACTTCCTGATATGCGCATTGTTCCACATAATTGTTCACGCACCACGCACCATTTTACTCATACGCCAACACCTCCCGCACGGTCAGCCGCGAGGCGTTCCAGGCGGGGAGGAAGCTGGCGAAACCGGCCAGCACGGCCACAATCACAAACCAGGCGATGACACCGCCGGACGAAAAGGTGTAGGGCAGGGCACGGCTGAAAAGAGCCTGTCCCACCGCGCTGCTCAGAAGCGCCCCCATGGGGAAGGCCAGGGCCGCGCCGATCAGCCAGCTAATCAGCCCGATGATGACCCCCTCCACAATCACAATCGACTGCACCGCGCCGTCGGAAGCACCGATGGCCCGCATGACGCCGATCTCCCTCGTCCGTTCCAGCACATTCGTGCTCATCGTGCCCATCAGCCCCAGCGCACCCACGGTGGCAATCAGCACACCCATCCCGGAGAGCAGGTAGATGATAATATCGAAAAAGCCGCCGGAAATCTGCCGGATGAGATCGACGGTGAAGGTGGAGGCCACCCGCAGCCCTGATGCTTCCAACGTCGTCTCTACCACCTGCACCGCCTCGTCCAGGCTGGCAAAGGCGGCCCGGTTGACCGTTATCTGCACGCTGTCCCCCTGGCCCACGCTGTCGGTGTAGCGGGCGTAGAAGGGCAGATTGACGTAGACGGGAATCTGATTGGGCGGGCCGGAGAGCGACTGGACAATCCCCACAACCGTCCACAGCCCCTCTTTGCCCCCGGCGTCCAGCACAATCTGGCTGCCGACGGTAATGTCGTCGTCAGTGTTGAGCACATTCTGGCTGATGACAATCGCGTTCTCATCCCCGGCCAACAGCCAGCGCCCCTCGGCCAGGGCTGGCTGTACCATTGCGCTCTCGGCGGGCAGGGCAAAGACCGTCAGGGGGTTGCTCTCTGTGCCGTCGGGCCGGATGCGGGTGACGAGACCGGACTGCCAGCTCTCCACCCCCTGCACACCGGAAACTGTGCGCACGGCCTGCTCGATCTGGGCTGTGCGGTAGGCCCGCTCGAACTGAATCTGAATATCGAACTGATTGTAGGCCAGCCCCTGCTCGATCAGACCGGCCAGAGAAGCGCGCACGCTGCCCACGGTCATAAAGATCATCCCGCCCAACACCAGCATAATCAGCGTCACCACCAGCCGGGCGCGGCGGCGGAAGGTGTTGCGCAGGGAAATCTGCAGCGGGCGGGAGAAGAAGCGGATGCGGGCCAGCATCCGGCCCAGCCAATCTTCGCCTCCATTGCCTACCCCGTAGTCGGAGATGGCTTCGCGCACGGTCACGCCGGTGCCCCGGTAGATGGGAAAGAGCGCAGCCAGCAGGGGTACAATCACCCCCACGCCCACCTGAATCAGCAGCACATTGACGGGCAGGGCAAAGGCCGGGAAATCCACATTGATAAAGATGCCCAGGAATTGCAGGATGCCGCCCGCCACCAGAGTCGTTACCGGAATCGCCACAGCCAGGGCCAGCAGGCTGAGAAAGAAGATGGTGCCCAGATACATCCAGACAATCTGCCCGCGCTGGGCGCCGATGGACTTCATCACACCGATCTGGCGCACCTGCTGGGCCATCAGCGCCGAAATGGTGTTGATGACCAGAAAGCCGCTGAGCAACAGGGCCAGCAGACCCAGGGGGGTCAGGAGCAGGGCCAACGAATCGAAGATGCTCTGGAAGAGCAGTTCGCCCGGCTCGGGGACCTGAATGCGCTGGACTGTGCGCCCGCTTTTTTCGATTTTGTCGCCCACCCCGTCGGCCAGCCCGGTGATGTACTCTTTGTCCAGCAATTGTTCGGGGGTTCCGACGAAGCGCAGGTTCAATTGAGAATAGGTGCGACTGCCCCCCAGCCGTTCAAAGGTGTCAAAATCCACATAGCCGCTGGCGCTGCTGGTAAAGGTGGTCGGGAAAGAGTTGGCGTCGTAGACCAACCCGCTGACCCGCAGGCTGCGCGCCTTGCCCTCTTCGGTCTCCAGATTGAGGGTGTCGCCCAGGCGCAGGTCGGCGGGCAGGGCTGTGTCCGAATCCAGCGCGCTGCGTTCCAGCACAATCTCGTCCTTGACCGGCCAGGCTGTGGCCGCCGCGCCGAAGTCCGGATGGCGGCGGCTGTCGTAGAGCGGCTCGATCAGAGCGATGGCATTGGCCTGAAAATCTTCGATGGCGGTGATGCTCATGCTCTGCCAGACGCCGGGGCTGGTCTCTACCGAGACGCCCAGTGAATTGCGTCCCTCGGCCGCAGCCACTTCGGGCATCTTGCGCACGCTCTCCAGCAGGTCGCTGTCTAGATTGCCAGCGAAAATCGTGGCCTGGGCTGCGTTGCTGCGGTTGTAGACCGCCTGCAACTCGCTGAGGATCACCGCCTGCAACTGCTGGACTGTGCCCACGGCGAAGATGCCCACGGCAATCGAGGCGATCACCAGCAGTGTCCGTGTGCGGTTGGAGGTCAGGTCGCGCAGCACTTTGCGCCAGCGAGGACTAATCACCGCTTCCCCCTTGCAGGGCGTAGACCCCTACGCCGTTGGGCTGAAGCACCGGGTTGGGACGCACAACCAGCACTTCGGGCTGGCGTGCAGGCTGGGGAGCGGGTTGCGAACGGCGCTGGCTGCGCACGTCGTCCACAATGCGCCCGTCGGCAATCGTGACTGTGCGGGTGACCCGCTCGGCCAGATCGTCGTCGTGGGTCACCATCAGGATGGTCTTGCCACCGTCCACCAGCCGCTCGAAGAGGCTGAAGATAGAATCTGCCGTGCGGGAATCCAGATTGCCCGTGGGTTCGTCTGCCACCACAATCGGCGGGTCGGTGGCCAGGGAACGGGCGATGGCCGCGCGCTGCTGCTGTCCGCCGGAGATGGCTGTGGGCAGCTTGTCCCGCTGCTCCGCCATATCCACCTGTTCCAGCAGATGGATGGCCCGCTCCCGCCGCTCCCGCCCGGTGTAGACGTTGCAGAAATCCATGGGCAGCATCACATTTTCCAGGACAGTGAGGGTGGGCAGCAGTTGGAAGAACTGAAAGACCACACCCACGGAAAGCCCCCGCCAGCGGGCGATCTGCCCTTCGCTCATCTTGTGGACGGATGTGCCGTTGACCACCACCGCGCCGCTGCTGGGGCGGTCGATGCCCGTAATCATGTTGGAGAGGGTGGATTTGCCACTGCCCGATTTGCCGATGACGGCCACGAACTCGCCGCCGTCCACCTGCAGGCTGACATTTTTCAGAGCCAGGAAGTCACCGGCTGCCGTGGCGTAGCTCTTGACCACATCCTGCAGGTCGATGAGGTGGGGAGCTGGCTGGCTGCCGTTGATTTTTTCCGTCTTGCGTGAGAATAGGTTCTGGAACATCGGATGCCTCTTCCGCGAACGTCGTAGAACGTTTGTCAATGTTTGCAGTATAGTATATCTACAAAACTTGTGCAAATTGTGAACAGCGTGAAATGAAGATAGAACGCGGATAACGCGGAAGGGAGGGATTTGCGCGGATTTAATCTGTGCAAATCTGTGCAAATCTGTGTGATCTGTGGATTATCTTTGACTGTCAATGGGTTCAAGCGGGGACAGGCGCTGGCAGGAGAGCCGCACGAGAAGACATTCGCGGTCCGTCGAAAGGAGCATTCCGGGCTGGGGAGCTGTTTTGTGAAGTAGAGGGGAGGCGATGGGCGATTGTGGATTAGCCCGTTGCCGGGTCAGGCTGCATTCCACAGCACAGGAAGATTGTATGCTGTTATGGCCTGGTCTTTGCTAACCAGTGTCATTCCCTCGTGAATGGCCTGCGCGATCATCAAACGGTCGAAGGGGTCTTTGTGATGATAGGGCAGTGCGTGTACCACATCCAGATGTTCGGAAGAGATGGCGAGCAATGCAATCGAGTTCGACCAGATGTGATCGCTTATCAGTCGGCTCGGAGGTGCAGGTACGATCAGCCGCCCAAGACTCGATTTGATGGTGATTTCCCAGACGCTTGCAATGCTGACGTAGCGTTGATTGCTGGGGTCCTCGATCAATTGCCGGGCATATGTGGTCAGTTGGGGATCGCCGCCGATGAACCAGAGGAAGGCATGGGTATCGAGCAACAGTTTCACGGCATATAGTCCTCAAGTCCTTCGACCGGTTCATCGAAATCTGGCCCGATCGATACCTGACCTTTGGCGCTGCCAAACAACGGAGCGGGGACGCGTGTCAACGCTATCAGCTTGAAGGCGCTGCCGTCACTGCCGATAATCACGACTTCCTGGCCGTTTATGGCTTCGTGCAGCAGTTTCGGGAAATCCTTGACAGCCTGTGCTTCGGGTATCTGAATCATTGCGTCCTCCGTTGATTTCCATTCCGGGCCGCCCGCCTCCCATCGGATGGGACAGAATGAGTATAGCAGATAATAGTGCAAGCTGACAGCTTGCGTTACTGGCCCCGGATCGCCTTTTCCCCAAAGAGGCGGCTGCGCAACCCCCACGTATCCGCATAGGCCACGTGCGCGATCCAGCCCTGCACACTGGCATCCAACTCGGCGAAGGATATTCGACCTTGCCGAAAGTCGGCGATATTGCGGGCCAGTCGCCGGGTGAACTTCACCGCATTGCGGGCCTTCAGCCGCCGGTGAGTGGGGTAGACCACAAACCCCAGCCAGGGAACCCCCTGCGTCGTCGGCTGCACCTGGGCTGCTGACGCGTGGATCGTCAGTCGTAGCCCCTGCAAAAATTCGACAATCGCCTCTTTCCAGCGCCAGAGCTGGGCTTTGCCGTCGGCAAAAAGGGCAAAATCGTCCACGTAGCGTAGGTAGGCAGGGCAGCCCAATCCCTGCACCACAAACCAATCCAGACGGTTCATATAGACATTCGACCAGAACTGGGAGGTCAGATTGCCGATGGGTAGCCCCCGGGGACGGTTGAGCGCGAAGAGATCGTCGCCGGGAAAGTAGACCGGCTCGTACTCGTCGGCCAGCACACCTACCCCGCTGGAGAGGATTGTCTCGACCAGCCAGCGTACATCTGTGTCGTCAATTACCTGGCCGATAGCATCTAGCAGCACCGCGTGATCCAGGGAAGGGAAGTGTTTGACGATATCCATACGCAGGACGTAGGGGTAGCCACGAGCGAAATGCTGCAGCCGGTCAATGGCCCGATGGGTGCCTTTGCCCCGGCGATTGGCGTAACTGTCGTGGATGAAGCGGGCGTCGAAGATCGGATCGATGACGTTGCACAGCGCCTGATGGACCACCCGATCCCGGAAAGGGGCGGCGCTGATCTTGCGCCGTTTGGGTTCGTGGATGTAAAAATGGGTGTAGGGGCCAGGCTGATAACTTTTGTCGCTCAGTTCGTCCTGGAGTTGGAGCAGATGATCCGCCACGTGCAGCTCAAAGGCAGCGGCGGCTGGCTTGCCCCGCTTGCCTTTGGCCGCCCTGCGCCAGGCCAGCCAGAGATTGTCCCAATCAATCACCGACGAATAGAGGGAGGAAACGATGGAAGAATTGGTCATCTTTACCCGCACCTACGATCTGCTGCGCTGGCTGCTGCCCCGCTGTGAAAACTTTCCCAAAAGCCAACGCTTTGTGCTGACCGCGCGGCTGCAAGATGCTGTGCTGGATTTTCAGGAGACGATTGTCATGGCCAATGCCCGCCGGGGACGGGAACGACTGACCGATCTGCAGAGCGCAGACGGCCATCTGAACAAAGTGCGTCTCTATCTGCGCATTGCCCACGAGGAGAGTTGGCTTTCGTCCGGTCAGTATGTACACGTCAGCCGGATGGTGCACGAGATCGGCGCACTGCTGGGGGGATGGATCAAGCAGACCAGTCGGCAAAAATAGGGGTGCGTGACGAAAGTCCCCGGCACTTTCTGCCCAGGCGAGCGCTCATCGCCTGAATTGTGCGTCGAAGTTCGTGAAGTGCTGGGGACTTGTCTCGGACAAGATTGGGGGCGGGCGCACCAGCGTGCGCCCCAGAGTTTTCTATGCGCCTGACGCGGACGGCGCCCCCGTACCGCCACGAATGCGTGCAGACCAGACATGCCCGGCGCTGTTCTTCTCCTTCACCTCAACCTGCCAGCCGGTAAAGGCCAGCGAGGCAATTTTGGAACCGGCACTGCTATGGCGGGCAGGCCAGCCGCGCCGATGGCTTTCCACCTGCGCCAGAAAAGGGACAGAAGAACGTGGACAGACGCCGACCAGACCACCCGAAAACCGTTGTTGTTCCAACGATTGTTCGGGTTGTTCCTGTTGCGGCGCACGGCAGCGGCATTGTTGTGGTTGTTGTTCCACGAGCCGCCCCGCAAGACGAGTCCGGGCCGCCTGACCCCCGTTGGATGGGGCCCCATCCGATGGAGGCAATAAGAGTATATCAGAAAGTAGCGCAAGCTGTCAGCTTGCGCTACAGAAAAAAAATCGACCGCCTGCGGCGGTATAAATAGGACGTGGGGGGGGGGGGGGGGGGGG
>CAMDQF010000217.1 GCA_945905745.1 Litorilinea aerophila
CTGGCTGGACGAACGGACAGTGGCGGTCGGGCAGGGCTATCGGACCAACGCCGAGGGCATCCGTCAGTTGACTGCGCTTCTGGGCGACGCGGTGGACGAAGTGATTTCCGTCCCCCTGCCCCATTGGACAGGACCGGTGGATTGTCTGCATCTGCTCTCATTCATCAGCCCAGTGGATGAGAAGACGGCAGTCGTCTACTCCCGAATGATGCCTGTGCCCTTCCGTCAGTGGTTGCTGGAACGGGGCTGGCGGCTAATTGAAGTGCCGGATGAAGAGTACGACTCCTTCGCCTGCAATGTGCTGGCGCTGTCGCCGGGAGACTGTGTGATGATCGAGGGCAATCCCATCACCCAGAGGCGACTGGAAGAGGCGGGCGTGCAGGTGCGCACCTTCCCCGGCCAGCATCTCTGCCTTGCCGGAGGCGGCGGGCCAACCTGTTTGACGAGGCCGATTTTAAGGGGTGTTGGGTAGGAGATATTGGGTATTGGGTATTGGGTATTGGGTATTTCGTCGGGATGGCGATTTGTTGTCCGAACGATTGGGACTATCAATCTGGCTATGAGAGGTCGTAAATTTCTCTGGCCTCGTCAATTTTGAGCAGAGGCTTTTGCAAGGCCATTTGTCCACCGGTAGGTTGGAGTAGATCGTTTGTCTGTGTGCTGAAGTTTGCGATTAGCACTTCTTGATTCAACACCCGTTCAGAGCCATTTTTTTCGGTTCTCATCCCCGAATAGGACTGGATGGATGTAATATCGTAACCGTCATACATTTCGCGGACTTCAGGCCAGTCATAGGACGAAAGAATCCATTTGCACTTTGTATTCGCCAAACGTACAGCCAGTTGGCGATGTTCGGCCCAATCCTGCATATTGTGCTTGTAATTGCACCCATTTTGGGGATAGGGCGGGTCAATGTACATAAATGTTTTGTCCCGGTCATAGCGGTCAATGCACTGTTCCCAACTCAAATTTTCAATAATGACCGTCCGCAGCCGGTGATGGATTGGATCGAGCCGTTCGCGCAGATGTTTTAGCGCGCCGATCAGCCGATTCCCGTGTCCACCGTCGGAAATACTGGTCTGAAAGCGTGGATAGTCTAGTTCTCCACCCCACCCAGCCATAATGAGATAATAGAAGCGATGGGCGCGAATGACTTCGGGCAATGTAGTGGGGTCTTCCTGGGCCAATCGTTCAAACTCGGCACGGGAAACGAGTTCCCACTCAAAGGATTCGATCAACTCTTCTGGTTTATGTTTGAGTACGCGAAAAAAGTTGACCAATTCCTGATCGATGTCATTGTAGACCTCTACAGAGCTGGGTTGCTTTCCAAACAGAACCCATCCGCCGCCACCAAATGGCTCCAAATAGCAAGCGTGCTCAGGAATCAACGGTAGTATAAACTTTCGCAAACGGGACTTACCACCGACCCAACGAATAGGGCTGTTTAGCATAGGAATACCTCAAAGTTTTATGTTTTTGTCTCTAACAGAGACATTTTAGCATACTTCAATTCACAAGTCAAATACGACAATCGTTCAACTATAGCAATTGAACCCATCGGAGTAAGGATGAGAATGGATGGTTTGGAACGTTTTGGAGAAAAACTTCGAGCACTACGCAAACATCACAACGTGACATTGCATTGGCTCGCTACTCGCTTAGGATATACAACACACAGTTACATCAGCGAAATTGAGTCGGGGCAGAAGTCTCCAACAGCCGCCTTTGTCCTAAAAGTGTCCTATCTTTTTGGCGTGACAACAGACCAATTGCTCAAAGATGAACTTGAATTAGAAATTGAGACATCACAAATCAGTGTTCATGCCCAATCGGGCACAATCAGCAATGAAAATAGGGACGCAGATTCACGCAGAAACAACTGATCTGCGCAGATTTTTATCAGCGTCAATCATCTTTTTCAGCGCCATCAGCGTCCTATTTTCAGGTTAGGGAAAACCCATGACAATCCCATTCGTGACACGGAATCCTACCGCCGGGGAGATTGAACGTTTCCGGCTGATCCTGAGTACTTATCAGGACGGCAGTGGGATGCTGAAACGCAAGGATCGGACGCTTCCCGGTTGGAGAGATTTTGAACGCTCAATAGCCGCCGCTTTCGATGGAGAGGCTCAAGAGAGCAAATGGATCTACGATGTAATTCTTGCAAATCCAGAGGACGATTCAATTCGATTCGGTCTGTCATGCAAAATGAGAGGGACGCTGCGTGAGGTTGAACGCAAAAACCGGGTGACTATTGAACTCTCAAACGCATCCGGCGAATTCTGGGATGCCGTCAAGAAGGAAACCTTTACCCAGGAGAACTATCACGAAAGCCCAGAGATTGTTGGCAAAGTCCTGATTGAGACGGTTGAGCGTTGGCACATAAATGTGTCGCTCGACAGCGGTGACACCGTTGACGGCACACGAAGTTCCTTTGTTGTGTTGCAATGGGAGGAACGTAAAGGACGGTATCAGCTATTTCAATATCCGATTGACCTGCCCGATCCGGCTTCTCTCCTGTGGAAAGTTGAAGGTCGCAGACTGATTGGAAACGATGCAAAAGGCACGCTCTTTGAGTGGTATGGACTGTCAGGCGGTCAGCTAAAGTACTATCCATTGGCAGACAATGCCACTTGGAGTTCGCCTGTATTCCAATTGGAAGTTCTGCCAGATAACCGCGATTACGGGCCTGTACGAAAGGCCGAACTCTATTTTCCAGAGTTGTGGCGTACCCTGAAGTAGTTGTCATCAAACGAAAGGAATCACGGCCAATGACACAAACCATATCCGAACTTCAATCCCAAGCGGAGCAAATCCGGGCGCTGAAGCGGAAGAAGGAGCAACGTTTCAGCCTGGGCGTCAACCTCTCCTACGTCGTGCTCGTTCTCCTGCTCATCTACGCCTTCAGCGGGATAAAATTCAACCTCTTTGGATTGCAGTTCTCGACGATCCAACTGGACACAGCCTTTATCGCCGAGAATTGGTATTTCATCTTCAACGGCGTCTGGCTGACAATTCTGCTTTCGGTGCTCTCGATTGCTCTGGCGACGGTCCTCTCTCTGCTGGGTGGGCTGGGGCGGCTCTCCAAATATCCCCCGGCCTATGCCTTGGCCACCTTCTACATTTCCCTGATCCGGGGCACGCCGTTGCTCCTGCAAATCATCTTCTTCTTCCTGGCCCTGCCCCAATTGGGCATCCGGCTGACCGGGCTGTGGGCGGGGGTATTGGCTCTGGGGTTGAACTATGGGGCCTATAACACGGAAATTATGCGGGCGGGCATCCAGGCGGTGGACATCGGCCAGAGGGAGGCAGCCCTGGCGATTGGGATGACCCAGGGCCAGATTATGCGCCGGATTGTGCTGCCCCAGGCGTTGCGGCTGGTGATCCCACCCATCGGCAACCAGTTTATCGCCATGCTCAAAGATACATCGCTGATTTCGGTGACGGGCTTTGTCTGGGAGCTGCTCTGGCGGTCGCAAAAGGTGGGGCGGGCCAGCTTCCGCAGCCTGGAAGCGCTGCTCATCGCCGCGGTCTTTTACTGGATTATTACGATCATGTTTTCCATCGTGCAGGCCAACATCGAAGAACGACTCGCCCGGGGGGTGCGCTCCGCATGACAGCTACCACACCGATCGTACAGGTCAACGGACTCAACAAATACTTCGACGCGCTCCACGTGCTCAAAGACATCTCTTTTGATGTGGCCTCGGCTGAGGTCATCTGCATCATCGGCCCTAGCGGATCGGGCAAAAGCACATTGCTGCGCTGCATCAATTTTCTGGAACAGCCCGACTTCGGCACGATTACCGTCAACGGTGTGCATGTGGAAGCGGGCGGTAGTGGGCGGGCCTATAAGCAGAAGATTCACGACCTGCGCCTGGAAACCGGGATGGTCTTCCAATCCTTCAACCTCTTCCCCCACATGACCGCCCTGGGCAATGTGATCGAAGGGCCGGTGACGGTGAAGGGGATGTCTGTCAAAGAGGCCACGGAGATCGGTGCGCATTTTCTGGAAAAAGTCGGACTGGGCCACAAGCAGGGGAGCTACCCCTCCCGGCTCTCTGGCGGCCAGCAGCAGCGGGTGGCGATTGCCCGTGCCCTGGCGATGCAGCCAAAGGTGATGCTCTTCGACGAGCCGACCTCTGCGCTCGACCCGGAGCTGATCGGCGAGGTGTTGGGGGTGATGCAGCAGTTGGTGGAGGAGGGGATGACGATGCTCACTGTCACCCACGAGATGGGCTTTGCCCGGCGCTTTGCCCACCGCATCCTTTTTATGAACGAAGGACGCATTATCGAGAACGGTCCACCCGACCAGGTCTTCGACAACCCGACTGACGACCGGACCAAGATTTTCCTGGGCGCGATCAGCCGGTTGGGGGAGTGACATGCGTAGGGGCACGAGGTGGGGGCGGGCAGATCAGTCGCCTTCGCTGGCAAATTTCGTCCCGTCCCACCTCGTGCCTCTACTTATTGAGAAGATACGTTTCACTCATCGAAATGATAGCGAGGCAGGTCCGGGTATTTGATCCAGACCGGGTCCCAATTGTTGGCGTCGGGCTGGGAGAGGAGTGTCTGCCCGCTGCCATCCGGGGCCATCAGCCAGAGCTGACGCTGGCCGCTACGGTTGGACCAGAAGACCAGTGCATTACCGTCCGGCGACCAGGACGGATGTTTGTCCCACCAGCTATGGCTGTCCTGGGTCAACTGCAGTAGACCAGTGCCGTCTCGATGGATCACCCAAATTTCGTCGTTGCCTGTCTCATTAGAAACCAGGGCAATCTGCTCGGAGATGGGCGACCAGACCGGATCGTAGGCGATACCATTGCCGAAACTGCTCACCTGGCGCTCGGATTTATAGAAATCGTCGTAGGCGAAGATAGCCGCGGCACTGCCGCTGGCATTGGGCGCAGAACGGACAAAGGCCCGAAAGCGCTGATCGCTGGAAAGGCGATCCCGTTTGACTGCCTGTTCATAGAACCAACTGTCGGTCAGCCGGGCCAGTCCGCTGCCGTCCGGGTTGATCACGTAGAGTTCGGCATTGCCTGTGCGATCCGAATAGAAGGCGATCTTGCCCAGGAGTTGGGGCGGAAAACGGTCGGGCGGTGGAGTGGGTGTCGGTGTAGGCAGTGGCGCAGCCAGGGTACCCGACACAGGGACAAGCAGGGGCTGGGGATGGGAGGATGGGTCAATCGCCACCGCTTCGGGCGTAGGCGTAGGTGTGACTGTCGCCGTTGCTGTGGCCGTGGCCGTCCACAAATTGGCAGGCGTAGGCGTCTCTGGCCCGAACACAAAGCGCCGCGCCTGGGCCGCTTGCGCTTCAAAGGTGGCGCTGGCTTCGTTGGCCGGCGTAGGGGTATTGGTGACAATCTCAGGCGTCACCCAATAGGTGGGGGTGGGGGTAAGCGTGCCGACCCGGGTGGCCAGGGCTGTCACTTGGGCCACCTGCGCGGCCAGGGTCAGCACATTTTCCGGCGTAGGCGTGGAGGTGACAATCCGTATGGCACCGCTATCCGGGCGGAAGACCAGATGTAAACGGGGCGCGATCTCGGCTATTTCACCCACACGCCTGCCCGTATCCCACGTAAAGAGATTGTCTCCGCCGCCGTCCGGCCCTATTAGACGAAAGGAGAGCAGGCCGCTTTCCAAAATGGGCTGGATTTGTTCCAACTGCTGCGGAGGCAGAACAAAAAGGGTGGCACTTTGCCCGGCGAGTTCCGGCGCAACGACCTCAAGCCCAAAGGTTACAGCCGCGGGCGCGTCGAGCAGCGAAGCAAAAGTAAGCTCGGACCATACGGGGATGGCGTCCGCCGTCAGAAGATGCAGCCACCACGCGCCTTCGCTGCCCAAACGGCTGCTATCCCGGACGGCCAGTTCTACCCCGGCAAAGAGAAGCTCTCCCTGGACTGCTGCCTCTTCCACATCAAATTGCAGCCCGCCCACATAGCGATAGCCCCGGTAGAAACCGGCGTGGATGTCGGGTGCGTCAAAGTGCATGCGCCCGTCCAGGTCCGACGCCCACCCAGCGGAGACAGCATCCAGTGTCACTGTCAGGTGAAGACCGTCCGGCAGGGAAAGCGCGGTTGTGGAAATAGACGCAGGAGGAGCGAGAGGGACGAGGGGAAGCGATGTTGGAGTCGAATCAACGCTGGGAGTGTCGATTGTCAACGCAATGGGTGTGGCAGTATTTTGAGTAGCAGGCGACGCGCAGGCGCATAGAAGGAGAACAGCACCCCATAGAAACAGTATTCGGAGTTGAAACATATCGTTGTTCACGGAACGGGGCCGCTGCAATTGAAGGCAGTATTGCCGGTGCCGTTATAGCAGATTGCACAGCTCTTGAACTTGTTTGTGCCAGCCCCGCCGTAACAGGTGTCAGTGCCACCGCCACCGTCAAGGTCATCATCACCATCCCCACCATAAAGTATATCGTTACCGCCACCGCCATTCAGATCGTCATCGCCGCCCTCGCCCAGCAGAACATCTGTGCCTCCCTTACCATCAATCGTATCGTTCCCGCCGCCACCCAGCACACAGTCGCTGCCGTTGCCGCTATTGATCGTATCGGGGCCCGCGCTGCCAAAATAGAGGGCGCTCTCGCGGCGCGTACTATCCCAGGAAAAGCCATCCAATGTAATCCCTGCGCACTCGTCGGGCTTGAGCGCATTGGCATCAACAGTGAAGGCCTGGCTGGAAGCCCTGGACGGGGTGACTGTATTATTGGCTGCCAGGGCGGAAACGACACCAACTACAATCAAAAAGAGCAGCCCAAGCCAGAGCAGGCGAAATGTAATACGAAAGATACCCATTTTATTCCTCCTTCGGTGCGCCATCTGCTGCGCCGTGACGATGCACCTCAAAGCGGTAGACAACCGCTTCGTCGTAGACCGACAATCTCCACACGGCCTGCAGTTCCTCGCACAAAATCATGCGCCCCGTGCGCTCGGCAATCTTTGCCAGGTCTTCTATATTTGTCAGATAGACCGCTGCTCCCTCTGCGCCCAGACTGCTGTTTTGCACAGTGACGATCAGCGGCCCATAGCGCTCGCGGATGTACTCGATGGCCGGGCGACGGCGACGCTGCCGCACCAACCAGACGGCCAGTGCCACGCCCAGAGAAGCCAGCAACGCTCCGAGGATGGAAAAAAGACGCAGCGCTTCTATGGAGACGCTAAAGGCCAGAAAGCGGAGCAGGCTGGGCGACTCGGCTTGACGCAGAGTGCGTCCTTCCTGGACAGGCTCCAGTTGGTCAGAGTCATTGGTTTGGGCCAGACTGAGTTGGAATGGGTCCAATGCAAAGACCAGAACCGGCGCAAAGCTGTCTTGCACATTTTCGCCGCCAAGCAGACCAGAGATACTAATGTGGGGGACGATGCGCAACTCGTGGCGGGACGAAGTTACCCCAGTCTGCAATTGCACGCTGTCGATCAATCGCTGTATCTCGTCCAGGTCCAGAACCGCGTGCAGGCTTACCCCATTGCCCTGAAAAGTATTTTCTTCTTGCAAAGGCAAGCGCCGTTGCCAGCCCGACTCGCTGATCAACAGCGCTTCCATCGAGGCCGCGCCGGCCATCTCTCCCAGTTCTGCCGCTTCGAAAAGATAGTCGAAACCGATCTCCACACGGTTGATCACTTTGCGAAAGATCGGTTCACCGGTCTGCGCAGTGTCGTTGCTATACAGACCGGGAGGTGCATCCGCCGTATAGCGAAAGCTGCCCCGCTGGGTATAGAAACTTTCCACGGGCACAATCTGGGTTGTGGATCGGGTGAAGGCATAGAGAGCCACCAGCGCCGATGTCAGCGCCAAAACAGTGAGAAGCAGCAGAATATCCGTATCGCTTCGGCTGTTGGAATTCACCGCTCTCTCTTTCTGCGCTGTGGCCGAACGACGCCGCTGCCTGACTCTGTGAATCTGCCCAGCCGAAACTGGGGTCACAATCGCAATCCCTATCACGGCCGCAAAGAGCGCCATTAACCAAGGGTTGCGCAAGTTTTCCAGCACGGCTCCCGCACCCGGCATGAAGACCCAATACTTGCCGATCAACTCAGACTGGGTCGGCTCATAGGAATCAACCCAGGCGTTGTTGTCGCCCTGGAAGATATACCGATCCCCGCGCCGGGCGATGATGCGATGGATGACCGTGCCCACGTCCGGGTGGCGATAGGTGACAATATCACCGATGGCAAAGCTGTCGGCCTGACGCAAAACAACCAGATCGCCTGCGTGTAGACCCGGTTCCATACTGTTCCCATTGATAATCACATACGTCGCCTGGCCGCCAAACTGGGTGGGGGCCAACACAATCCATACTATGACGGTCAACAGCAGGCCGGCAGCAACCAATAACGCGGATAGTGACGTATTACGACCACGCATACAAGTATGCCCATAAATCGAGAAAAAGAAAAGGGGAAGGTCACATAGAATGTATGTGACCTTCCCCTTTCGGCTGAATGCTAAACCTGTCTGTCTACCAACTACGGGGCGGTGTTGGTAACGGCGTTGTAGGCGACTACTTGTAGCTTAAAAACGCCCACAACATCTACAAAGGGGCTGGGGAATGAGCAGCTATATTTCGAACTCGAAAATGTACAGGTGGTCCATGCTACGCCTGGGATAGCTCCGCCGCTGGCGTCGGTAAACCGAGCGTATACTTTGTCACTATCCGTATTGGCACTGTCCTTATCTGCTACATTGAAAGCGACCGACGCAATCTTCGTCGGATTGCCACTAACGTGAGTGTACACTATACTGGTGATATTGTAACCGGAGATAACACCCGCACCGTCACCAGCTCGGCTAGCGTCTACTGTATTCGCAGCAGCGAAAGCATAGGCCGTGGCCGAAAGCACAAGAACGAAGATGAAGGCGGTAACGAAACGAGCGGTCAAAAATTTGGTGCGAAACATTCTGTAGGTCTCCTATTGGGAACGAAAGTAGTTGAATCACATTGTCATTGTCTGCAATTTGCTTTACGACAGATTGGTTGTAAGCTCTATTTGCAAAACAACCTTACTTCGTATCGCTGTCATTAGTATAACACCGAAATATTACGCCGGATATTACAGAATGGTGACAAAAATCGCGTAGTATCCTTTCGTTCTCGTCAGTTCCCCCTACCCCTTCCCATCCTCCGTCATTGCGCCTGCCGCCACCATCGCCAGCATCGGATGATCTCTGATGTCCATCGGCAGGTCCACCCGGCCGCGGCGACGGCTGGATTCGTAGGTGGCGAAGATGAGTTCTGTCGCTTGCAGGGCACGGCGACCCGCCAGTTCCGGCTCGCGCCCAGTCTTGAGCGCGTCGATCAGGTCCAACACACCCCGCTTGACGTTCTGGTCGCCGTGGATGCCTTCGCCACCAGTGTCGATTGTTGTCCAACCGCTCTGGCCTTTGCCCCACATTCGCAGGGGAATCTCCTGGCTGACGCCCACCTCAATCATCCCTTCGCTGCCGATGAGCCGGTTGACCATCCGGTTACCCGCGCCCTGGCCGGTGATGAGCATCCCTTGCACGCCGTTGGCAAACTGGATGTGGCTCAGGCCGTGGCCTTCGATCAGCGCGCCAAAGACCCGCTGGCTGCCCCGGATGTCAAACTGGCCGATGACCCACTCGGCGGGAATTTCGTCGTTGTAGAAGAACATCATATCGAACCAGTGGGTGCCCCAGTCGTAGAGGTTGGGGCAATAGCTCTGAATCTGTTGCAACTCGCCGATGGCACCGTCCCGCAGCAGTTGGCGAGCTTTTTGAAAGGGCGTGCCGAAGCGCCGCTGATGGTTGAAGGTGAGTTGCACGCCATTCTCGTTGCAGACCCGCACCATCTCCACACACTCGCCATAGGCAATGCCCATGGGCTTCTCGCAGTGGATGGCCTTCACCCCGGCCCGGGCGCAGTCCAGCACCATCGGCGCGTGCAAGTGCGGCCAGGTGCTGATGCTTACAATGTCCAGGTTGGCCTGCGCCAGCATCTGGTGATAGTCGGTGTAGATTTCGTCACCGCCGTTGCGCTGCTGAAAGGCCCGGGCGTTCTCCTCCACAATGTCGGCCAGGGCCACAATTTTGGCATCGGGCGACGCGTTGTAGCCGTCGGCGTGGGCATTGGACATGCCAAAGCCGGACGCGCCCTCGCTCTTCCACGGGCGACCACAGCCGATAAATCCGACGCGATAAGGTGTCACAGTTTTTCTCCTTGTGGTTGGTTTGCGGGTATGATAGACTGGCAGAGTGAGCGATTTGCTCCGGAATCGAGCGTAGAGGATACGAAAAATGATTAGAACAGCAATCGACAGACGACCACTTCTGGTCCGCCAGACCACCCCGGAAGACGCAAAGGCTGCCGCCACAGAGTTTCTGCTCGATTTTGTCGGCAGCCAATTGGTGGCGAATTCTCCGGTGTCTATGACCTCTGCGTTGCGTTCAGTTTGGATCGTACCGGTATCCCTGGCCTACATTCATACCGGCTCTCTGGGCGAAATCGGCGTCATAGCTGTTGACGAAGAAACCGGCGAAGTTGTGGCGTGGACACCCATTGACCAGATGAAAGCGGAGAGTCGCGCCTTGCGGGCTGCCCGTGAGCCACAGATCTCCGAGCAGTTTCGGGCGTTTATATCCACTGACAATCAGTCAGCCGGCTTATGAGCCCAGTTCCCTTCTTTGCGCAGGAACACGCTGAATCCTGCGTACCCGCCTGCCTGCGAATAGTACTGGCCAGCTTCGGTACACTTCGGACAGAAGCCGAACTGTACGAATGTTGCCGAACGGATATTGACGGCACCTTCCCCAGCATTGCAGTTCAGTGCGCTGAAGGTTTCGGCTTTACAGCTTCTGCGGCCAGACTACGCGATGTTTCCGCCCTGTTGCATCAGATTGACGAGGGATATACTCATCCAATCGTCTTCATCAATCTCAGCCCGCTGATGGGGCTAAATGTGCTGCATGCGGTTGTCATTGACACGATTGACACAAACAGCGCAACGATACAGGCTATTGACCCGGCTTATCCGCCCACCGGTCAACGCGTCTGGCCTCAGACTTTATTCGTAAAGGGCTGGCAGATGGCACGCGGCCAAACGATTCTCGTCCGGTCTTAAAGACCCAATCCCCGCAAATAGGCCCGGCTGACCTGCGCGCTCTCCAGGGGCGACGCGAGTTGGGTCACATCTGTCTCCACAATAATCCAGCCAGCAAAGCCTGCGTCGGCTAGAATCTGAAAGACCGCGGGGAAGTCGATGACGCCGTGGCCCACTTCGGTCCAGATGCCGTGGTCGGAAAAAGTACGGTAATCCCACTTCTTCGCCACGCCTTCCAGCCGCACACCCTCGTTGATGTCTTTGACATGCACTGTTTTGATGCGGCTGGCGTAGCGGCGGAAAAAGTCCAGCACGTCCGCACCAGCCCAGGCCAGGTGGCCCGTGTCCGGCCCAAGAAAAACCACATTCGGGTCCGTAGCCGCCAGCAGCCGACCCATCTCCTCGCCGGTTTCGATGACGCTGCCCACGTGATTGTGGAAGCAACTTGCCACCCCCTCGGCCAGGCTAATCTCTCCCACCCGGTTCATATAGTTGACCCCGTTGTCAAGACCACGAGAGGCTCGAAATAAGAGAGAGCCTGGTGTGTATGTCGAGGGGTGATGAAACCCTGCTCC
>CAMDQF010000218.1 GCA_945905745.1 Litorilinea aerophila
AGGTGAGTGGCTCGAAATTGTTCATCGTTGCCAAAATGCCTTTTTTCCGACTGGAATCGACCTCCCCCGCACCCGTGTGCACGATCTATTGATGGTTTCGGTTGTTAATGTACGCTGAGATCTATGCACGATGTATTGATGTACGACAACTAGCACCTCATCTAGCCTCTGCTTGCCTGTCTGCTGTCACCTCAGCACCCCCACAATCTCCCCATCACTTGGCTCCTGTGTGTCGAGGATGAGAGGATGGACATAGGTCGGCTCCACCTCAGCCCGGTCAAAGGGATAACCCAGCTTAACGACAATACGGGCCACAGGCAGGGAGAGCACCATCCGCGACCCACATCCTACCCCAGCGTCTGCACATCCAGCCCCAGTAGGCTGACCGAGTGCCCCTCCCGCTGGACAATGCCCTGCACCAGCAGCAGCGGTGATGTGTGCAGCACAGCCCGACAGCGTTCGTAGACCGGGGGTTTCAGCACCACATCCAGCAGACCGCTCTCGTCTTCCAGAGAGAGGAAGGTGACGCCATTGGCCGTGGCCGGTCGCTGACGCACCACTGCCATGCCCGCGGTCCACAGCCGCCGCCCGGCACGGCACTCCTTCACATCGGCGCAGCGCACCACTCCGGCCCGGCGTAGCTCCTCCCGGTAGTGGCGCAGGAGCTGACCCGCAGGGGAGAAACCCAGTAGCTCGTACTCCCAGCCGGTCTGTTCCAATGGGTCAAGCGGTGGCAGGCTCACCTCCGCTGTGGGCGTTTCCAGTTCTAACCCGTCATCCCGATACTCCACTTCCCCCAACTGCCAGAGCAGCATGCGCCGTTCGCCCAGGCTGTCCAGTGGGCCAGAGCGGATGAGGTCGCCTACCAGGGAACGGGACAGTCGGGTGCGACGGCAGAAGTCGCCCAGGTCGGCAAAGGGGGCAGCAGTTCTGGCGGCGGCGATACGTTCCCAGGTCATCTGGCCCAGACCGCTGACACTGCCCATACCCAGACGCACCGCCCATTTGCCCCGTTCGTCCCGTTTTAGTATTGCACCCCAATCGCTGTGGGTTATGTCGGGGGGCTGGAAGGCGACCCCGTGGCGTTTGGCGTCGCCGATGAGCACTTCCGATGAGTAAAAACCCATGGGCTGGTGGTTGAGCAGGGCGCAGACGTAGGCCGCGGGGTGGTAACGTTTCAGGTGCAGGGTCTGGTAGGCGATGAGGGCAAAGCTGGCCGCATGGCTCTTGCAGAAACCGAAACCGGCAAAACCTTCCAACTGAGCGAAAATCTCGGCGGCGGCCGTCTCATCGATGGCCTGGCTATGACACTTTTGCAGAAAAAGGGTGCGCATCTCGGCCATTGCTTCGGCAGAACGGCTGCGGGAGATGGCCCGGCGCAGGAGGTCGGCCTCGCTGGGGCTGAAGCCCGCCGCGGCCACAGCTACCCGGATGGCCTGCTCCTGGAAGAGTAGCACACCCAGGGTTTCCGCCAGCACCGGTTCCAGCGACGGATGGGCGTAACTCACCGGCTCCAGGCCGCTGCGCCGCCGCAGATAGGGGTGGACCGCGCCGCCCTGGATGGGGCCGGGCCGCACAATCGCCACCTCCACAATCATATCCTCGAAACGGGTTGGCTTGAGCCGGGGCAACATCTGTTGCTGTGCCCGGCTCTCCACCTGAAAGGCGCCGATGGTGTCGCCCCGTTGCAGCAGCCCGTAGATGGCCGGGTCGTCCAGGGGCAGGCTGTCCAGCGTCGGCGGCTCGACTCCCTGACGTTCAATCCAACCCAGGGTCTCGCTGACTACGCCCAGCGTGCGCAGCCCCAGCAGGTCAATTTTGACCAGCCCTGCATCCTCCACGCTGTCCTTGTCCCACTGGCAGACTACCCGCCCTGGCATCGTCGCCCGTTCCAGGGGGACCACCTCATCCAGCCGGGGACCGGTGATGAGCATCCCGCCCGTGTGGATGGAGAGATGGCGGGGACAGCCGTGGAGTTGGTCTATCAGGTCGGAAAGAAGGGAGAGGGGACTGGGGATTGGGGACTGGGGACTGGCGGCATCCGGCTCCCCAATCCCCGTTCCCCAGTCTCCAGTCTCTGCTTTAGCTAAACGGTCAATCACCGGATGGGGAAAGTCCAGCACGGCGGCAATGTCGCGCAGGGCGCTGCGGCGCTGGAAGGTGACGACGTTGCAGACCATCGCCGTGTGTTGAGGGCCGTAGCGGGTGTAGACGTATTGGATGACCTCTTCCCGGCGGTCGGCGGCGAAGTCGATGTCGATGTCGGGCATGGTGAATTTGTCGGCGCTGAGAAAGCGCTCGAAGAGCAGGTTGTGCTGTAAGGGGTCGATGCTGGTGATGCCCAGCAGATAGGCCACCAGCGAGTTGGCCGCGGAGCCTCGCCCCTGACAGCGAATGCCTGCTCCTACGGCGAAACGCACAATGTCCCAGACAATCAGGAAGTAGCCAGCCAGTCCAGCCTGCTCGATGACGGCCAGTTCGTGGGCCAGTTGGGTGAGCACCTGGGGGCGCAGTTCGGGGTAGCGCCGGGGCAGGGCGTCGTGGCAGAGTTGGTAGAGGAAGGCAAATTCGCTCTGGCTCCCCGGTGTGGCGAAGTGGGGCAGGCGATGGCCGGAGAAGTCCAGGGAGACCTGGCAGCGTCGGGCAATTTCGCTGCTGGCAGCCACGGCCTGGGGAATCTCCCGAAAATGGCGGGCCATCTCTGCGCCAGAAGCCAGCGCATAGTGGCTGTTGAAGGGCAGATGTCCGGCCCGGCGGGCTTCGGTCAGAGTCTGGTTGTGGCGGATGGCGATGAGACAGTCGCGCAGGCGGCTCTGTTCCCGTCGGGCGTAATGGACGTTGCCCGTGGCGACGACGGGTAGTTCCATCCCCTTCGCCAATGCCAGCAGACCGCGCAGCAGCCGATCATCTTCGGGCAGGCTGTGATGCTGCACCTCCACCCACAGCCGCTCCCGGCCAAAGATGTCAAGCAGACGACTTGCAGCTTCCCGCGCTTTCACTTCGTCCCCAGTCAGCAATGACCGGGCCAGCGCCCCTTCCCGACATCCGCTCAGACAGAGCAGACCGCTGTGGTAGCGGGCGAGGGTGGCCCAGGGGAGGGCAGGGGGTGTTTTGCCGGGCCAGGGGGAGGACGGGGATTGGGGAGTAGGGATTGGGGACTGGGGACTGGGAAAGATTGCTCCCCCCCTTCGTCTGTCGTCGGTCGTCTCTCCCAAATGTGCTGCGGTCAGCAATCGGCACAAAGTCGCGTAGCCCGTCTGGTTCTCGGCCAGGAGGGTCAAGTGGGAGCCGTCGTTCAGTGTTACTTCTGCGCCGATGACCGGGCGCAGGCCTGCTTTGTTCGCCGCGCGCCAGAAACGTGCTGCCCCAGCCAGGCTGTCGTGGTCAGTCAGGGCCAGGGCGTTCAGGCCCAGAGCTTTGGCCGTACTCGCCAACTCCTCCGGCGATGACGCACCGTCCAGCAGGGAAAAGTAGCTGTGACAGTGCAGTTCGGTGTAGGGAAGGGCGAGTTGCGAATTGCGAGTTGCGGTCTGCGAAACATCACTTGTCATCGGTTATCCTTGGGCAAGCGCAGGACACTGCCTGCCCACCTGCCACCTGCTCAGTCATAGACCTTCGCCAATCGCCACTCGTCCGCCAGCCAGTCGTGGTAGAGCACGCAGAGCAGGCCACCGCTGGTGGTGACGGCGAAATAGTCCCGCCAGACTCGCCCCTCTTCGCTCCACCAGTCGCTGTCTACGGTCCATGCCTGGCGGATTGTCTCTATCCGGTGCAGTCGTCCTTGCCAGACAAAATTAAGGGGCCGGTTCCAAGCGTCCCGCACCACATCCACGGCCACACCGTTGGCCCAGAGCCGGGTCATGGCTGAGCAAGGGGAGAAAGGGGCTGCCAGTTGCCTCGGCGCTCTGGCACAAAATGCCCCGGTTCCGACAGCCTGCCTGTGAGCAGTACCGGACCATAACGTCCAGCCAGACGGGTGGCGATAGCGGGTAGGGGCTGCTCGTCCAGCACATCGGGCAGAAGCGCCAACTGTCCCATGGGCCGCTCGCTGCTTTCCAGCAGATGGGCTTCCATTCCGGTCATCTCATCCGGCCAGATGAGGGCGGACAGCTTTTGGGAGAGGGCCGCGGTCACCCGCTTTTCGTCGTTCACCCCTTCCACAAAGCGCAGATCCAGGCTGTGGCTGCTACCATCCAGAAAGTGGACTTCCACCCCCAGACGGCGGATGGCCTGCAAACGGTCAGCCAGCCCAGCCAATACGGGACGCATCGCATCGGCGAAGGCCGCCAATACCGATTCCAGCCGTCGTTCAGGCAGGTCGAAGGCAATCTCCACAGGCGCTGTGGGTTGGACCACCCCGGCGCAAACAGGGCGGTCGTCTTGGCCCTGTGCCCAGCGCCAGGCCAGTTTGCCCGCCTCGCCAAAGCGCTGCCAGACCGCGTTCTGGGGCAGGGTGGCAAAATCGCCCAGGCTGCGGATGCCCAGCCAGTGCAGTTGTTGCAGGCTCAGCAGTGGCAGGGGCAGGAGGCTGATGGGCAGAGGCGCGAGGAAACGCTTCTCGTCGCTCTTGTCCACCAGTTTCATGCGTCCCGGTCGGGTGCGTCGGGCCGCGGCCTGGGCGGTGAATTTGCCCGAATCCCAGCCCAGGGCGGACAGCAGGGCTTCGCTCATCCGCTGGCGCAGATTCTGCCCCATCTCCCGGCCCAACGATTCCACGTCTGCTTTACGGGTTGCCAGGGTGTGCAAGTCCAGATAAGCCCCGCCCCAGCCCAACGGTTCCACAGGCAGTTCCCAGCGGGCCAGGGTCTGCAAAAAGCCCTGCTGGCTGGCTTCAGCTTCGGGGCTATCCAAGGGGCGCAGGAGCACATCCGGGCAGCGCATCTGAGCCTGCCGAGGCGTCATTCCTACCAGTACTCCACTGCCCTGAGCCTCGGACGACGCGGCCCACAGCCGCTCATCTTCCCCCACCAGACCCAGGGGACGCATCCCCTCCGCCGGCCAGCGCCGGGTGTGCAGAGCGATGAGAAAATCGGGGATGTGGCAGCAGAGTATGCTCATAGGAGGAGTAGCGAATTGCGAGTTGCGAATTGCGAATGTTGACTGCTCGTCCCTCATAATCCGCAATTCGCAACTCGCAATTCGCTTCACCAGGTGCGGGCCGCGTGGACGGTCCCGTTGAAGTGAATGCCCAGAGAAGCTGTGGCCCCCCGCCGCGCCCAGCGGCTCTTGTGCAGACGGACACGGGCCTGATAGCCGTGGAGTTGGTCGTCGTCCCGCATCAGCCAGCGCTCCCGTTCCAGGCTCAGATGAAGGGCCGCCCACTGCTCCACCCCGGCGCTGCGCTGCCAGCCCAGCCAGCGCAGCCAGGGCGGATGGGGTTCGTCCAGCAGCAGCACCCCACAACCGGAGCCATGCAGCAGACGTTGCAAGGCGGGCAGGCTGCGGTTGAGATGGCGCAGGGCAGACCGGTCTGTTCCCAGGTCAGGCAGACCATCCATCAGCACAACCTGTACCTGGCGGCTCTGCACCAGTTCCAACAGCAGGTTCACCGCTTCGACGCCGGAACGGGGACGCAGCAGCAGAAGGCTGGGTAGACCTACCCCACAGCGGGTCAGATAGTCCGGGTCACTGCTCTGGGTCAGGTCCAGAAGAGCCACGGGTAGAGGGCGGCTGGCCTGGGCATTGGCGAGCACTTTGTAGGCCACGGTCAGCTTGCCCGAAGTGGTACGCCCGCTCAGAATCGTCAATCCGTCCAGGGGGATGCCAGCGCAGCCGGTCAGGGCATCCAGTTCGGCAAAGCCTGTGCGGATGTGGGGTGGCACTGCCACCCGTCCCAGTTCGCTGGCCCGGCGCAGAATCCCCTCGCCGTACTGCTGGCGCAGGAGGGCCACGGCCTGGTCCAGTCGTTGTTGTCTGCGCGAGCGGGTCATCAGGAAGTCTTGCCAGAAGAACGGATAAAAGGAAGTTGAACTGCTCACACAATACAGAACAAATGTTCTATTGTCAAACGAGAAAGGCACCATTGTTATTCGCCAGCGCACGCCGGGCGGGAAAAAGCACGTTGTTGAGAGATGTAGAACCATCGCATCAAAAGTGCGGTTGGCTGTCAAACGGGCCATAGAAGTCTTCCCCCAGGAAATGCCTGCATTTCAGGGCTTCTCAAAAGTCCTACACGAAAAGGCAGAGGAAGTAGAGAAAGATTCAGGAAGCGGTGAAAACAGAAAAAGCTCCGAACTTGGTAGAATGGTACAAGGTTGAAAGAAGGACCATCCAAAACAAGACAAGGAGCTATCAATGGAGTGTAGCACAGTATTGGACGAGATCGAGATACCGGAGGGCGAAGGGGAAAAGGATGTGCTGGTCGAAGAGCAGGAAATCAAGAGTTTGTATGCAAGATTGAAAGGTGTGAAAGACAAAAGGCATCGGCGAGGACGCCGATACGAGGGGGCGATGCTGTTGGTGCTGATATTGCTGGCGAAACTGGCAGGAGAGAAGAGCATGTTAGGTGTGTCAGAGTGGGTGAGATACCGAAAGGAATGGCTCAAAGAGGCGTTAGCCTGGAAACGGGAGGAGTTTCCGTGCGCCAATACGTACACGAACCTATGCGAAAACATAGAGATAGACGAATTGAATCGATGTACGGGCGACTTTTTTGCAGAGAAGCATGTTTCAGTCCTGGTCGAAGCTGAGCAGAAGAACAAAACAACCGATGCAAGCTGTGAAAATGGAGTAGAGAGAGGGAAGGAGCACCTGGCCAAGGATGGTAAGAGCATCCGGGGTAGCCGACGGGTCTCGCCAGAACGAAAAGAAGGCTTACAAGTGCTGGGTCTGTATAATGTGACCTATGACTTTATGCTGCGCCAGACTCCGATTGAGGGGAAGGGACATGAACGCAGTGCAGGATTGGCTCTGCTGAGCGACTTGGATTTACGGGGAACTGTGGTGAGCGCCGATGCCCTGCACACCCAACCCAAATGGTGCAAGAAAGTGCTTGCCCAGGGAGGGGATTATATAGCCATCGCCAAGGGCAACCAGTCGGAACTCTATTCCGATATTGCCCTCCTTTTTAGCCATCCCCCCCAGGAGTGGCTGCCCGAAGCCCAGGCTCGCACAACCGAAAAGGCCCATGGTCGTCTCGAAATCCGTCACCTGCGCACCAGTTCTCAACTCAACGACTATCTGGCTGACAAATGGACCGGTCTCCAACAGGTTTTTTCCGTCGAACGTCGCATTACACGCAGGGGCATCCTTTCTTGCGAAACCGCTTTGGGTATTACAAGCCTTCCCCTTTCGCTTCTGCCTGCCCCTGACTTGCTTGCTCTTGTGCGCGCTCACTGGCATATCGAGAATCGCTCCCATTGGCGCAGGGATGTCACACTTGGTGAAGATGACTGTAAAGTCTCTACCGGTCAAGTCCCTCGTGTCCTTGCTTCCCTCAACAATGCCGTTCTTGCTCTCTTTGATTTCCTCCACGCCGACAACGTGGCCAGTCAGATACGTCTCTTTTCTGCCTCTCCCCAGCGCGCTTTGGACTTGCTTCTCAACCCTTTATGATTCTCGAAATCTCTCGTGAACCGCTTATCACTCTTCGTGAAAACCTCTCACCTATTTCGTATAGGACTTTTGAGAAGCCCTGCCTGCATTTGAGAACCCCTTGCGCTGGCCTTGTGCCTCTGCTATACTCACCGCAGACAACATCGCACCACTCGGTTGTACCGTTGCCTGACCCAATTTGCTCCACCTCCCAAGGAGCGCCCCGTGGCTATCACAACCTACCAGAACTTTGACCTGCTCATCACCCGCTCCGGCGACGACTACCGGGCTTTCGTCGTGGACGCGCCCGGCGGCGACGCCGACTCGGTCTTCGCCCTGCCCTTCACCGCTGACGAGCTGGACTTTCTGGGCGATCTGGCCGGGGTCCGTCGGGGGGGAACAGGCACGGGCGGGGCTGGTTCTGTATCCGATCTGAAGGAGCTGGGCGGGCTGCTCTACGGCGCAATCTTTCAGGGCAAGATGGCTGCGGTCCTCGCCACCAGCCTGGAAAAAGCCGAACAGGAGCAGATCGGGCTGCGTCTGCGTCTGCGCTTTAGCGAGGAAACTTCCGAGTTGGCGACCCTGCCCTGGGAGATTCTCTACGACCCGGTGCAGGAGCGCTTCCTGGCCCTCTCCGAGTCTTCCCCCATCCTGCGTTACCTCTCCCTGCCCAAAGCGCGCCCCACCCTGCTGGTCAAGCCACCGTTGCGTGTGCTGGCTGTGCTGGTCAGCCCACCTGGACACGACGAACTGGACGTGGCGCGGGAGTGGCAGGTACTGGAAACTGCACTGGCCGGTCTGGTGGCCGATGGGAAATTTATATTGGAGCAGCTGGAAAGTCCGACCTTCGCCGCCCTGCAAGAGCGGCTGCTGGGCGAGGATGTCCACATCCTGCACTTTGTGGGCCACGGGGTCTACAACGAATCTAGCGAAACCGGCGCGCTGGTCCTGGCCAACGGAGAGGGCAACGCCCAGGAGGTCAGCGGCGAGGAATTGGCGACCCTTCTGCACAACCACCGCTCCCTGCGGCTGGTCTACCTCAACGCCTGCGAAGGCGCGCTCTCCTCCCATCTGAGCGTCTTCTCCGGCGTAGCCCAGACGCTTGTCCAGCAGGGCGTCCCCGCGGCAGTGGCGATGCAGGCCGAAATCAGCGACGAAGCCGCCATCGACCTCAGCCGTCTCTTCTACAGCGCCCTGGCCGCGGGTTACCCAGTGGACGCCGCCCTGACCCAGGCTCGCGTCGCCATCGCCGCCCGCAGCGCAGAGTGGGCCATCCCTGTACTCTTCAGCCGCAGCCCAGACAACCGGCTCTTCGATGTGGTGGAAGTGCTGCCCGCCCCCGACTGCCCCTATCCGGGGATGGTGCCCTTTACGGAGAAACAGGCCGACGTCTTCTTTGGCCGGGACAAAGAAATCGCCGACGCTATCGAACGTCTGCGCCAGCACCCCTTCCTGACCGTCATCGGTCCCTCGGGCAGCGGCAAGTCCAGTCTGGTCTATGCGGGCGTCATTCCAGCACTGCGCAAATCGAAGCGCTTTGGCGGGGGGGAATGGGATGTGCGCATACTGCGCCCCGGCACAAAGCCGCTCACATCCCTGGCCGAGAGTCTCAACACCAGCCCAGAGCAGCTAGCTGCCAAAACCTTTGACCAGCGCACCCTCCTGTTTGTGGACCAATTCGAGGAAATCTTCACCCTAGCCGAGGCGGGTCAGGCCCAACCCTTTCTCGACACACTCAACGCCCTCATCGGTCGGCCCAACCTCTACATTCTCATCACTGTGCGCGCCGACTTCTACCCGGACCTGATGGCCTGCACCCTCTGGCAGCCCATCCGCGCCAACCGGCTGGAGCTGACGCCATTAGGCGACGAGGAGCTGCGCGCCGCCATTCTGCAACCGGCAGCCCAGGTGGGGGTGACGATTGACGAAGTGCTGGCCGAACGGCTGGTGGGCGACGCTGCCGGGGAATCAGGGGCACTGCCTCTGGTGCAGGAGGCTCTCGTCCTGCTCTGGGAGAAAGTCGAGCGTCGCCATCTGGCCTTATCCGCCTACGCCGAGATGGCCGAGGGCAACCGCAACGGCTTGCAGGTGGCCATCGACCGCCGGGCCACCACGGTCTACAACAATCTGCCCGAAGCTGCCCAGCCCATCGCCCGGCGCATCTTCCTGCGTCTGGTCCAGTTTGGGGAGGGAAGGCTGGACACCCGTCGCCAGCAGACGGTGGATGAGTTGCGGGCAAGCGGGGATGATTCGGCTGTATTTGACAAGACCCTCGACAAACTGACTGCCAACCGGCTTCTCACCACCAGTGGCGAGGAGGGCAGTGGCCGTCGCGTCGACATCGCCCACGAAGCCCTTATCGGCGGATGGGGGTTACTGCGCAAATGGATTGGAGAACGGCGCACAGCCGAGCAGACCCGCAGACGGTTGGAGGAGAGCGCGATTCGTTATGTGGAGTTGGAACGCCAGGGCGGTCTGCTGGATGAGAGGGAACTGGCAGATGCACAGGACTGGACGGCCAGTCCCGACAGCCGGGAGCTGGGCATCTCCGCTGAACTGGATGCTCTCATCGCCGATAGCCGTCGCGCCTTGCGCAAAGCCGCCCTCATCCGTTATGGCTCACTGGCCGCCATCGTCGGCCTGATTGTGATCGCAGCTCTGGTGGCATGGCTCAACAGCCGGAACGCAGACGCACGGCACATGGCTTCTCAATCTCGGGACCTGCGCGTATCGGAGCCTGACACCTCGCTTCTCCTCAGCCTGGCCGCGCTGGGCAGAGAGGTTAGCCGTCAGCCAGAGGTGGATGGCAGTCTGGTAGCCGCTCTTCAGTGCTGTTCGGCTCAATTGCAGCGTTTTCTGGGAGGCCACAAGGATCGGGTGTGGTCCATCGCAACCGGGCGAAACGGACTCACAATTTCTGGCAGTGATGACGGAACAGTGATGATTTCGGATATTCAATCTGGCAAGATCATCACAAGCTTTCTCCATTCAGAACTCGGTGCCGCGGTTTACAGCGTGTCGATTAACCCCGATGAGACGATTCTGGCTACGGGCGGTGCGGATCATACGGTCGTCCTGCGCAGACTATCGGACTGGACACCGCTTGGAAAGCCGCTAATAGCTCATTCAGGAGGTGTACTTGCCATAGGTTTCAGCCCGGACGGATACTGGATGGCGACCGCAGGCGCGGATAAACAGGTCCTATTGTGGGAGGTGGGCGAGCTGGAACAGATGGCTCAGACACCGCCTACACCGCATGTCCTGGGCAGCCACACTCACTGGGTGTGGGATGTGTCCTTCAGCGGGGACAGCAAAACCCTTGCCTCTATTGGTCGAGATGAAAAAATCATCGTGTGGGATATGTACAAGCCGATCAGCCAAACCCTTGACTTTGGGTGGACAGGAACCAGTCTGGTCTTTGGCGGCAAGGAACGCAACCGATTGCTGGTTGCGGGTGGGGCGAATGGCCGTTTGGCTCTGTTCGATATGAAGCCCTGGCTGGTAGACCGGGAAGCGCCGGAAACAATGGAGCGTCGTTCCAGAGGTTCAAGCACGGCGTGGGGGCTGGACATCAGCCCGGTGGATGAGAATAAACTCGTGACTGGAATGGATTCCAGCAGCGGTTTCGCCGTAGTCAAATTCTGGCAACTGCCCGATCCTGACGTCGAAGAGAGTTCCCTCACTCCCCTGACACTGGGTTTTCATGGCCACAGCCGGGGAATTTTCGACGTCAAATTCACTACCGACGGCACAGGCGTCGTCGGTGGTGGGCAGGATGGATTGCTCAGCCTGTGGCAGGTCAGCGAAGGAGAGTCCATTCGCCGCTTCCCCTCCTCCATCAAAGCTATTGCTGTATCAGGGCAATCAGAAGAATTGCATCTGAGCGCGGTGCTGGACGGTGAACAGCCAGTCATCGAGACAATCGATAACAGACAGCGGATCACCCGGGAACTGGGATTAACGAGCAGTCGCTTCGCCTTCGACAGCAGGGGACAAAGCGTAGCAGGGG
>CAMDQF010000219.1 GCA_945905745.1 Litorilinea aerophila
AAAATACTTCTTGCGGATTCATGGATTTATCTCCTTGGTTTGGTTGCCAGGAGTATTGTGTCCATGAATCCCTTTTTCGCAAATCCGCCAGGGGTTATGTTACTCTTCCCCTTCTCTCTCTATTCATCACGCTATTGTGCGGTCCTACCCACTATTCACCGTTCACTATTTTCCTCTTCCTCCTCCACAATCGCCTGCCCATTCGTCAGATCCCCAATATCCGCCCGAAAGCGCGCCACCTGCGCCGACGGCATCTGCACCCGATAGCTTACATCCACGCCGTAGCTCTCTTCCAACACTTCCGTCGCGTAGTCTGGCAACATCCGCTGTACGGCAGTAATCGCGCTGTAGTCGAAGAGGACGGTCAGTTGGCTCTTTTTCACCTTCTCCGCCGTGGGCAGACTCTCCAAGGCGTATTGCACACCGCCGCTGTAGGCCCGCACCAGCCCACCCTTGCCCAACAGCGTGCCACCGAAATAGCGGGTAACAACCGCCACAATATCGCCCACGCCGCTGTGGAGAAGCACAGTCAGCATCGGCCTGCCCGCAGTACCGTGGGGTTCGCCGTCGTCGCTCATCCCATTCTGGGCGGTAGAACCGGGCTGCCCCACCAGATAGGCCCAACAGTTGTGGCTGGCGTCAGCAAACTCGGCCCGCATCTCGTCGATAAAGGCGCGGGCATCCTCGACTGTCGGCGCATAGGCCAGAGTCGTGATGAAACGGCTGCGCAGAATCTCCTCTTCCACCCGATGACGGGCGGCGGGGATGGAATAGGGAGGGGGGGCAGGTCTTTCCAATCGATCTATCTCCGGGCTGAAGTGAACAGTGAACAGTAATCGGTGAGCAGTAACAGGGTGTCGGCGTGTCGACTGCTGATCACTGTTCACTGATAACTGCTTACTGCTCACCCTCTTCAATCCCCGGCCACAGACTGGGGCGCGGGCGCGTTGCGAATCTCCTGGCGGAAGCGGCGGAAGAGGATAAACGCCATCACCGGGGAAGTGAGGATAAAGGCGGCCCAGACTTCGACCAGCCCCCCATTCCAGAAGGAGACAGCCAGCCAGCCGAGCAGGACGGTACTCCAAATGCCCACTGTATTGGCGCGCAGAGGAAAGTTTGTGTTGCCCAGACCGCGCAGACTGCCCGAATAGATAAAGAGCAGCGCCCAGAAGGGCTGTGAGAAAGCCAGCACGCGCAGACTGGCTGCGCCTTGACGGATCACTTCGGCTTCGGAGGTAAAGGCGCGCATAATCGGCGTGGCCAGGAGAAAGAAGACGACCGCCATACTGCCCATCCAGATTGCGCCCCAGCGCGCGGCTGTGTGCGCGGCTTCGCTACCCTGGTCCAGACGTCGGGCACCCACCGATTGACCCACCAGCGCGGTGGCCGCGATGCTAAAGCCAATGCCGGGCAGAAAGGAGAGCGAGAGCGCGTTGAAGGCGATGCGATGCGCGGCCAGCGCGGATGTGCCCAGACTCGCCACCACAATTGTCAACACCGTAAAGGCAGCGGATATCAGTACCTGTTCCAGCGCAGCGGGGACGCCGATTTGCAGTACCGAACGCGCCACAGGCATCTGCGGCAGCCAATTGTGCCGCCCGCCGATAGTGACGCCGTTGCGTCCCCGGCTCATAGCCCACAGCAGGAGAACCATTGCCAGCAGACGAGAAAGGAAAGTGGCCCAGGCGCTGCCCACCGCGCCCATTTCGGGCAGACCCCACGCGCCGAATATCAGCCCGTAGGCGAGAAAGAGATTGACCACATTGGCCAGGGCTGTCACCTGCATAGGCGTGCGCGAATCGCCCGCACCGCGCAAAACGCCGCCGCCGATGAAAAGCACGACCAGCACAACGACCGTCCCCATCGTCACCTTCAGGTATTCCCCGCCGATGGCCGCGACCGCCGGTTCCAGCCCGAAGATCGACAGAATGGGATCGGCCAGGAAGAAGCCCAGCAACGCCAGAGGGATAGAAAAGCAGACGCTCCACACAATTGACTGACGGGCTAGTTGGGAAGCCCGTTCAAACTTACGCGCCCCCACGGCCTGCGCCACCAGCACCGAACTGCCCACGGAGAGCGCGCTGAGCGCGGAAATCACAAAGAACATCACCTGCAACGAACTGCCTACACCAGCCAGGGCTATCGCGCCCAGCCGAGCCACCAGAAAGGTGTCCACAATCCCCAGCATTGTTTCCAGAAAGTTTTCGCCAATCACAGGCCAAGCCAGATTGAAGACCCGGCGGTTGGTGGACAATTCTGCAACCGGAACCGCCGCCGGATCAGACTCTTGCGCAACCGAATTCTCCGCGCTCATAAACGCCGCCTTTTTCATTTTTTTTTGGGGGGGGAAATACAGAACAGATATTCTATCAGAGATGGCTGGGGTAAGCAATTTTAGAAGTTCAATTCTTCGGAAAAGTTGACCCTCTACCGAATCCGTTTGCTTTCCCCAGAGATTTGGGGTACAAGTGAACCCACTTGCCCACCCACCTCAACGGAGAATCATCTGTGCCATCCCAGCAACTGTCCATCGCCTTCCAGACCGACAAACCCCTGGCCGCCTATGGCCCTCTGGCTGCCCAGGCCGAGGCCTACGGTTTCGACGGCGTGACCGTCTACAACGATATGCTCTACCAACCGGCCTGGCTGCCCCTGTTGAAGATTGCCCAGTCGACGCGCCGGGTACGCATCGGCCCGGCTGCGGTCAACCCCTTCACCTGCCACCCGATGAATCTGGCTGCCAACGCCGCGCTGATCGACGAGGCCAGCGGCGGGCGCGCCTATCTGGGGCTGGTGCGGGGCGGCTGGCTGGATTTTGTGGGGCTGCACCCCAAAGCACCGGTCACGGCCCTGGCCGAAGCCTTTGCTTGTGTGCGCCATCTGCTGCGCCAGTCGAAGGAGCCTCTGACCGGCACGCTCTTTCCCCTGGCTGGTGGCGACAGCCTGCGTTGGACCATCCACAACCCGGAGATTCCCTTTCTGCTGGGGACCTGGGGCGAGAAGACCTTGCGGGCCTGCCTGCCCTTTATCAGCGAAGTGAAGGTGGGCGGCTCTGCCAACCCGGACGCGGCGGCCTGGATGCGGGGATTGATCAATCGCCATGCCCAGGAAGCGGGGCGACAGCCAGAGGAGATCGGGGTGGTGGTGGGCGCAGTCTGTGTGGTGGACGAGGACGCCGCCGCGGCTCGCGCCCTGGCCCGGCGGGAAGTGGCCCTCTATCTGCCGATTGTGGCGGCCCTGGACCCGACCGTCGCCATCGAGCCGGAGCGGCTGGCGGGGATGAAAGCCGCCGCCGATCGCTACGATTTCGACGCAGCGGCCCGCTTTATCTCCGACGAACTGCTGGCCCGTTTCGCCTTTGCCGGCAGCCCGGAGAGCGTAGCCGACCAGACCGCCGCCCTCTTTGCCGCGGGGACCAGTCGGGTTGAGTTCGGCACGCCCCACGGCCTGACGGCTGAGTCGGGTCTGCGTCTGTTGGGGGAGCGGGTGTTGCCGATGTTGCAGCTATCTCAAGGTGCTTTCTGAGTCGCGGAAGATTCAGACACATCATTAGCGACGAATTGAAGAACTGATTTGATAGCAGCTAGGTTCGTAAGCCATTCGGTGTCCTGATGGCTGGAAAGCTCTACGGTAATCGCCGGAATGTTTTGCATTGCCAGCCAATCGGTGGCATCACCCGTTACCTGATAATTTGCAAAGGTGTCCATCAAAGGATAGCCGGATTCACTTGCATAGATTTCTGCCAAGTGGATCGCGTCGGGGAATGGCTGACCACATGTACCGGGGATGACACCGGGTAAAGCGCTATGCCAGAATATGACAGCATTCATTGGCGGATCGACCAGAAAATCCCGTAACAATTGGTTTTCAACCTCTGAAAACGGCGCGCTGCCGCCGTCTACTTCTTGCTGACCCCACAGACCAATCGGCTGCCAGTTGCAGTCCCAATTGCGATTCAGGTCCACATTTTCGCGATTGAATCGACCTGGTTTGGTATCCCCAGTTATTTCCTCGGGGCGAAAACGGCCTGCATGACCAACTACACGCGCCTGACCATCTGGGTTTGCCGATGGAATCAGGAAAAGGGTCACAGAAATGGGGACTTCTTCGGGGTATTTGGTGAAATAATCAATGGCTTGATAGGCAAGCAGGATAGTATTCCATTCGTACCCACCGTGAATACCGCCAATCAACGCCACTCGACGGGGGCCAGATCCGAATTGATAGACATCCAAAGTTAAAGTTTCAGTGATGTGGCTCAATTGCAGAGTAGGAGTTACAAGAATACCCACTTCTGCTTCTGATTGCCCATTCGATCCACTTACGGTTGCCGTTGCAGCCGTCCCACGTGGACAGGGCAATATCAACACCTGACCCTCACTGATATTGTTGACATCGGCCAAGTTATTAAATTCGGCCAACTGCGCCACTGTGACACCGAATCGCTCAGCAATAGCCCCCAAAACATCATTTACCTGTACTGTATAGGAAGAATCACACACTGAAGGAACTTCCGCGCCAGCCATACGAATTGGAGTTAGCCTAAGATGCACTGTGGGAGTTAGCCACATTGTTGGTATAAATGCTGGATCATCACGGTAAATCCACGATGTTAGCGCCCTAAAAAACGGAGATTGTGAAAAATTTAGCGTTGGTGTGTAGACAGACGTGGGACTCGCAAGGGGATTAGAGGACGACGAAGAACGAAGTCCATCTGTAATATGGGTAGCCGTTACAGACGGAAACCCAAAAGCAGCGGTCAGGAGAAGTACCAGCAAAAAAGCCAAAGTCACACCAATCCGGACGTCAAGGATGGGACGGAATGTACGCTTCTGACCAGGAGATTTCGAAAACTGCATTATCGATTTACCTTCAGTTTCCATAGGACTCTAGAACGGCAAGAATGGCGCGTAAATTAGCATTCCAATTAGTTTCATCAATTGTTTTGTAATCTGGAGTAAGCACAGAAATTGCGGGGATACCATCATTATCAAGCCAATTGGTAGCGTCACCGTTGACGACGTAACCGTCAAAAGGAGCTGCCTTATAACGCGCCGAATTTCCATAGATTCGCGCCAATGACTCGGAAACCTTACTACTCGTTTCGCAACCCCCTGGTGAGGCAAGGCCACCTTCCCTTTTTGCCTCCCAAAAAACAACTGCTTGCGGACGTAGCTCATCAAGATACTCTTTCAATGCCTGAGTTTCAGGTTCGGAAAAAGGTTCAGACCCGCCACTTACTGGTGTCGCTGCATATTCGGCGTTCTTTTTCCAATCACAATCCCAGTTGCGATTAAGGTCTACCCTATTCCCATTCAACCTTCCTTGCACGTCACCTGGTTTGTAAGGACTATCTGGGTTCAGATTAAGAACGATATGCAGCGTAGCCGTACTGAGAACCTCCTCCGGATTATCAAGAAAATACCGTGCCGTCCGTTCAGCCAATATCACAGAGCTGGGCGCAAAGCCTGCGTGTATCCCCCCAACCAATACTATGTGTTTGTTGCCTGTGCCAATACGAATAACTTCAATTGCAGTTCCATTCACCGAAGCACCGATCTGTATACGTTGGCTGGGCGGAGGTGTCGGGGTCAATGTGGGCAATACCGTTGCTGTTACAGTTGCCACCGAGCCAGCGGTTGCAGTAAATCTGCTTTGCTCTGTGGCGGCAGCTACAGCCTGAGCAGTAGCGGCTGCCACAGCAGTAGCAGTCCCATTTTCGGAGTCGGCCTGTGCCATAGCAGCGGAAACCGTCAACGCTGGATTATTTACCGCTACTGATGTATCCTCTGGATATAAGATATTACGTAAAGAAAAAACGCCGACAATCAGCAGAATCACCACTGCGATGGCAATCCCCATAGTTGTAAGTGGACGACGCATTGCCTGTGAGACGGGTTGTGCCGCTATTGGCGCTAACGTGGGCGCCTGTGCAGAAGACACGGATTGGAGTAGTATGGCTGACGGTAGGGGGACAGTCGGCGTCGGTATAGGGAGTGCTTGTCCGACGATATCAAAGATGCGCCCATCTGCCACACGCATATACAATACAGGGGTACCCCATTCTACTTCGCTCACATCTGTATAGATGCTCTTACGCGCTTCACTCAGCGCCGCATCCACCGGGTAGCCATCAGCAATCGCCGCGTAGAATTCGTGGGCCAGGGTAATCGCGGCTCTGTCCGACACCTCGAACTGCATAGCAATCACAGCGGGTATGTCCTGTTGCAGCAGGCTCTGGGCCACCCCAGCAAAGGGATCCGTGTACGAGGTGCGACCTCCCTCACAAGCGTTGAGAATTGCCAGTCGCAGGGTCTTTTCGTCGTGAAGCATTGTACCCAATTGCTGACCGCCGATCTTACGCCCTCTCCCATTCTCATCTACAAAGATAAGCACGCCATCATTGGCCTGTGTATCGAATCCGCCGTGACCAATAAAATGAAAAATGTGATAATCTTCTCCACGCAAGTAACGCCGCAACGCGCTAGGCGTGGCCTTATCCGCTCGATCCAATATGATACGACCACTCGCCTCCAGATCGGCCACCGCTTCCTTTAGCCGCTGCCACTCTTTCTCCACATCCAACGGCGCAAAATCGCTGGGGCTAGATATCACCACCAATACGCGTAGAGGCGGCTTGATCTGTAATGGCTCGATGCGACCAGTCAGGTCCAGGTCTCGCACCAGAGGCGAATCTACTGATAAACAGAGAAAACGGTTCTTATCCGGATTGTAGAGATATTCCCAGGGTAAGTCTATCAATTCGGGCGCGCTGGAAGCAAAGCGCAGGCGAATGCGTAGCCCCGTGGCCTGCTCCGCCGCCTTCAAAAGACTTCCATCAAACGCGCTGCGCAGACTTCCAGCAAAGACGGTATCATACAGCCGTGTACCAAACTCCTGGGCAGCCACCATCTCGGAGGATTCTCCCCCACGTGTGGACTGACGTTTTTGGCCCATACGCAATACGAAATTTTCCAACTCCAGCTCAGAGAAGGGGAATCCAAATTCGCCCACCGCCGTGCCTGTCGGAGCCGCAAGAACCCGCGCCCGGTAGCCCGTCTCTGTGCGTTCCAACATCAGATCGAATTCGAGGTATTTCTTGAATTCCATGACATTCTCCTCTGCCCTGCGCTGTGGATAAATTGACGTCTCCCAGATTACACCTGATTCGGTTGCCAACAGACGGGTATACTACCCGTCTGTTGGTATTTCGGATCACCCCGCACCCGGCCGCTTGCCCGTGCGCTCGGCGTGGGCGGCCAGCAATTCTTTGATCCCGATGATGGCGTCGTTCGTCACGTCCTCCAGCCCCGCTTGCACAGTGTCGTTGTCCGAGAGATAAGCCAGCCGGGTCCAGTAGGAGTTGTAGAGAATGCCCAGCCAGGTGATGAATTGCAGGTTCTCCTCCAGGGCCTGGAGCGGTCGGCTGAGGAAGTAGGAGAGGAAAGAGGCCACGCTCAACCCACCGAAGATGGCGGCTGTGCCGATGGCCGTGACCGGGTTGTCCCTGCTCACATAAGCCATCACAATCGCAGCCAAGAAAGCCAGCACCCCCACCCCAAAGAGAATGCGGTACATCCAGACCGTTGTCCAATAGGGTCCCATAAAGCCGTTGAGAATCTGGTCAAACATTGTCTGGTTGTTCTCAAAGCCCTTCTGCATATGCTGACGCCAGAAGGAGTAGAGCTGGGGATCGCTTTGGGCCAGAGTTCCACCGCCTGCGGGCACAGGCAAGCGTTCGGCTACCTCTGGCTGGGGCGCAAGACCCCGCTCACCGGAAGCTGCCGCAGCGACCGGCATAGGTGCAGCTTGCACAGCGCGTGCGCCGCCAATCTCCCGATTGAAGAGGTCCACATAGCCCTGGATAATACCCGCATAGAATTCGGGCTGACCCGGCCCGTTGTAGCCCCGGGCAAAGGTTACGTAATCCTTCTGGCGCAGGGCAATGACCAACCGTTGGTTTTCGACAAAACGGAAGAAAGCCCGAATCTGCGCCTCCTCGCCGGTCTGGAAATCGTCAAACATCGCTCTGGCCGAGCCATAGCCCAGAGCCGCAAAGTTGAAGCCCATAATCTGGGATGACCCCATACTGATGGACTTCAGGGCGGGTTCCTCGACAAAATTGCGGGCGAAGTTCAACACCTGCCACTCCTGGGCCTGGCTCTGGTGACAATTCTGCCACTCGCTCTCTTGGTTCGGACGCCACTGGTGACCCTTCCAGGACTCTTGGGGGCTGAAAGTAAAGAAGCGATCAAAGACCGGTTTGTTCTGCGCGCCCCATTGCTGCAAAAAGATGTGGTTTTCAAAACGAATTTTGAGCCGTCCATCCGGGCCAAAACCATCCCCGCCCGACTCGGCCAACAGCACAGCCACCGCCACCGCCGGTTCGATGCCCAGCCGTCCTGCTTCGGCTTGGAGCAATTGGCTGTGGCGTGTCCAGGTGCGCAGCAGACCCACGGCATTGCCTGTGGGTGTTGGGGCCACCGGCGCGGGTGCGATCTGGCGCATCACCCAATCTGCGTTGCAATAGCCCGGCGTCTCCCCGACCATCACAAAGAGCCAACTGCCGCTATCATCCAACACCTGCACCTTCTCTTCATGGACCAGATAACGCAGGATAGCGTTGTCCCGGCTCGGCCCTGCCCGCAGAGAGAGGCCATCGGTGGCCGTGACCAGCCCATTCCAGCGCGCAGTCTCAACCAGCCGTTCCAGTAGCTCCCCGCGCAGGGTTGCCCGTTCGTTGGCTGTCAGCGAAGGTGTCTCGTCCAGGGCGGGGCCGCTGTAGCGGCCAGCCCGGTCTTGGGCCAGGACAGCCACATCTTGTCCGGCTTTGACAAAGAGCGCCCACAGGTCGGCCAGCCCCAGTTTGAGGGCTGAATTGTAGACCGAATCGATGGCCTGTTGGTTGGTGTAGATGCGGGGGATACGAGCTTCTGTCACAGGCATAGGAATCTCCGTTTCGATTGGAGCCGCAGCGCCGTGGACGGCCACCGGGACATCGCCTGGGGTGCGCAATATTTCCTGGAAGCCGCGATAGACGCCCGGCTTGCGGTTCTCCGGGCTGATGGGGCCTTGGCGATAGAGGCCGTAATGTTTGAAATCGTTGTCATCGCCAAAGTCCTGGGTGCAAAACCAGATCACCAGGGCCAGGCTGGGATCATCCACAGCAGTTTTCAGGCCAAGGCGCATGGCCCGCTCTTGAAAACTCTCGTTGTTGTGGTTGCTGAACCAGCCAAACTCGGAGAGATAGACCGGTTTGGCCTGCCCCTCCTCCTCCCGAACGACAGTATGCAGAGCGGAGAGATATTCTTTGTATTTGGCCAGAATTTGGGTGTCGCTGTTAGACGGGCTTTGGGCCACGTAGAGGTGATAGCCTACCCCGTCAAAGGGGAAGGGGACGCGGCTGCCCCAGCCAAAACGCTGCTTGCCTTCCCGATAAGCCCGACGCAGATAGTCGGCCCCGCCGTTATTGTTGTGGTGCTGATCGTCGTTGTGCAGCCCTTGCAGAGGACCCGATACCAGTCTGACGTCCTTCAGGTTGGCATCGGCCCGCACCCGCTCGTGGATGGCCTGGATCATCACCGCATACCAGCCAGGATGAATCCAATTGCTCTGTCCGCCATGCCAGTCATCCGGCTCGTTGAAGCTCTCGAAGACGCTTACTTCGTTGCGGAAGCGGCGCACAATCGTCACAAATGTCTCCACATAGCGATTGATCCAATCGTCCTGTGGATTCCCCCCTGGTGGCGCATTGCGGAACTGGTCGCCGGGAGGAGCGCTCATTGCCTCGTCGCTGATCAGCCCATAAATTTTCAGCCCCCGGCTGCGGAAACCGGCAATGATCTGGCTGTAGCGCTCCTGCCAGCCGGCGTCAGCCACGCTGGGCCAGACCCGGCCCAGCACAAAATTCAGCCGCACCCAGCCCGCACCTGTATCCGCAATAATCCCCGGATCACCCGTCTGGACCGAGGCCACACCGCTGTCAGGATCGATAGGCCGGTTGGCATCCAAACCGATCTTTTCCCGCACAGGAACTCGCACAGGCTGAACGCTGCCACCCATAACAGATGGAAAGACCGTCTGGGTTGTGCCGTTGGATGGGGGCGGAACAACCAGTGGAGCCTCGCTTGGTGGCGTTGCGACTGGCGGGACATTCACTGGCAGCGCTGTCGGAACATTCACTGGTGGTGCTGTCGGAACATCTACCCCGCCGACTGTGGGCTGGGGCTTGTGATCCGTCTTGTCCCGCAACTGGCGCACCCGGTCTAAGATGCCGATGGGCTGGCCTTGGGCATCCGGCCCGAAGTGGCGGAAGGTCTGCCAGCCCGCACCCACACCCACCTGAAAGAGACAGGCCCCCAGGGCAAAATCATCCTGCACCAGATAATCATTGAACCATTCAAGCGAACGCCAGTAGTCGTCCTGGCTAATGGAATCTTCCGGGTAGAGCCAGCCTACATCCCCCGCGCCACCTTTGTTGTGGGCAAACATTCGGGCCAGACCAGCTTCGGTGATGATGGCTTTGTAGCTGCGCCCACTCTTCTGGCGCAGACCGTTGACAATCGGGCGGTAGCTGCCCGCGCTGGAAAAGACGCCGGCCGCCGGGTCCGGGCGCATCCCCGGCCAGCCATATTCGTGGAAGCCCAAATAGGTGTAGGAGGCCAGGGTCTCTGGGAAGAAGTTGGTGTAGTGGGCCGCGCTGCCAAAGTCGCCTGCGCCAAAATTGAAGGCCACGGCCTCAACGCCCTGCTCCATCAGTTTTTTGCGAAAGGCCGCTTGAAATTTGTCGTAGGCCCGCAGCCGCCGCTCGATCTCGGCTTTCTCCGCCGCGCTGTTGCTATAGCCGCCCGAAGCCGGACCGGGGATACATTCGTTCAGGCTCATCCAGGCGTCTACCAGCAGACGGCCATTTTCACCTTTGCGGGTTGCCAATTGGAAGTTGTCGGCCAGAATGTGTTCGGCAAATTCCCGCCCCCGGGCCGCCGGGTCTGACCCGTCCAGCCAGCTATTGACAAGGGATTGGGTGACCGGTATCTTGCCGCCGCCCTGGCCGATGTAGTCCATACGCCCCACCACAAAGGCATCCGGGGCGCGGAAGCGGCGAATGTCCTGGAGCAGCCCCTGATCCCAAGCGTGCATAAGGATCACTGGCGGCTGCACATTGGAAATGTGTTCGTGGGTTCCCTGGCTGTTCTGAATGTAAAAACCGAGTTTGTTCATAGTGAAACTCCTGTAAAGACAAGCCCGCCAATGGCGGCGGAGCGTGCGCGGTGTTGTGTAGCTGATGACTTGGATATTCTACTTCTACAGTACTGACATTTCTCTGCCTACGATCTAACACCATTCTATCCAATTGCGCAACCACAAATTGCGCTGCCCCTTGGGAAATCATCCCAAAGCCCAACTGTTCGCCCCGAATGTCACCCGGGTATCTGCTTCTGCTCCGGTA
>CAMDQF010000220.1 GCA_945905745.1 Litorilinea aerophila
GTCCTGGGCCAGCCCCACGCCCGGGCTGTTTTCGTGAATCCAGAGGGCCAGGGGGGCCAGCACCTTCACCACCTGCGCTGGGTCGGGCAGATAGGCGGGGCGGTTGCCCAGGCTGCGCGCCAGATTCCACTGGTGGATGAGGATTTTGATGTACTCTTCGTAGAGTTCGGCCCGGCGTTCGGGCAGGGTGACGCCCTGGCGTTTCATCAGGGCCAGAACGGTCAAGAGCAGGGGGTTGGCGGCCAGACGGCGGATGCCGGGGTTGCGTTGCAGCGCGGCCAACAGTTCTTCCCCCTCGCGGCTGGCCGTCTGGCTGGCAAAAGCGCCCTCGCCGCGCGCGGCGTTCTCCACGGCCCCGCTCCATTTGTCCACAAAGAGGGCGATCTCCTCGTCGTCAAAATCCACCAGCGTACATTCGGTCAGCCCGTCTACGCTGTGTTTGACGGCAGCGTAGCCCACAATGCGGCTGGTCAGGATAAATTTGTTGCCCCGCTGGCTCTGGATGCTGAAGAATTGCACCACCCGCTCGACCACATCCCGGCGCTGGCCCACATCCTTCACCTCGTCCAGCCCGTCCAGCAGCAGGAGCGCGCCGCCCCGTTGCAGGCTCTCTGCCAGCATTGCGGCCATGGGCAGACTGTCGCCCACCCGGCCGTCGAAATAGTCGCCGATGAAGCGGTCGAGAGAGATATCCTTCTCGGCCAGGGCGATGGCGTAGGCGGAGAGGGGGACGAGGATGGGCAGGCGCGGCGGCATCCCCAATGCGTCAGCTTCGCCCATGGCCAGGCGCAGGGCCAGGTATTTGAGAAAAGTTGTTTTGCCCGCGCCGGGGTCGCCCAGGACGATCAGCCCGGGGTTCTCGGCCAACAGATCCAGCACGGGCAGGGGTTCGCTAAGACGCTGGCCCAGGGCCTCGGCCTCCTCCGCGCCTATGCGCCGCCCGGCCACCCGCATCTCTCTGGCCCAGGTTTCGCCGTCGGGCCGCTCCACGCGGGCCTTCAGCGGCACATACATCTCCAGCAGAGAGAGGCGCAGGGGCACCCGATCCGCCATCCCCATCCCCGTAAAGCTCAGGTAGCGGTGGATGGTGACCAGATGGGCCAGGTATTGCGCGGTGGCGGCGCGCAGTTCCGGCTCGGCAGGTCGGCGGCGCAGGAAAGCCCAGAACGCGTCCGGGTCGGCGATGACCAGACCGTTGATGGTGATCTGATTCCCGCCGATCAGATTGCCATTGGTGACGGACGCATTGCCTTCGATGGCCGCGCCACCGCCAGTCGCTGTGCGACGGTTGACAACCGATGAGTTAGCGGGTGGGGTGGATGGGGTTTCTGGCGGCTGTTTCCTGCCAAGCAGACCGCGCAGATCGACGCCCCACAGACCGGCCAGCAGAGCCAAGCCAGCCAGAACCCAAAAGGCGATCTGGGCCAGGTCGGTGATGCCCTGGATGCGGTCGCTGTGGACGTCGATGAAAACGAGAAAGGGCGGCAGCCAGCGGCGGGCGCTCCCGGCCAGGGCGGCCAGGAGAAGGACGAGCAGGGCGGTGAGAATCCATTTGCGCATAGGAAGAGGCTTCTTGGGTGAAAGTGGCAGGTATGCAGGTGGCAACTCGCAACTCGCCGATATGCCGGTAGCTTACACGGATTGGGGGATTGGCGCAAGCGCGTGATTTAGCCAATGGTTCGGCGGGGGTGTTGGGTAAACGGGGTAGATTGGGTTCACGCCGCCGGGGATCGCCGAGTGCCGTGTCAGGCGACACGACCGGCTGACACGGATAACAACGAAAATCAGAACGCAGATTGCGCAGATTTTATCCCTTCGGCAAGCTCAGGACACCACCGTGTGCATCCGTCCATCCGTGTCAATCCGTCTCCTTTTTTCAGGGGAGGTATGCGGCGAGAACCCAACGGGGCGGTATGTGTTGGGTGAATGGCTGTCCTGTCGGCGGGGCATTCGCTGGGGACGGGGGGCCATTCACCCAACCTACGGCTTCACCAGCATCGGCGTGATATCCGAACCATCCAACACAGGCGTATCTTCGTAGAGGAAGCAGCGAGCCACCCGGTCGTCGTCGGTCTGATAGAGGGGCGGCTTATCGGTCCAGCATTTGTCCATCACCTGCGGGCAGCGGTCGGCGAATTTACAGCCTGCCGAGGGGCGAGACTCGTCCAGGGAGAGCATTGTTTCGCCCTCCTCGTCCTGCTCCCAATTGCGCACCGCGCTCATTTGGGGGATGGACTCGACCAGCAGTTGGGTGTAGGGGTGTTTGGGCTTGCGGATCACCTCTTCCACCGAACCGGCCTCTACCACCGCGCCCCGGTACATAATCAGAATGCTGTCGCAAATCTGGTAGGCAGTGGTCAGGTCGTGGGTGACGTAGAGAATGGAGATGTTGAAGTCCCGGTTCAGGGAGCGCAGACTTTCCAGGATTGTGGCGCGCAGGGAGGCGTCCACCATCGAGACCGGCTCATCGGCCAGGATCACTTTGGGGCGCAGAAGCAGGGCACGGGCCACCATCATCCGCTGGCGCTGACCGCCGCTCAACTGGTGGGGGAAACGGCCCAGCACCTCGTCGGCGCGCATCCCCACGGTTTCCAGGGCCTCCACAATCATCTGCTGGGCCTCTTTGGCAGAGTTCGCCAGTTTGAATTTGTTGATGGCCACATAGAGCAGGTGATCGGCTTTGTAGAAGGGGTTGTAGACGCCGAAGGGGTCCTGATAGATGGGCTGGACATCCAGCAGAAATTGCTTGCGCCCCGCTTTGGGCAGAGTCGACAGATCGGCGCCGTTGTAGAGCACCTGGCCTGTGGTTGGCCCGGTCACGCCCAGGAGCAGGCGGGAAAGGGTCGTCTTGCCACTGCCGCTCTCCCCCGCCACGGCAATGATGGTAGGGCTTTCTGCCGGAATGGAAAAGCTCACATCTTCCACGGCGACGGTGCGATTCTTGTCGAAAAGCCCCCCGCCGAAAATCTTCGAGACATTGCGAAGTTCCAAAATCGCGCTCACGCCTTCACCTCCAACGGGATGGCTGTCGTGCTGGGTTCGTTGTAGAGATGACAGGCCACAAAACGTCCGTCGTAGGGTTGCAGCGTCGGCATGACCTCTGTACACTGGGGCATGGCCGAGGGGCAACGGGGCGCAAAGTAGCAGCCCGCGGGCAGGTCAATCAGCCGGGGCGGCATCCCGGGGATACTGACCAGACGGTCGCGTTTACCCTCCAGGGTGGGCACACTCTGGAGAAGCAGGTCTGCGTAAGGGTGGAGCGGCTGCTTCACAATGCGCTCGATGGGAGAAAGCTCGACCATCTTGCCCGCGTACATCACCCCCACCTTGTCGGCAAACTGGGCAATCAGCCCCATATCGTGGCCCACGAGAATCACCGATGCGCCGGTCTCCTTCTGCAAACGGCCCAGGGTGGTCATTACCTGGCGCTGGACAACCACATCCAGGGCGCTGGTCGGCTCGTCGGCGATGATCAGCTTGGGTTGCAGGGCGGTCGCCGTCGCCATGCCCACCCGCTGCTTCATCCCACCGCTCAATTCATGGGGGAACATCCGCGCTACGTGCGCCTTCAATCCCACGTGTTCCAGCAAGGAATGGACGCGCTGGCGAAAGGATGCCTTTGTCTCCTGATAGCCGTGATCAACCAGGCCGTCGATGATCTGGTCTTCGATGCGCATGACCGGGTTGAGCGCGTTCATGGCCGACTGGGTGACAAGCGCCACATCCTGGAGACGGGCCAGACGCATCTCTTCTTCGTTCAGCTTAAGCAAGTCCCTGCCATCCAGAATAATCTCCCCCTGGACGATGCGCGCCGGCGACTTGAGCAGGCGCATGATCGCCAGGGCCAGGGTTGTCTTTCCACAACCGGACTCGCCCACCAGGGCCACCCGCTCGCCCTCGTAGAGAGTCAGGTCGACGCCACTCACGGCTTTGACTGCGCCATCGGTGGTCTCGTAGTGGACATGCAAATCCTTGATTTCAAGCAGGGGTTCGGCTTTGCTCGATTGAAACCGACTGCTTTTTGGCTCTGTTTTCTGTGCCATTAGACGCGCTTTCTCAGGCGAGGATTGGCCCACTCATCCAGCCCCTCGGAGATGAGGAAGAGGCCCACAAATAGGAGGACAATCACGGCAATAGGGGGCACCCACCACCACCACCAGCCGTTGATCAGGGATGCGTACCAGATGTTCCAGTAGATAGTCATGCCCAGGGTGTTGGCTTCGAAGGGGCCAAGTCCGATAGCTTCCAGACCGAGCGAGGCAAGCACCGCGCCGGAGATGGAGCTGATGTAGGTTGCCACGATGAAGGGCATGAGATTGGGAATCATCTCGCGGATGATAATCTCCGGGCCGCTGAGACCGCTGAAACGGGCCATCTCCACATAGGGATGCTGGCGGATAACCAGCACCTGGGCGCGCAGGACCCGGGTCGGCCCCAGCCAGGCCAGGGCGGCCACAATCAGCGACATCTCAAAGACCGACATATCTCCCGGCACAGAGATGGCGATGATGACTAGCACCAGAAGAGCGGGGACGGTACGCAGGATGTCCACAGTCGAGCGGGTGATGGTGTCAAAGATCCCGCCGTAATAGCCGCTAAAGAAGGCGAGAATTGTGCCGATGAGAACACCAATGGAACCCGCCGTCACACCGATACGGATGGTCTGAGGTGTGCCTTCGGTCATCACTGCCAGAATGTCCTTGCCCAGCCGGTCTGTGCCCAGCCAATGTTCGGCAGAGGGGGGCTGGCTGGGGCGAAATGCCAACGGGCGAGCGTCGTCCGGTTCAGTGACAACGGCTCCCACCAACACAAAGAGAACGATGAGCAGCAGAAGAGCACAGCCAATAACCAGCGGGCGGTTGCGTCGAAAATAGAGAATTGTGTCCCGCAGCCGACTGGCCGACGGGGGCGGCGCTTGGCGTACAGGCGTCGATTGAATTGCCATAGAAAAGTTCGCCTTATGATACGGGAGAATGCTAACTGAAAGAATAGCACGCGGATGGCGCGGAAAGGGCGGATGGACGCGGATTAAGAATCTGCGAAATCTGTGTTTTCTGCGTCCACGATCTTGTGGCCCACATTCCTGGGTCGAGTTTCGCTCCTCTATTCAGTCCGATAATTAATACGGGGGTCGAGCAGCGGATAGATCAGATCGATGACGAGCATTGTAAAGGCCACAGAAAGAATCACCAGAAAGACGATACCCTGAATCACAAACCAGTCAAAGCCGCGCACGGCTGCCAGCAGCACAGAACCAACGCCAGGGTAGCTGAAGACAATCTCCACCAGAATTGCCCCGGAAATCGTTGTGCCCAGAGAGAGAGCCAGCCCGGTGACCTGGGGCAGGATGGCGTTGCGCATGGCGTAGCGGTAAAAGATGCGCGAATCCTTCAGTCCTTTGGCTTCGGCCTGCAATATATAATCCTCGCCCTGCACAGTCACCATCATCGAGCGCATATACAATGCCCAGAAGCCGACCTGGGCCAAAACAATGGAGAAAGCGGGCAGAATCGAATGGTGTAACACATCGAGCGCAAAGCTCCAGCTAACCTCTGGAATACGCTGGGCGCCAAATCCGCCAAAGAGGGGGAAGATCGGCCATTGAAAGGCAAAAATATAGAGCAGAATAATGGACATCAGATAGAAGGGGACAGCCGAAAAAGTAAAGAGCGCGGGAAAAATAGTGCGTACCCAGAGGGGCGCTTTGCCCCAGGCCAGAAGCGCCCCCACAATCGTGCCCGCGGTAAAGCTGATGAGCGTAGCCGTGAGCAGCAGCCCTACCGTCCAGGGGATGGCCCGCCCCAGCATCGAAAGCACAGTCGAGGGGTAATTAGCGATAGAGACGCCAAAATCCAGTCGGGCCATATTGCCCAAATAGTTCAGATATTGCCGCCATAGGGGCTGGTCCAGGCCGAATTTGGCATTATAGGTCTTAATCAGACCTTCCACCTCTTCGCTGGAGACGTTGACACCCTGACTTTGCAGTAGGAAGAGCTTCTCACGGATGGGGTCCTGACCGGACATACGAGGAAAGAAGAAATTGATACTCGCCGCCAGAAACGCGATGAGAAAGAACTGAAAGATTCGTTTCAACAAATAATCGAGTGTCATAGTTCGGCAACGATCCTGGCGTTTGTGGCGAGTAATCAGTGACCAGTAATCAGTGACCGATAACAACTGGTCACTGACTACTGGTCACATAACAGGGGACTTACCCTTGACAATCCATTACGGGGCGTTGGTGGCCTTCAACTGCATCATCGTGTAGGGGAAACCGGTGTGCATGTGAATGCCGTTCATGAAGGGATCGGTTGCCGTCGAGGGCCAATTGGTCCAGTAGGTCTGGTTGTTGCCAGTCCGGTTGTAGAACTGGGCCAGATTGACATCGGGCATATCCCGCAGCCAGATTTCCATGGCAGCGAGTTCCAGTTCACGCACCTTGGCTTCGTCGGCTGTCACAGCCAACTCTTCCACAATGGCATCGAACTCCGGATTGGAGTACTGGAACCAGTTGCCCGGATCGCCGGTCGTGTAGAGCAGCAACGTGCGGTAGATATTGCCGGACATCGCGCCGTTGTGACCGAAGAGACCGCAGGTATAGTCGCCCGAAGAGAGGATCGCGCCCACATCTGGCGGTTGAGAGAAGGTTGTGTCGATGCCGCCCTGTTTGAGCATCTCCACCAGAATCGGCCCCAGGTCCGAGAAGTGGGGCAGGCTGGCGATGTAACATTTGATGGTGTCACCGTCTGCATCGGCCCAGATACCGTCAGCGTTTTTGGTGTAGCCAGCCGCAGTCAGGCGGGCATCGCCATCCGCCGGGTCAAAGAGATCGGGCTGGTATTGGGCTTCCAGGTCGGCCAGGTTGTCGATGGAGGCTTGCAGACCCTTGAAGGGGGGGAAGGGCCAGACCGACTTCTGACCGTTGCCGGCAAAGGCAAAGTCGATCAGTTTGTCCCGGTCGATGTAGCGGTTGATGGCCCAGCGGACTTCGGCCTTGCTGAAGTGCTTGTCTTTGTTGCTCAGGTGCAGGGCGGTAGGCCACCAGGAGACCATCCCATAGGGGCCTTCCCGACCGGTCCAGGTGGTAGCGTTCGGGTTTTCCTGCAGGATTTTCTCGATCAGATCGACCCGCAGGTCGTGGGTCTGGTCGATTTCGTTGCGGATCAGAGCGGTGGCCTGGGCCTGTTGATCAGCAATCACGATCTGGGTAAAGCGCTCCACATCGGGCAGGGGTGCGAAACCCGTGCGGCAGGCCCACCATTCGTCACAGCTCTTCACCCGGTCGATGATGCGGCGGGTGTCGTCGGCGAAGGAGTAGCGCCAGGGGCTGGTGGTGACTGGGCCAGCCCCGTCGTTGAAGGCGGTGTATTCAGCCCAATTCTGGCCTTCCCAGATGTGCTTAGGGACAATGAATGTAGCCGAATCGCCCTTGGCCACCACAGTCTCGGCGTGGAAACGGGGAGAAGGGGCGTTGAAGACAATTTTCACCGTCAGGGCATCAACAACCGTAGCCTCTTTAATGAAGGTCTGGTAGATGCCGCCCAGGCGAACGTCGTTGCCCAAGTCGCGCAGGGTGTTGAGGGTGTAGACCACATCCTCGGCGGTGAAGGGTGTGCCATCACTCCAGGTGACGCCATCGCGCAGATTGTAGACCAGTTCCGTAGCGTCAGCGTTGTACTCCCAACTGGTCGCCAGCCAGGGATACTCGTGACCGTCGAGCATATCCGCATAGACCAGCGGTTCGTGGAAGAGAGCTACACCCTGCTGATGGGTGCCGCCCAGGTTATAGGGGCTCCACATATCGGGCGGACCGTAGGTGGGGCCAAAGTCGGCCACAATCATTGTGCGGTTGCGGGGCACTTCGCCGTCCGTAGTCGCAGCCGGAGCTGCTTCTGCGGCGGGTACTGCTGTCGGTTCTGCTGCGGCTGGTTGTGCCGCAGCAGGTTCTGCTGCAGCCGGCGCGGCCGCCGGTGCAGGGGCGCAGGCGCTCATCAAAAGAGCGCCAAACACCAGACAAGCCAAAACAACTCTAAGCCTATTCATACTGCTGTTCCTCCTTGGGGTAAGTAAAACGGTTCCGATCAGTGGGAATGAAGTAGCTGATTCGATGGTAATGGTAAAATTTAGGCGTTCAAGCGGTGGGATTGTGTCATTCGAGTCATTCGAGCTGACAACGATACCATACCGTATCGCATTTCAAATGTCAAATGCTATTTTTGCTTTTGCTCCAATGGACGACTCCACTGCAAAAAGCCATTTGAACCACATCCCCAGTCCCCAATCCCCAATCCCTTCCTTTCGTCGGGGACAAAGACACAACCTTTGGGGGATGACAGCACCGAGTTTGGATGGCAAACTGGGAGAAGTCAACCCAAACCTATCCGTTCCAGGAGGTCTCCCGTGCGCGTCTCATTGATTGCCGTCAGCCGGTCTACACTGATTTTCCTCTCGCTTCTGCTGCTCAGCGCACTCTTTGGCAGCCCCATCCGTCGGGTCGAGGCCGGCCACCAGTCGGTAGGCGCGCGGTTGGCCATCTGCTCTGCACACGTCCAGGTCAGGGAAGCCCGTCAGCCCGTTGAGATTCAGGCCACGTCCACTGTCTCCCCCACAATCATCACGACCATTGCCATGGGCGCTGCTCCTCACGGCATCGCAGTCTCACCCGACGGCAGCCGGCTCTATGTGGCCGACTTCACCGACCGCAGCCTCAGCATTATCGACGCGGTCAGCCTGCAAATCGTCAAGAGTGTTGGCGTGGGTCGGGGCGCGGTCAATGTGCTGCTCACTGCCGACGGCAGCCGGGCCTTTGTGACCAACGAATTCGAGGACAGCCTGAGCGTCATTGACACCCAGACCGAAATGGTCATCAAAACCATCGCCATGCCCGACCGTCCCCACGGGATGGAGCTGGCTGCCGACCCGGTCAGCGGCGAGGCCGAGCGCCGCCTTTATGTGGCGAATCTGGGCAGCAATAGTGTTTCGGTCATCGACACCCAAAGCCTGGCGGCGATCAGCCAGATCCCCGTAGGCGACACCCCAGATTCTCCCCTGGCCGCGCCGGACGGCAAGACCATTTGGGTCACCAACTACAACGGCCAGAGCCTGAGCGTGGTGGATACGGCTGCGTTCACCGAGACGGCTAAGTGGCAGGTGGGCGTGCAGCCCCATGGCTTCAAACGCTCGGCGGATGGCAGCCGCATCTATCTGACATTGCAGGGAGAGGACAAATTTCTGGTTCTGGATGGGGAGACCGGAGAGGTGCTGGACGAGACCGCGGTCAACGCCGCGCCCCACGGCCTGGGACTTTCGCCAGACGGCCGTTTCGCCTGGACAGGGGATTTGGGCGGGCGCAGCAGCACGATTGTAGAGACGGCCACGGGCAATGTAGTGGCCCAGATCGACTTTGGGGGTGTGACCAATCCCCACGCCATCGCCTTCTCGCCCGATGGCAAACGGGCCTATATCAGCGACTTTGTGGGGCGGCGGCTGATTGTGGTGGGTACGGGGGTGCGGGAACAGATTTTTCTGCCAATAATAACGGCGGAGGAGGAGGGGACAGGGCAATAGACAGACTCTTGCTCGGGGGAGTGGGACGATGGGATGATGGCCCGTACCGATCTCATCGTCTTACCCCCCAGCCAACGCCTTTTGCATTTCCGCGCTAAACCCACCCCACACCGACTGCTTCAAAATCTCCATCGCCTGCTTTGTGTGATCCCAGTCATGCCAGGCCCACTCGACGACGAAATCAGAGACGAGAAATTCGCCCCGGTCGGGGAAATATGCGCCGGCCGCCAACTGTTCGGCGGTCAATTCGGCCACGAAAGCGGCCCGCCCCACCCGGCGCTCGGCCAATTCGGCCAGCAGGGACAGGGGATCGTCGCCTGTGCCTCGCGCTTCCGCAGCCCGCGCCGCGCTCCAGCGGGAAATCGTCCCGCCGGGGTTGCCCAACATCCAGCGGATGCGCTGCTCAAAGGCGTGTTCGTCCGCGTCCAGTAGATGGCCGAGAAGCTGGCCGATGCTCCACTCGCCCGGCGCGGGCTGCCAAGTGAGGAATGTGGGGTCTACGGCGCTGCAAAAAAGCCGTAACCCGTCCGGCGTCTCGCGCAGGATTCGGGCAATCCCAGAAGGGGAGATACCCGCCTTTACAGCGGACTGTTGACTGGTCACTGGTCACTCTCCCCCTGCCCCAGAATGCGCTGCTTCATCTGCTCGAGCTGGGTTTTGGCCGAGTAGTTGAGAATGTAATAGAGTCCCTTCCACGTATCCGGCTCCAGGAAGTCGCTGGGCTTGGCATCCTTCAGCCCCGCGGCCAGATCGCCCAACAAGGCAAAGCCGGGAATCTTCTCCAATTGACGGCTGAGTTTGGCCTGCGCTTCCTGCTTCTGGTTCTGGGCCATGTAATTCAGCACAAACCAGAAGCCTTTCCAGGTCTCTGGGTTGACCAGATCTTCTGCGGTCGTGCCTGCAAAGCTGGAGCGCAGGGTATCGATAATCTCGCGCTGGGCCTGGGGGGTGAAGCGGTAGATATTCTCTTGCAGCAGCTTGCCCAGCCCTTCCAGCGTCAGATCAGGCGGAATGAAGCGGGTGTCGATGGCGCGCAACTGTTCGGAGAGTGCGTTCAATTCCGCTACCAGCTTGCGAAACTCCTCCCGGTCCATCCCGGAAGCTGGCGAGGCTGGCGGGGGCGCGGCGGTGGAAGAAGCCGCGGTTTTGTCTGGCACAACCGCCGGTTGGTAGTTGCGGTGGATGTAGCAATAGTCCGAGCCTTCCTGAGCGTTGTTCTTACAGGGATCGCCCGCTTTGGTCGTTGCCCCACAGGGCCGGGTTTCGTCGCTCATTTGGTTCTCCTTGTGTTTTCGTTCAAATCGCCAGACTTGACGGATTGCTACGCTCTTCTCTATTATAGGCCAAACCCCACCATCAGTTCTAAAGGTGAGAACCAATGAGTGAAACAGAAATGTACGAGGCGCTGCATCCCGACCCGGCCAAGAAAGGCGGCCGCGTAACCAAATCCACCTACGACATCTACCGGGATGCTTTTCTGCAAGTCGTCCCCACTGACGAAGGCGGTATTGAATTGCAGCCACTGATCGACGGTATTGTTCCCCTGCTACCTCAGGCAGTGCGGGAAAACACTTCGCCTGGCTGGTGGATGATGACTGTCAAGCTGGATTTGGAAGCCCGGGGCGTAATTGAGCGGGTTGCCGGGAAAGGGAAGCAGCGGGTGAGGAGGACGTGAGCTATTGCGTATTCCGTATTGCGTAGGTCTGGTTCCTTGTCGGTTCTACTCGTCTACAGGGAAGGGTTAATCTCACACCCCTTGACCAATACTTGCGCTTGAGGGTTCTTTCGCCGTTCGAGACAGGAAATACGGAATACGCAATACGCAATACGCATTGGACTTTTGACAATTAGGCTAACATAAGCCAGACCT
>CAMDQF010000221.1 GCA_945905745.1 Litorilinea aerophila
TGATACTGGTTCACGCACCACGCACTACTTTCTGGGACACTGATTCATTCGCTCCGTACCCTTTTGAGGGGCGCGTCTGTTCATACCGAAGGAAAAATGATTTATGAAAATTCTGGTCACCGGCGGGGCCGGTTTTATTGGGAGCCACGTGGCCGACGGGCTGCTGGCCGCGGGCCACCAGGTCGTTGTGCTGGACAATCTGCACACTGGCAAGAGGAAGAATGTCCCGGCGGCGGCGACCTTTTACGAAGCAGATCTGCGGGATCAGCCCCGGCTGGCCGAGATTTTCGCGGCGGAGCAGCCCGACGCCATCGCCCATCAGGCCGCGCTGGCCAACGTGCGCGACAGTATGAGCGACCCAGCCACCTACGCCCAAGTCAATGTGGTGGGCACGCTGCATCTGCTGGAACTGGCCCGCAAGCACGGGGTGAAGAAGATTGTCTTCGCCAGTACAGGTGGAGCCACCTACGGCGAGGGTTACAGCGAAGACGGCAGCCCCACCGGTGGTGGGCGATTGCCTTTCACCGAAGCCAGCAAGGCCCAGCCCAAAGACAACTACGGGGCCAACAAACTGAGCTGCGAATATCACCTGGACCTCTACTGGCAGAACTACGGGCTGGACTACGTGGCCCTGCGCTATCCGAATGTCTACGGCCCCCGTCAGGACAGCAAAGGTGAGGCGGGTGTCATCGCCATCTTTGCCGGCGCGATGCTGCGCAACCTGCCCACCAAAATCACCGGCGACGGCAAGCAGATTCGGGACTTCTGCTTTGTGGGTGACATTGCCCGGGCCAATCGGCTGGCACTGGAAGGCGACGCCCACGGCATACTCAATGTCGGCACAGGCATCCCCACGGACATCAACCGGCTCCACGCGGTGCTTTCAGTGGCAACCGGCTACACCCAGGCCCCGGTCTACATTCCCCGGCCCGCAGGCGAAGTGCTGGCGACTTATCTGGACAGCACAAAAGCGAAAAATGTATTGGGCTGGGAAGCGGAGGTTTCGTTGGAGGAGGGGATGGCGCGCACAGTGGCGTGGGTACGGGGAAATGCTTTTTAGCCGATCCTACGAATCCGATGGCGATCTTTTTCGACGACTACAAAGCTGCGCTGAATATCCTCGTCGGTTTGGAGTGACAGAAGTCGTTCCAGTTCGGTGTGAATTTCGGATAGCGTCAGTGGTGTTACGCGCAGAAGAAGTACGCCGCGATGAGGAAACATTCGGGAAAAGACGAGAGAACCGAAGTCTTTGTCGCGGGTGACAAGTATACGGTTGTGGGCGGCGGCAAATTGCAGGATTTCCCGGTCAACCGCTTGACTCATTCTTACATCAGCAGCCGTCAATACGTCGTGCCCCAACGATCTCAGAAACTCGGCGGTCAGACGATAAACGTCCTGATCACAAAAGAAACGCATCAGAGCGCCAGAGCCAAATGAACTTCCTCTGCTTTGATCAGATTGACCGCATAGCGAATGCAAGCGCGGATATCGTCAATTGCGAGAGTTGGATAGTAGTCGCGGATGATTGTATCGAAGCCAATACCGGCTTCTAGCAATTCCAGGACTGCATAGACTGGGACACGCGTGCCCGCCACTGTGGGCTGGGCAAAATGCACTGCAGGATCGATGACGATGCGATTCTGATCCATTGGTCGCACCTCCTTTGTATAGATCACTAGTATATCTGACCGGTTTGGTAAAGTCAATGGCTGACAGCCCACTGCGCATCCTCATCAACGGCTGGTTCTGGGGCCAAAGCACCACCGGCAGCGGACAATATCTGCACCGGCTGGTGGAGCATCTGGCCCAGATGGAAACCAGTACGCGTTTTACACTCCTAACGCCGAAGGGCAGGGATCGGGGATCGGGGACCGGAGACTGGGACACCGAATCCCCGATCCCCAGTCCCCAATCTCCAATCTCCAATCTCCAATCCCCAATCCCCTCCCTCCCCCGCCAACTCGCCAAGCTCTACTGGGAACAGATTGCTGTCCCCGCCGCGGCCCGGCGGCTGGGCGCGGATGTGTTGTTCGTTCCCTACTGGGCAGCCCCCTTTTGGCAGCCGATCCCCACTGTCGTCACCGTCCACGATCTGATTCCCCTGCTGTTGCCCGTCTACCGGGGCGGGACGCTCAACCGGCTCTACACCGGTCTGGTCAGCCGCACAGCGCGTCGGGCCGCGGCGGTGATAACCGTCAGCCAGGCCGGGGCGCGGGATGTGACGACCCATTTGTCTATTCCTTCAACCCGGGTTTTCCCGGTTCATCACGGCCCGAATGTGGCGGAGTCAGCGTCACAAGAGCGGTCAACCTCCTACGCCATCCGAACCAAATACGCCCTGCCCGCCCGCTACTTTCTCTATCTGGGCGGTTTTGATGCGCGCAAAAACGTGGAGGGGATTCTGGCCGCCTATCGCCGCTATCTGGACAAAGGGGGCGACCCGGCGGTGAAACTTGTCCTGGCTGGGAAGTTGCCGGGACGGGACACGGACTTCTTCCCCGATCCCCGGCGTATGGCTGCCGCGCTGAATCTGGACGAACAGATCCACTACGCTGGCTGGGTGGACGAGGCCGACAAACCCGCGCTCTACGCCGGGGCCACTGCGTATCTATTCCCCAGCCAATACGAGGGTTTTGGGATGATGCTGCTGGAAGCGATGGCCGCGGGCTGCCCGGTCATCACCAGCCGGTAGCCTGGGGAGAGGTTGCGCCCAGCGTCGACTCTCTGTATACTGTTCCACAACGTTCCTTTGCCCATCTATCCCCATACTTTTGTGAGGTGTGCTGTGATCCGTCGCCGACATCCGCTGCTTGTCGCTTTTTTTGCTTTTCTGCTGCCGGGGCTGTTTGCGCTGGCCCTGGGCGGGCCGCGCATATCCGCCCAACCCAGCGCCAACGAGGACATCGTGATCAACGAAGTCTACTACCGGGGCGTCAATTCTAGTGAGGATTGGATCGAGCTACGCAATACGGGGAGCGGGACAATCGATATCGGTAGTTGGTGGTTCTGTGCCCGTTTTGGCTACGAGCGGGTGGGCCTACTTCCCATTGTCAGCGGAGACGACTACATTCTCACCCCCGGTGAAATTCTCGTCGTCCGCCCTTGGGACGATTTGGACGACAACGCATCGGATTTGGGACTGTACATCGACGGCAACTTCTTCAGCACTTCCTCGATGGTCGATTTTGTGCAGTGGGGATCCGGTGGATCGATTGGCCGGGTCAGCGTGGCCGTGGCCAAAGGCATCTGGCGGCAGTTTGCGCCGGGGCAGTTCGACTTTGTGGCTGGGGCCACAGGTAACCAATCCATCGCCTGGGGCGGTGTCAACAGCGGCGGCGGTCTGCTCACCCACAGCCAGGACTGGAACCCGGGCACACCCAGCCAGGGACAGGAGAATCCACCCCCGGCAGCCACCAGCACACCGACCGCCACAGCGACCGCCACAACGACCGTAGCCACCAGTACACCGACCGTCACGCCAACCGCTACAGCGACCGCCACAGCGACCGCCACAGCGACCGCTACAGCGACCGGGACTACTACTCCCCAAGAATTGCTCTATCTGCCGCTGGTGAGTAGAAAGTAGCGTTCGTGTCCAGCCAGGCACAACGAAGGACGAAAATCGTCCACAGATGACACAGATTGCCACAGATTGAATCTGTGTAAATCCGTCCTTTCCGTGTTATCCGTGTTCCTGTTTGTCGTCTATGCAGGATCGCTGAGTGCGATTACCGCCGGTTGGGTCACCCGCAGCAGTTCCCCGACAGTCAGTTCCAGCATTGTGTGGTGGTCGCCGCCGCCGCCGTAGACCAGCCCATCCTCGCCCAAAGCGGTGATGGCGCTGTCCAGCAGCACAGGCAGCCGGGTGGCGTGTCCAAAAGGGGGCACGCCACCCGCTGGGTATCCCAACAATACCAGCACTACCTCCGGCGGGGCCAGCTTTACCCGCTTCTTGCCCACCCCAAAGCGCTCGGCCAGGGGACGCTTCTCCACCCGGCTCTCCCCGTTGCTGATCACCACCACCGGCAACCCGTCGGGCGCGTCCGGCGTCTCCACCAGAAAGAGCAGGGTTTTGACAATCTGTTCTGATCCCACGCCCAGGGCCGCGGCAGCCGCGGGCACAGTGGGTGTCTCGCCGATGTCGGCGATCAGCCGGGCAGTGATGGATTCGGTTGCAATAAAGCGGGCCAGGTCAGCCGGTATGAGTTCGGGCATTGGGGGTACTCCGGTTTGAGTGGATAAAGATTTCGCTCTACTGTAGCGCAAAGTGACCGCCGAATCAATTCGGGATGCGCCACGGAAATGGCATTGGTTGCCGTAGGTTGGGTGGAATCGCCGCCGGCAACCGACCCTGCCCCTCAACGCCTCTGGGATACCACCCAACCCAGACGATCCCCGCTGTTGGGTTCTTGCCCCATACCTTCACGGGAATTCCAGATTTTCCTCGGGTAAGAACCCAACCTACCGCAACCCGCGCAGGGATTCCCCCCATCTTCTCTCTGCCGCGTATAATAGAATGAAGGATTTCCCGCACCGCACTTTCGGACAGAGCACTCTTGACTTCCCACGGCCAGCCCAACACTGAACGCAAACTCTTTTTCCTGATTTTGCTGCTTTTCATCAGCTTCCGGGTGATGTCTGTCTTTCTCTTCCGCACAGGCGGCTTCATCGCCGACTTCTCTGACTACGACTACTACCGCACCTGGGCGCTGCTGACTCCGGCCGGCTACCGGGCCTTCGAGAATATGTGGACGGTTTACCCGCCCCTTTTCCCCAATCTGATGATTGCCGTCTTCAATCTCTCCGCCCGTATCCCGCCCTGGGCCGATCCTCGCCTCTTTTTCTACAGTCTGCTCAGTTTTTCGTTGCTCGTCTTTGAAATCGGCAACTTTCTGCTCATCTACCGGTTGGCAGGAAGATTGGGGATTGGGGAGCGGAGATTGGGGACTGGAGATCGGGGAGTGGGTCCTGACCCATCACCCCATCATCCCATCATCCCCTTTCCCCTCCTCCCCCCCCTCCTCTACGCCCTGCTCTTTACCCCGGCTTACACTTTCCTGGGCTGGTTCGAGTCGATGCCCCTCTTTTTTATGTTGCTGGGGATGGATCTGCTGCTGGAAAGCCGCCGACGGCCCTGGGGCTGGGTGGGGAGTGGACTGGCTGCCGGGTTGGGAATTCTGGCAAAACTGACGCCTGCCCTGCTGATTCCCCTGGCTGTGCGATGGATGGGGGCAAAACTGAGCTTGTCCGCGGCCCGCTACGAGTGGTTCAATCGGCGTTCGCCCGGAAATCTGCTCTGGCCCGTGCTCTACACGCTGATTGTTGCCGCCGCGGTGATCGGTTTTGGTTACCCGCTGGTAGGGGGTGACCCGACATTCGCTTTCAGCAGCCTGGCTGCCAACAGCATTCGCCCGCCCTGGCAAAGTCTGTGGGCTGTGCTGGACGGCTATTACGGCTTCGGTCAGGTTCCGCTGGATATGCGCAATCTGCCCGGATTGGACGGTCCCCTCTGGCAGAGCAGCCTGCCCTGGACAGCCATCACAATCGCCTTTGGTCTGCTCTTTCTCTGGCTCTACACCCGGGCCTACGACTGGCAGCAGCCCCGCACGCTTATCGCCTTTGCCGGGGTCAGCGTCATCTGGCTTTTTCTCTACAGCAAAGGCTGGAGTCCCCAGTTTGCCCTCTGGGTGCTGGCTTTTATTGTCTTGCTCCTGCCCGATTTTCGGGGTATCGCCATCGCCATCGGGCTGATGTTCAGCAATTTTGTCGAATCCCACATCTTTATTATTATGCTGCCCAACGCGCAATGGCTGCTCTGGGAAACGGTTCTCTTTCGTACCGCCCTGCTGGTGCTGGTGGCTGCCGAATTCCTGGGCCAGATCTGGCCCGGAGGGGCGGGTACGCGCATTCGAGTTTGGAGCAGCCGTCTGAGTTGGGGCGTGCTGGCCGTCGGCGTATTGACCGCGCTGCTCTCTCTGCCTGCACTGGGCCGTGCCTACGCTGACTCTCGTCTGGCCGCCCACCCCTGCCGGGAAGCTGTGGAATTCCTGCAAAAAGAGGCCGAATGGCCGGAGCGGATGATTGCCACGGAGCAGAGCGAGGCGTGGGAGCAGTTCTACCCCTGGCTGCGCAGGAACTACGACATCCGTCTGATCGACGGTTACCGGCCCGACGCAGAACCGGCCCAGGTGATCGGCGAGAAGCTGGCGGCTCTGGGAGAGGAGACCGCAGGCTTCTGGTGGCTGGCGATGGGTGACAAACCCGCTCTGGCCGCCGATTACTTCCAACGGGGCGATGTGCAGGTGTTGGATGCACAAACCCTGGGTAGTTGCCAACTGGCACGCATCGTGCAACTGCCCCAGACACCCATTGCCTGGGCAGAGACGGATGGCGGGCCGATCCGCCTGCTTGCCACCCACACAGGTCAGGCCGGGCCCGGAGAAGCGCTGCATTTCGTGGTATACTGGCAGGCGGAAACGTCTGTATCGACCAGCTATACCGTCTTTACCCAACTTTTGGATGGGGAGGGGCGACTCGTTGCCCAGCAGGACAATCTGCCGGTGATGGGACTGGCGCCCACGGACACCTGGCAAGCGGGTGTCGTCGTGCGGGACCCCTACCGGATGGTGATTCCCGCGCAGACAGCGGCTGGAAACTACCGGCTGATTGTCGGGCTGTATACCCCGGCGGGCCGTGTGCCGTTGCGGCTGGCCGATGGCAGTCAGAATGAATTTGTCGAATTTTCTGTATCCATTGCGGATCCGTAAACCCGCCGAATCAATTCGGCGTCTGCGGCTGTGGCAGCTCCGGGAAACCCGTCAAAGCGGGTTACGCATCGGGTCCCAGTGCGTTTCAACGCACTTTCCATCGCAGGCGCTGGTTTCAACCAGCCTCCAATTCGCAATCGCCATACCCCGCCGAATCAATTCGGCGTCTGATCTGGGAAACCCGTTGAAACGGGTTACACATCGGGTCCCAGTGCGTTTCAACGCACTTTCCATAGCAGGCGCTGGTTTCAACCAGCGCTCCACGATTTCATATGACTGTTTTGTCCACCGAACCCACCGAACCCAACCCTATCACCCGCCGGGAACGCAGAACTGCTTTCCTCGTCGCGGCCCTGCTTTTCGCCTGCTACCTGATTACCTACACCGGCCTGATCCAAAGCAGCGACGGGCTGGCGATGTTTGCCGCCACCGAGAGTATTGTGCGCCGGGGCGAGGTGGACACGAATCAGCTCCTCTGGATGGGGCTGCAACAGGGCAGTTTTGGCCCGGACGGCGAACTCTACAGCCGCAAGGGGCTGGGGATGACACTGCTGGCCCTGCCGCTGGTCTGGCTGGCTCGGCTCTGGCCTGCCCTGGGATTGGCCCAGACCGCGCTGCTGCTCAATCCTCTGCTTACCGCCTGGACCGGTGGCCTGCTCTATCTGGCGGTGATCCGTCTGGGCTGGAGCCGTTTTGCGGCTATCGCCACCGCTCTGGCCTACGGGTTGGCGACCCTGGCCTGGCCCTACACCCAGACCTTTTTCAGCGATACATTGGCCGGCTGGGGTCTTTTTGCCGCCACCTATTGGCTGCTGGCCTTTCAGCAGGAAAAGCACAAACACATCCTCTTCTGGGCTGGTCTGGTCTGGGGATTGGCCTACCTCTCCCGCTCGATCAATCTGGTGACGTTGCCGGTCTACGGGCTGGCGCTGGCCGCGGTGCTGGCGGAAGGAAGGGGATTGGGGATTGGGGATTGGGGACTGGGGCGTCGACGGCCCAATCCCCAATCCCCAATCCCCAATCCCCAATATCGAGAATGGATCCTCTTCGCCACCCCCATCCTGGCCGCGGGGATCGTCTCGCTCTGGTGGAACTGGCTGCGTTTTGGCTCTCTGCTGGACAGCGGCTATGTGGAGAGCGAAGCCTTCAACGGCGATTGGCTCTTTGGACTGATCGGTCTGCTGGTCAGCCCAGGGCGGGGACTTCTCTGGTATAGCCCGGTGCTGCTGCTGGTTCCGCTGGGGGTGGGCTGGTTCTGGCGGCGGGCGCGCTGGCTGCTGGTGAGCAGCGCGGGGGTGGCTCTGCTCTACTGGTTGCTCTATGCCAAGTGGTATATGTGGCACGGCGGCTACAGTTGGGGACCGCGCTTTTTGGTTCCGGTCTTGCCTTTTCTGCTGCTGATGACCGCTCCAGCTTGGCAATGGATTTTTGTCGAAGAGCGCTGGGGCCGGTTGGGACGCTGGCTGACGACGCTGCTGGCGCTGATCTCGTTGACCGTTCAATGGCTGGGGATGCTCGTTCCCTTTGCCCTGGTGCAGGACTGGCTGGACCGCACGGTCCAACCACTCTTTGCCCCGGAAACTTTTACCCGTTGGACCTATTCACCCCTCTTACGCCAATGGGATTTTGTGCGGGATGAGACAATTGTCTTTGCCTGGTGGCGGTTGGGGAGTCCTCTCGGCCCGGATTGGTTCGCCCTCTTTCTGCTCCTGGCTGGGCTGGTGGGCGGGATTCTCTTGCTTGCCCGCCTGTTGCGTAGGGAGGAGGAGGGCGAGGGTCGGGTGGTCGCTCTCTACGCCGCAGCCCTGGCGCTGATTGCCCTGGTGCTGCTGGTCCGTTTTCAATTGCCCGCCAACGGTCTGGAAAACAGCGCAATGGCCAGGGAGATTGCCAATCGGGAAACGACAGGGGATGCGATTCTGCATCTGCGTCCGTTGGAAACCCAGCAGTTCGCCAACGCTTATCACGGCCAGTTGCCGGTCTACGGTCTCTTTCCCGTGGACGATCTCTCGCCCGACAACAGCCGCCTGTTGGACAATCTGCTACAACGCTATCACCGTTTGTGGGTGGTTCCCGATTTCGCACCGCCCCAGCAGTCCGGCTGGGAACGCACCCTGCGCGGTCAGGTCTTTCTGCTCGACGATCAAAGCATTCCGCCGGATGACCGACGGCTGGTGCTCTATGCCGGGGCACAGGAACAGCCTTTGACAGAGACCGGCGTGGGTATCCGCTTTGGCGACCCGGCCTGGGTACGCCTGAACGGCTATGGATTGCCCCAGACCGCCCGGCCCGGCGGCAGCCTGCTTGTCGCTCTGGAATGGGAAAGTCTGGCCCCTGTCACCCAGAACTATCAGGTCTTTGTCCATCTGCTGGACAGTAGCGGCACAAAGCTGGCCCAACGGGATGGACAGCCTGTGCTTTGGCTACGACCTACCAGTACCTGGCAAACCGGCGAACGGATTGTGGATCGCTACGGGCTGCTCCTGCCGGACGATTTGCCAGCGGGCGACTATCGGGTAGCCGTGGGTCTCTATGATCCGGCAACCGGCGAGCGCCAGCCGAGCAGCGCAGGGCCGGGAGATTTTGCGATTGAGTTGGGTCCGGTGTGGGTGGAGAATGGAAGTAATCAGTGAACAGTGAGCAGTAAACAGTGGGATGAGCGCGCATCCCACTGTTTACTGTTCACTGTTCACTATTTTCGGGGGTGACAATGCGTGTAATCGCGGGCAGTGCCCGGGGCTTCAAATTGCAGGCTGTACCGGGAGATTCCACCCGGCCTATCACCGATCGGGCCAAGGAGTCGCTCTTTTCCATTCTGGGCGATTGGGTGGTGGATGCTCGGCTGTTGGACCTTTTCGGCGGCACGGGCGCGGTGGGCATCGAAGCCCTGAGCCGGGAGGCGGCCTTCGTTCAGTTTATTGATCGCAACCGGCAGGCGGTGGAGACGATCCGGGCCAACCTGGCCCACTGCAAAGTAGCCGAATTCGCCCAGGTTTTACAGGGCGACAGCTTCGCGTTTTTGGAAAACTATCGGGGTGATCCCTTTGATATTGTCTTTATCGCCCCGCCTCAATACCAGGAACTGTGGACCCGCGCCCTGCTCCTGGTGGACAGCCGCCCGGAGCTTTTGGGTGAGGATGGCATTGCGATTGTCCAGATCGATCCCAAAGAGGATCGGGCTGTGTCTCTGAAAAACCTGGTGGAATACGACCGACGGCGCTATGGCTCTGTCCTGCTGCTCTTTTACGAGAAAGCGACGGACATACAGGCTATGGATCGGTAAATGTGAAACGTGAGATCAGAGGGCGATCTCACGTTTCAGCTTATGCTGCTTGGATATGGGAAAAACCGTCAGGACAGCGCCCACATAACAATCACAATCAACAGCACCACCGCCGAGTCTATCAAAAACCACATAGACGGGGTTTGGCCCAACAGCCAGGGCTTTTCTGCTGGCGCAGAAGCTGCGGTCGCAGAAGTCACACTTTCAATGCTTTCGTGTTCAGCCATCGTAGAATCTCCTTTTGAGTGGTCCTCCCGGTGGGTCCATGCAGTGGACCCACTCGATAGGTCTGTCAATAGATGTGTGGTTATGATACAGTATAACCGCCGTTCCCGGTAAATATGTGGGACAGCATCCCCAGAAGCAAACAATGGAAGGAGATGGTATGGAATTTACGACTTTGGGTCGGACAGGTTTACGGGTCAGCGTCGTAGGAATGGGCTGTGGCGGGGCCAGCCGCCTGGGGCAAGCCTATGGCAACAGCGAAGCCGAGTCGGTGGCAGTGGTGCGCCGGGCTATGGAATTGGGCATCAATTACATAGACACCGCCGAAGCCTACCGAACAGAGGAGATTGTGGGCAAAGCCATCGCCGGCGTAGCCCGTGACCAGATTTTCATCTCCACCAAAGGGAATCCCTACAAAGAGGCTGCGCCCGTCTCTGCCGGAGAATTGGTAGCAGGTTGCGAGGCCAGTCTGCGCCGGTTGGGGACCGATTACGTGGACGTCTATCACATCCACGGCCCCAAGCAGGGACAGACCCAGCACGTGCTGGAAGAGTTGGTTCCAGCGCTGGAAACGCTCAGAACACAGGGCAAAATCCGCGCCACGGCCATCAGCGAACATTTCAGCACAGATACCGAACATTCTGTGCTGCTGGACCTCTTCCAGGCGGATGTCTGGGATGTGGCAATGGTGGGCTACAACATTCTCAACCAGACCGCTAACCGCACCGTTTTTCCCATCACCCAGGCCAGGAGCATCGGCACAGAATGTATGTTTGCCGTGCGCAAAGCCTTCAGCCGCCCGGATCACCTGCGGGCTGTGCTGGCCGAATTGGTGGAAAAGGGGGAAGTCTCCGCAGAGGAGATTGACCTGGAGAATCCGTTGGGTTTTGTGTTGGACGAGAGCGACGCGGCTGATCTGACCGAAGCCGCCTACCGCTTCTGTCGCCACGAGCCGGGGTTGGATATTATTTTGATGGGCACAGGCAGCATCGACCATTTGGAGACGAATGTGCGTTCTCTGCTCTGCCCACCCCTGCCCGGCCCGGTGACAGAGCGTCTGCAACGCATCTTCGCCCACGCCGTCAGTGCGTCGGGGAGTTAGAGATTGGACCCAACACCCCTTTTTTAACACCAGCCATTTCTGTGGTGC
>CAMDQF010000222.1 GCA_945905745.1 Litorilinea aerophila
GCGCCCCTACGTTATTCTTACATAACATTCGCACGTTTGCTGATCTATCGAGCCGATAGTGTTTATGATACACGAAGTTTTGCCGCTTGTCAAACGCTTCGCCGGAACTGCGGGTCTGTGCTACAATTTGAATCCGAGTCCTGATTCTACTCTCCAAGAATTTGCCGAACATTCAGCCTGAGGCAGTCGATTGCGACGATTACTATCCACCCAAGAAGACAAAATCCTGCGCCAGGAGCGTTCTGTCCTGGAATCCCTTCAAATCGCCCTGACCCGGTTGGATGCGGGGGATGAAGACCTGGAATTGCTCAAAAACAGCCTGGACCAGTTGGAGGAGATGTTTTTGCTGGTGATAGTCGGCGAGTTCAACGCGGGCAAGAGCGCCCTGATCAACGCGCTGATGGGTGACCGCTACCTGACCGAAGGGGTGATTCCCACCACCAGCCAGCTCTTTCTCGTGCGCTATGGCGAAAAGGTGAGCCAAAGTGTCGGCCACGACGACATCGCGGTCGTCCATCTGCCCGTAGAGTGGCTGCGCGAGGTCAATCTGGTAGACACCCCCGGCGTCAACGCGGTCATCCGCAGCCACGAGCAGATCACCGAACATTTTGTGCCCCGCAGCGATCTGGTCCTCTTTGTCACCAGCGCCGATCGCCCCTTCAGCGAAAGCGAGCGGGTCTTTTTGGAGCGCATCCGGCGCTGGGGCAAGAAGATTGTCATTGTCGTCAACAAGATGGATATGCTGCAAAATGAGATGGAACGGGGACAGGTGTTGGCCTTTGTGGAGGAGAACGCCCGGCTGCTGGTGGGCGCTGATCCCTGCATCTTCCCGGTCAGCGCCCGGCTGGCCCTGGAATCCAAGCAGCAGGAGCGTAGCAACGGCACACCCCTGGCCGCGCAGGAGAGTTGGGGACGTAGCCAATTTGGTGCGTTGGAAGAGTATATTCTGGCCCGGCTGGACAAACAGGAGCGGGTGCGGTTGAAGCTGGAAAATCCCCTGGGCATTGCCCTCAATCTGGTGGATAGCTATCGCCAGGTGATCGACGACCGTCAGGGTCTCTTAAAGGGCGATTTCCAAACTCTGGACACCATCGACGAACAGTTGAATGCCTATCAGGCCGATATGCGCCGGGACTTTCAATACCAGAGTGACCGGGTGGACAATGTACTCTATGAAATGGCCGAGCGGGGCGATAAGTTTTTTGACGAGAACCTGCGGGTCACCCGTATTCTGGAACTGATCAACACCGAGCGGCTGCGGGGTGAATTCGAGCGCAAAGTGCTGGCCGACACCAGTAGGCAGATCGAACAGCACGTGGGCGAGCTGATCGATTGGATGGTCGATAAAGATTATCGCCAGTGGCAGGGGATTATTGATTTTATCAATCAGCGGGCCAGCCAGCACACCAACCGGATGGTGGGCAAAGTCTCCAATGAATTTGAGTTCAACCGCCAGAATCTGCTGAAAAGCGTGGGGCGCAGCGCGCGGGAGGTGGTGGATTCCTACGACCGGGAGTCCGAAGCCTCCAAACTGGCCCAGGAGGTGCAGCGGGCGATTGTGCAGACTGCCGCGGTAGAGGTCGGGGCCATCGGTCTGGGTGCGCTGCTGGTGGTTGTGCTACAGACGACCCTGCTGGATGTGACCGGCGTACTGGGCGCAGGCGCAGTAGCCGCGTTGGGACTCTATGTGCTGCCCTATCGCCGCTCGAAGGTGAAGGACGGGATGCGTATCCACATCAACGACCTGCGCCAGCGCCTGGACACCGCCCTCTCCCGTCAGTTCGAGGCCGAACTGACCCAGAGCGTCCAGCGCATCCGGGAGGCCATTGCCCCCTATACCCGTTTTGTGCGGGTGGAGCGGGAAAAGCTGGCGGTTCTTGGCGATACCCTGCGCGACGCCGAACAGCAGTTGCGCCAGTTACAGCATGACGTGCAGGGGTTGGAATAGCTGTGGTTTCCCTCATCCCGCTGGACCCAGCCCTCCACAGCGAAGCCCTGCAACAGGTCTACAGCCTGACCCCCGGCTATTGGGAGATGTATCATCTGCCCGGCGCACCAGCGGGGCAGGCGGGCCGGGATTTGGCCGCGGTGCAGGAGGAAGCTGGGCGTACCGCGCTGGGTATTCTCCTCCCCAACCAACCCGGCAACCCCGCGGCTGGCGCCCAACTCATCGGCCTGTTGGATTTCCGTACCCACTGGCCGGAACAGGGGACTGTCTATGTGGGAATGGTGATGGTGGCCGAACCTTTCCAGCGTCAGGGCGCGGCGTCTGCTGCCTGGGGATTGCTGGAAGAGTGGCTGGCTGGACAGGCAGGCGTCGGCCTGGCCCGGCTGACTGTGGAGCAGTTCAACCTGTCGGCTCTGCGCTTTTTTCAGCAGTTGGGTTTTGAACTGACCGGCGAATCCCGCCGCACCAAATCGGGCCAGCGGCTGGTGCGTCTGCTGGTGATGGAAAAGGCAATAGGACACATGAAACGTGAAATCTGACATCGATTTGGCCGTGACGCTGACGAATATCGCCAGCGAATTGCGCGCCCTAAGCAATGCGGGCATCCATTACACCGACGACCCCTACCAGATCGAGCGCTATCATCACATCATCGGTCTCTCCGCACAGTTGACCAGCCTGGCTAGCGGCCAGAGCGCGGCGGACTTGCGCCAACTCTTCTTGGACGATATGCACTATAAGACCCCCTACGCTGTGGTGGACGCGGCACTCTTTGACGAGGCAGACCGCCTGCTCCTCATCCGCCGGGCAGACAATGGCCAGTGGGCCTTCCCCGGGGGCGCATGTGATGTGGGCGAGCTGCCAATGGTGGGCGCGGCCAGGGAGGTGTGGGAAGAGACGGGCTACATTGCCGATGTGACCGACTTTCTGGGCATCTTCGACAACCGTCATAACGGCGGCAAGAGCTTCCACCATCTCTACTGCCTGCTCTTTGCTGGCCGGGCAGTGGGCGGCGAACGGTTGATCACACGGGAAACCCTGAATTGCGCCTGGTTCGCCGAGGCGGAGATGCCCTGGGCCGAAGTGACGCCCAGCCACTTGACCCGCATCCGTCACGCCTTCGCCTGGCACAGACAGCCAACCACGCCGGTCTTTTTTGATCGGGTGGTCTGGCAGCCCGGACCGACCAGCCAACATTTGGACACAAAACGACCAGCGTAGGGTTGTATTTTGGAATTGACGATCTTCCTCAAAGGATTGCTGATTGGCTTTTCTATCGCCGCACCGGTAGGACCGATCGGCGCACTCTGCATCCGGCGCTCCATTGCCGAAGGACGGCTTTCCGGCTTCATATCCGGTCTGGGCGCGGCCAGCGCGGACGCACTCTACGGGCTGATAGCTGCGTTGGGGTTGACCTGGCTTTCTGGCTTTCTGGTCGATCAGCAGATGTGGATTCGACTGCTCGGCGGTCTCTTTCTCTGCTACCTGGCGGTTGCCACCTTCCGTTCCCGCACCTCCTCTTCTACGGAAAGCCAGCGTTCGCCAAACTCTCTGGCTGCTTTTGTCTCCACCTTTTTTCTTACCCTGACCAATCCGCTGACGATTCTCTCCTTTACGGCGATTTTTGCCGGGCTGGGGCTTTCCACAATCGCAGGTGACTACCTCTCTGGTGGGGTGATGGTGGCAGGCGTCTTTCTTGGCTCGACCCTCTGGTGGATGCTGCTCAGCGGCGCAGCCGGTCTGTTGGCTCCGCGTCTGGGCACGGCCGGTCTGGTCTGGGTGAATCGTCTTTCGGGGCTGGTCATCGGCGTTTTTGGGCTGGCCGCGTTGGGGAGTCTGCTTTGAAGTTGTCGCAAAATCCCCGACGCTTTTGTTGCCATGCCACCTGCCAACCTGCCACCTGCAACTTTCGGCCTGATTTTACTTGTGCTATGATAAGAGTAGTGTGTTCTAACCGATACCTATTGGAGGAAAAATGAAGGGTTTTCTGAAGTTTCTGCTATTTGTCGGCTTCGTGGCCGGTGTGGTTTATGTGGTAAAGAATTTGCTGGGCGGTGAAGCCCAGAAGTCTGGCCCGGGCGCTGGCGTCTTGCCCGATACCCCTATCACACCCCTGGAAGAGACACCCCTGGGCGGTCCCATCAGTGCGCAATTGCTGGAAATTCTGGTCGATCCCGAAGATAAGGGCAAGCTGGACCTGATCGAGGGGGGCAAATTTTTGCTCAACCCACGCAACGGCTACCGCTACCCCATCCGCGGCGGCATTCCTGTGATGCTGATCGAAGAGGGCAAGAAGCACCAGGACAAGAGCTTGGCCGGGGCCAACGGCAACGGCGTGGCCGCCAAAGCTGTGGCGTAGGAACCGGACGCAGATTTTCATGATTTGGATTGATATACACTGATCTTTGTTTCACTCTTTTCATCCAACTCGGAATCTGGTCGCTTCTCTCAATCCGCACCCCAGACTCTCTCGGCGTGATCAGCCCGGTTCCTATGAGCCGGGCTTTTCTTTTCAAAGCCTCAAATCCATTCAATCCGTGGCATCCGTGCCCATTTGTTCAGGAGAATGAGCAATGACTACTGATAGAACGGGCGTGCGCTATGGGATCGATATGCTGCTGGCCGGGATGGTAAGCCAGATTCAGGGGAAACGGGTCGGGCTGGTGACCAATGACGCCGCGGCCACCAGTGCGACATACACCCATATGCTCACCCCCACCCGGCTGGCCCTGCAGGATGCGGGCGTCAACCTCGTCTCTCTCTTCTCCCCGGAACACGGGCTGGGCGCGGCCGCAGCCGACGGAGCGGAGGTCGGCCCCGGCTTCGATCCTCTCACCGGTCTGCCCGTCCACAGCCTCTCCGGCGCGTCCTTGCGCCCCAGCGCCGAGCAACTGGCCGGGTTGGACATACTCCTCTTTGACATTCCCGATGTGGGCGCACGCTTCTACACGTATATTTGGACCCTCTCCCATGTAATGGAAGCCTGCGCGGAGGCGGGGCTGCCCCTCTGGATTTTGGACCGCCCCAATCCGCTGGGCGGCTATCTGGCCGATGCGGAAGGGCCGATGCTGGACGAGGCCCACATCTCGACTTTTGTCGGACGCTGGGATATTCCCATCCGCCACTGTCTGACCGCGGGGGAACTGGCCCGGCTCTGGCACAAAGAGAAGCATCTCTCCCTTGAGTTGATGGTTGTGAAGATGGCAGGCTGGAGTCGTAAGCTGCACTGGCCTGGCACAGCCAATCCATTTGTGCCCATGTCGCCAGCTATGCCCTCCTACGAGGCTGCTCTGGTCTATCCGGGCACCTGCTTTTTTGAAGGGACAAATGTAAGCGAGGGGAGAGGCACGGCCAACCCCTTTCAGCAAGTGGGCGCGCCCTGGATGGACTGTCTGGCTGTGGCCGACGGCTTCAACGGCCAGGCTGTGCCGGGAATTGTGGCCCGACCTGTCGAGTTTAAACCCAGCAGCAGCAAATACGCGGGGGAACTCTGCTACGGGGTGATGCTGCATGGGGTGGAACCGGAGCGGGCGCGGCCTGTGCAGGCGGGTCTGCTCCTGTTGGCCGAGATTATCGACCTGCACCGGAACGAATTCGCCTGGCTGCCCTATCCCAGCGCGGACAACGCGCCGGGCTACGGTCACTTTGACCGGCTGGTCGGTCAGCTACACATCCGGGAAGCCCTGAGCGCACAACTGGACAATCTGCGCTCTCAAATCGTCGGCTGGACGGCCACGGGCGATTGGCCGCGGCGGGTGGGGGAGATTCTGTTGTACTATTCGTGATCGGTGACTTTTTGCACCCCAATCTAATTTCTACATCAGCCCGCGTGCCACCGCGGCCAGATTCAGACAGAACTCGCAAAGCGCTTCTTGTGCAAGTTATGCTATACTTGCCCTATGCAACAGTTCCCGCTCGCGGTTTGATTTTTCGGCAAACGTCATCCTCCCATGAAATTTTTCAACACAGCCGGCCCCTGCCGCTCTGACTATCACTATATGCTGCCCGCTTCGGCCCGGCTGCGCGAAGAAAATGTCATGCGCCTGGTCGAGACCCACAGCTATTTCGTCGTCCACGCCCCCCGCCAGACGGGCAAGACAACGGCCATGTTGGGGCTTGCGCGCGAATTGACTGAATCAGGGAAGTATACGGCGGTGATGCTGACGCTGGAAGTTGGGGCTGGTCTGCCTGATAACTTGGGCGGCGCGGAATTGGCGATTCTGGGAGACTGGCGCTGGGGTATCGCATCCCAGCTACCCGAAAAGTTGCGTCCAACCAGTTGGCCGGTCGAGGCTTCTGCCGGCCAACGAATTGCTGACTTTCTGAGCAAATGGGCTTCCACCTCACCCCGCCCGCTGGTGATTCTTCTGGACGAAATCGACGCCCTGCAGAACGACGTCCTGATTTCCGTGTTGCGCCAGTTACGCGCTGGATATCCCCGGCGTCCTGATTCGTTCCCTGCCTCGCTGGCTCTGATCGGGCTGCGGGATGTGCGAGATTACAAAGTCAAATCCGGGGGCAGCACCCATCTGGGCACCACCAGCCCCTTCAATATTGCGGTTCGCTCCATTACCCTGCGCAACTTCACCCAGGAAGAAGTAGCAGATCTCTTGCAACAGCACACCGCGGAAACCGGCCAGCCCTTTGTGCCGGAAGCCCTGGCCCACGTCTGGCAGATCACCCAGGGACAGCCCTGGCTGGTCAACGCTCTGGCCAAAGTGGCTGTGGAGGAACTGGTCACGGATTTGCAGCAGCCGGTCACTGTACCCCACATCGACGGGGCCAAAGAATTGCTCATCCTGCGCCGTCAGACCCATCTGGACCAGTTGACCGACAAACTGCGGGAACCCCGGGTGCGTAGCGTCATTGAACCACTCCTGGCTGGCGGGCTTCTCGACGATGTGCCGATGGATGACCGGGATTATGTAACCGATCTGGGCCTGGTGAGCCGGGAACCCAGTGGCGGGTTAGTCATTGCCAACCCCATTTACCGGGAAGTGATTCCCCGGGCCTTGGCCAGCGGAACTCAGGATTCTTTACCGGCCATCCACCCCACCTGGCTGACTGGGGACAATCAGCTTGACCCGGAAAGGCTGCTGACTGCCTTTCTGGAATTCTGGCGGCAGCACGGCCAGCCCCTGCTCAGGAGCGCGCCTTACCACGAGATTGCCCCCCATCTGGTGTTGATGGCTTTTTTGCATCGGGTGGTCAACGGCCACGGGACGATTGAGCGGGAGTACGCCATCGGCTCGCGACGAATGGACCTGCTGGTGCGCTATGGTGCTGTGCGTCTGGCCCTGGAACTGAAGGTCTGGCGGGACGGGACGAAGGATCCCCTGGCGGAAGGGCTGGGCCAGTTGGACAGCTATTTGAACGGCCTGGGACTTTCCACCGGCTGGCTGGTCATCTTCGATCAGCGCAGCGGGCTGCCCGACATAGCCGAACGGGTGAGTACCGAGCAGGCCACTACCCCCGCTGGGCGCGCTGTGACGGTCGTCCGCGGCTAAGCTGGCCTGGAAAATGGCTTGTGTACGTGGATAGGCTTGATCATCCCCTTCCCGTTTCGATCACAAAATTCGTCCCTTCGCCCGCCCGACTCTCCACCACTATCGTCCACCCGTGGGCCTGGACCACACTGGCAACAATCGATAGCCCCAGGCCGCTGCCGGGGATTTCCGCGCCGTCTGTGCCGTGGGTGCGCCCCCGATAGAAGCGCTCGAAGATGTGGGGCTGCACGGATTCGTCGATCCCCGGTCCGCTGTCGGCCACCCACAGGCGAATACCGGTTGCTGTCTGCTCGCCGCTCAATTCCACCCGATCCCCCGCCCCACAATACTTCAGACTGTTGTCCAATAGATTGGAGAGGGCCAGCAGTAGCCGGGGCTGGTCACAGGTCAGGGTGAGGGGCGGGTTGGGAAGGTGCAAAGAGAGTTCGATGCCCCGCTCCGCAGCCAGCCCGCGAAAGGCCGCGGCTGCTTCTTCCAAAAGATCGCCCACGTCTTGCTCGGCCAGGTCCAGCGCCACCAGCCGTCCATCCAGCCGGGAGAGGTCGAGGAGGTTGGCGGTGATCCATTGCAGCCGCTCCACCTGTACAGCGCTTTCGGCCAGAAACTCGGCCTGGGCTGCTGGGTCGTGGGCTGCGGGGCCGCTGAGCAGTTCGTTGAAGGAACGGAGGGCTGTGATGGGTGTGCGCAGTTCGTGGGAGGCGTCGGCCACAAAGCGGCGCAGTGCATCCCGTTCCGCCTCCAGTTCGGCAAAGCTGGCCTGCAAGCCGTCGGCCATGCGGTTGAAGGAAGCTGCCACCTGGCCGATCTCGTCACTGCTTTGCACGGGTGCGCGGGCGGTTAGATCGCCCTCGCCCATACGCCGGGCCACATCGCCCAGGGCGGTGATGGGCGCGGTCAAGCCTCGGCTCACCAGCAGACCGACGATCACCGCCAGCAGACCAGCGCCGATACCCGCAATGACAAAGGAGCGGCGCACACTGCGCAGGGATTCGGAGACAAAATCCGGCCCACCGCTCAATTCCACAAAACCGCTGGGGGCCGCAGGATCGCCGATGGGCAGATTGACGGCCAGATCGGAGATGGGCAGAGGGGGCGGTATCTCATCTTCGCCGTAGATGAATTGCCAGACCTGGCGGGGCGGGCGCTCATTGCGCTGGTCATCGCGCCAGGCGGGCTGCTCCCCTGGCTGTGCGTCCTCAAACTCCAGGCGGCTGCCAAACATCCCTGGAAAGCGCCGAATGGTGACGATACCAGTCACGCCGTTTTCATCTGTGATGATCAGCCCTTCCCCGATGTCGGGCATCATCCCCCGCCTGTTCATGGATGGGGCGATGAAGGTGAATCCGGTTTCGGGAAAGAGAAAGGATTGGGGGCGTAGCGAAAGACTGGCCCCGGAATCCAGATCGTTGGAATCCACCAGCAGATGGCCGTCGCGATCCAGAATGCGCACCCGCACGCTGCCCAGGAATGCGGCAGTTACCGCCAGCCGCTCCAATTCCATTCGCCCGATAGCAGGCAGGGCCAGGAGTTGCTGGGCCTGGGCCGCGATGGCCTGGGCATTGGCTTGCAGGGATTGCTCGGCCCGACGCTGGGCATATTGGCGCAGCAGGCCAAGCGCCAACGCTCCGACCAGAACAACGGTCAGGAGCGTCAGCGCTGTGTAGGATAGGATGAGTCGCCAGCGGATGGAGTGGAACATTGCGAATTGTGAATTGCGTGTGGCGGGCAGGTGATGGTGAGCCAAGGATGAAGCTGATGCGTGAAACGTGAGAGCATTCGACCCGCTCTCACGTTTCACGTTTCGTCCCTGCGATTGGTTCTCGTCTCACGTCGGATCATAACTACTTACGCAGTACGAAATACGAATTACGAATTACGTTTTTACGCTCCTTGGGTGGGAATGCCGGGCGGTGTCAGGGGTACACCGGCGTCATCGCCGCTGTCAGGCATCTGGAAGCGGAACTGGGGCATTCGGAACTCGAAACGGCCACCCTCTTGATCTCCATCAGGTCGGCCAAAGAAGAAGGGCATACCTTCCCCGTCCTGGCCATGGAACTGGTGAAAGTCGAAGTTCATACCGTCACGACCCCGCTGGATGCGCATAGCCCCGCCGATCTGCACGCCGAGAAGTGCGCCGCCCCCGTCGTTCTCACCGAGGGTAACGGTGATCTCTTCGGCTTCCTCGTCGTCCATGCCCTTTACTGTCAGTATCATCTCATCGCCGGGTGCGGCGGCTTTCACAGCGTCGATCAACGCTTGGGGATTATCGATCTCCTCACCGTTGACCGCGGTAATCCAGTCGCCCTCTTCCAGACCTGCCGCGGCCGCGGGGCCGTCCTCCGTCACATCGGCCACCATCACCCCCGACATCATCTCTGCGCCGGGCATAAACGGCATCCCGGGCACCAGTCTCTGGCCCATTCCCTCGCCCATTTCCATACGGAGCCGGACTGGGGCAGCCGGGGCCAACTGCACGCCCAGGTAGGCTTTGGTCTCGTCATCCGGGTGCGCGCCCAGGGTGACTTCGGCGCTGCCTGTCTCGTCATCCCGGCTGTAGGTAACTGTGACCAGATCGCCGGGTTTGTGATCGCCGAGGAGGGCAATCAGTTCATCGCTGCTGGCGACCGCTGTATCGTTCAGTCCGCTAATCACATCACCGGCCTGAATGCCTGCTGTAGCGGCTGGGCCATCTGCCAGCACATCCATCACCAGCGCGCCGTCGCTCTCGACCATCCAGACCATTTCCTCACCCCAGCCAAAGGGCATTTGACCCTGTCCCTGACCAAAGGGCATTCCCGGCATATGGCCCTGACCCCGACCCGGCTTGCCGCCATCCCTCATCCGCCAGCCGTCCATCCGATTCTCGACGGCCAGATCGCCCAAGGCCATGACGCCTAGCAGGGCTCCGCCGTTCGTGTCACCCAGGGTGACGGTGAGGCTACGTTCTTCGTCGCCGTGCATCACCTTCAACACAATCTCGTCGCCAGGATCGTGGCTCACAATCACGTGCTTGAGTTCGGCCATTGTGTTCACCGCGTCGTCGTCCACAGCCAGGATAATGTCGCCCCGGGCTACACCCGCGGTGGCGGCGGGGCTGTCAGCTTCCACATGAATGACGACCAGCCCGGCGGCAGGCTTGGCGGGTGTTTCGGTGGCTGGTTGGGTCTCCTGGGCCAGGGCCGCGCCGGCAAAGACGAGCAGGGCCGCGATGACCAGCGCCAGCACGCCGAAACGCAGGGTGCGGCTTTGTAAGTGGGAAGTCTTGGGTTTCTGTTCCATATGCTATTCCTCCTGAACACAGTGAAAATTGTCGTGCAGAGCAGGCAATTGCCCTCTCTGTTCCTGTGTCTGAGTATATAGGAAGTATATGAAAATGGCGGGTAGGAAGTGTTAAGGGATCGTAACAGAGGGATGGGTTCGGGTGTCGGGTGTCGGCGATACGTCACTTTTGCCTTCCGCCGGTCTTTCGGCGCTCCTTTCTGCCTTTTGCCTTTCCCATTATTCCGGGTATTCGATTATTTCTTCGGAAATGAAAATCTCCGTGGCTGCGATAGCTTGGGCGCGCAGAGAGGCGAGCGCGGCCAGCGCGGGATCGGCGCGATAGGCGGCGAAGGCGTCCGCCGAACCGATACGTAGGACGTGGATTTCGTCAGGCGTCGGCGTCCCGGCCGCACTGGGCCGGGGACGAAAGGCGGCCAGCACCTCGCCGCCGTGGGCGCGGAAGCGGGCCAAAGCCTGGCTCTCGAAGGTGTGGAAAGCGGCTTCCTGGCCGGGATGGATGTACAAATGGGCGATGATCAGCAATTCCAAATGAGGAATTTACCCTGGTAGTTTGGCCGTTTTGAGGGCAAATTTGGGCTGCTTACACGTGGATTTGACGCTTCCAATGCCGAGAAACACGGCAACCGTAGTCGTAAGTCCAAGTTCGTGCCCAAATTGTTAGCCAA
>CAMDQF010000223.1 GCA_945905745.1 Litorilinea aerophila
GCGACCCTGGCCGAATTCTACGCCGGGGCTGGGCTGACCCGGGGACTGACTGCGGAGATCGCCAACCAGCAGTCGGTGTTGGATTACGTGCGGGATGTGGAGGCGACGGTGCGCTTCTACGGCGAGGGCGAGGATGTGATCGTCCAGCGGCTGGAGCAGGAGGGACAGAGCTTCCTCGACGCTTTTGTGGCCCAGGAGCAGACGGTCATTGCCTGGAACCAGGGTCGCAGCGACAACGACCGACTGATCGCCCTCTACCCAAAGGAAGGAACCCTGTGGACAGATCACCCCCTGGCCCTGCTGGAACTGGGCGCAGCGGACGCGACGGCGGTCACCGACAACCAGCGGCGCACCTTTGCCGCCTTTGGCGAGTTTCTGCTGAACAGCGAAAGCCAGAGCGCGTTCCTGGCCGCGGGCTATCGTCCGGCAGATGTGGGGATTGATCTGAGCGCCACAGGCAGCCCATTCGCGGGCACGGATGCGGTGGACCCCAGCCAGCCCAAGACTACCCTGCAGATCCCTTCGGCGGCGGTGGTGGAGGTGGTGCAGAATGTCTGGTACTACACCAAACGGCCCACGAATGTCTATCTGGTGGTGGATACCAGCGGATCGATGGCGGGCGAGAAGATGGAACGTACCCGCATCGCCCTGCAGTCTTTCGTCTCCCAGATTCAGGGCGACCGGGACAAAGTGGGGATTGTGGAGTTCGGTTCCGGTGTCAAACGTTTCGAAGCCCTGCGCTCCCTAAAGGATGGCAGCCGGGACGAAATGGTGGAGATCATCGCTGGGATGGAGGCTGATGGCTACACAGCCCTATTGGATGCAGTGTGGCAGGCCCAGGAGGATTTGCAGACGGTGGCCGACAGCCAGGCCATCAATGCGATTGTCGTGATGACCGACGGCCAGGAGAACGACAGCTATCGGAATATGAACGATCTGCGCCAGGCTTTTGGAAACGCACAGACGCCGGTTGTCGTTTTCACGATTGCCTTTGGCAGCGACGCCGACGACGACCTGTTAGAAGAGTTGGCCCGCATCGGTGGCGGCCAGTTCCGCCGGGCCGATGAGACAGATATTGAGGAGTTGTACCGCATTCTTTCGACCTACTTTTAGGAGAATGGGGAGTAAGAGATTGGGAGATTGGCATGCAATCTCCCAATCTCTTACTCCCATCAGCATACGAGCCAAAGATGACAACAACGCGACGCTCTGACCTCCAGAAAGAAGCCCAATCTCTCCTTCTCCAATACGCCTTCTTCCGCTGGGAGAATGCGGTTGTCATTGCGGGCAGCTTGCTGCTGACTGTCCTCTACCGGCGTCCCATCCCTGGCTGGCCCGCCTGGGGCTGGCTGCTCCTGGGGGTGATCGGTGTGGCCGTGATCGTATATTCCAGCCTGACCGATGCCCAGGCCAACGCCAAAATTCTCGTCGATCTGATGCAGCAGGAGTTTAATGCCAAAGAGATTCGGGATGAGAAGCTGCGCCAGGAGGTGGAGAAGGGAATGGAATACCAGCGGCGCATCGAGCAGCAGATTCAGAGCCAGCGCCCTGGAATTCTGCGTGACCGGCTCGAGGATACGGCGGGGCAACTCACCGATTGGGTGGCCAATATCTTTGCCCTGGCCAAACGACTGGACGCCTACAAGCAGGATAGTCTGCTGGCCCGGGAGCGGGCATCAGTTCCCAAGGAAGTGGAGACGCTGGAAGCCCGGCTGAAGTTGGAGGGCAACCAACAGATTCGCCAGCAGATGAGCGACGTGCTGGCGGGCAAACGCACCCAATTGGAGGCGTTGCAGGCATTGCATACCCGGATGCACCAGGCCCAATTGCAGATGGACCAGAGCCTCACCGCACTGGCAACGGTCTACAGTCAGGTGCAGTTGGTGGACGCCCAGGACATTGCCAGCGGCCAGACCGAACGTCTGCGCAGCGACATTCAGGATCAGGTCAACCGGCTCAACGATCTGGTGGCGAGCATCAACGACGTGTATAATTACAGGACAGAGGGGTTGGGGTAGAGAAGGAGGCAGAGATGATACTCACAATTTCGTTGCCCGGTGATGTGCAAGAAAAGTTGGAGAAACGGGCCGAAGCGGTCAAGTGGTCCGTGGAGGAGATGGCGACCCATCTGCTCGATGAGGCATTGTCGATAACAGCCAGGCCCAGCAAAGACGAATTGACGCCGGAAGATGTGGTGGCGCGCATTCTATCGCTACCACCAAAGCCCCAAAATGTCCGTGCATCCGTCGGTTCTCTTTCGGACGCATTACGCGAAAGCAAACCAGACTACACTTTCGATCTTGATGAGTGGAGACAAGAATGGGCTGCGGTAGAAGCCGAAATGAAGGCAATCGAACAGGCAGATAGACTTGCAGACGGGCGGGAGTAGAATCGTGGCGCGCTATTTACTCGATACAAACCACCTCTCTCCTTTGGTAACGACCGGTCATCCCTTGCGTGATCTGATTCTTGCTCGCCACACCGATGGAGATGAGTTTTTCGTTTGTGTGCCTGTTCTCATTGAATCAATTTTTGGGTTCAGCATTTTGCCACAGGGCAAACGCAATCGTGCCGAGTGGGAACGGTTGAAATGGCGATTTCCCTGTGTATTTATTGACGAGGAAGACGCTGAAGCTGCGGCCGATCTTCGCGTCACTCTGCGGGCGCAAGGAAAACAACTGGAGGCTATGGACGCGTCTATCGCCGTAGCCGCATTGCTTCACCGCCTTACACTCTTGACAAAGGATCGTGACTTTACGGCAGTTCCAGCGTTGATAACGGAAAACTGGCTGCAATAGAACAAAGAAACAGACAACAGGTCGATCCATTATGCAGATACGACAGCGAATACTATTGTTACTACTATTTAGCTTCTTCCTCGCCGCCTGCGGAGGTGGAGGAAGCGCCCAGCCCAGCAAAGGCGATGTCATCGTCTACGTGGCCGTGCCGCTCAGCGGATTCCAGGCCAACGGTGGGCAGACTGTGCTGGGTGGTGTGCGTCTGGCCGCGGAGGAGGCTAACCGCAGCGGCGGTCTGCTGGGCTACCGGGTCGTCGTACGCCCCCTGGACGACGAATCGGACAGCGACACCGCGCTGTCCAATGTGGACGAAATCCGCAACGCCATCAACAGCGGTGAACGGGTGCTGGGCGTCATCGGCCATCTGAACAGCGGCCAGACCGACGCCACCCTGGGCGACTATGAGAGCTTGGGGCTGATTACCATCACCCCCACCGCGTCGGAGGAAAGTCTGACTTCGCGTGGCTACACGAGATTTTTCCGAGTCAACGCCAACGACGCGGTGCAGGCAAAGGTCGATGCGCAATTTCTGATCGAGCAGATGAAGGCGCGCAACGTGGCGGTGGTGCATAACGACACGGACTACGGCAAAGGGCTGGCTGCTTCGCTGGCCGTTGCGCTGGGGCAATTGGGCGGCGTGGAAGCCGTGCGCGTGCAGGTAGCCGAAGGCGAGAGCAACTACGCCCCTGTGCTGGCGCAGTTGCAGAACAGATCGGTGGACGCGCTATTCTATGCGGGTTACGAGATCGAAGCCCCCTATCTGGCCGCGGCTTTGGCAGATGCAGGCGTCAAACTGCCCATCCTCGCCAGCGATGGCGCTTTCCTGGCCGCCACCATTGACGAAGCCAACGGCGCGGCCGAGGGGATGTACGTCAGCGCCTTTGCCCCCAGCCCGGAGAACGCCGCGGATCCCCGTTGGATCGAAGCCTATCAGGCCGTGGAGTATCGCAACCCCGACACCTATTCGGTCAACGGCTATGTGGCGATGCAGGTGCTGGTTGAAGGCGTGAAGGCAGCGGACTCTTTAGAGGCAGATGCTGTCGCTGCTGCGTTGCGCGCTGAGGCAATTTCCACTGTCCTGGGCGAGATGCGCTTTGACGAAAAGGGCGATCTGGCGAATCCGCAGATTTGGATCTACCGGGTGGAGAACAGCGAATTCCGACAGGTCGAGTAGATGTTGTGTCAACAGAGTAATCAATCCCGCCGAGGGTGTGGTTTGCGGCTATACCCTCGGCTGGGAATTATCAAACGGATGGCATATTTTGTAGTGCCTGACGCGCCACGTTGCCATTCGCAGCCCCACTAGATTGTCATCCCCTCCCTCAAACATTGTATACTTCCCAACTTGCCAAAGATCGCAAGGCATGAGAAAATTCAGCCAGTCGCTGTAGACTGACTGGTCGGTTTGTTGTTGTCGAAAAGCTTTGGGCATACTCAAAATCCGATGGAGGAGTAGGCACGTCCCTGTGCTGGCTCGGATTGCAGGTGGGCGTGCTTACTCCTCAGATCAATTCAGAATGAACACATCCAAAAGTTTTCAGACAGCCTCGCGCCAGAAGAAACCGCCGACTGCGATACAATAGGCCCAGGGAAAAGCACCCATTTTATGTCCCAAACAACCCGCGACCCGGAAATTACCAAAGAGCGTATCCTCGACGCCGCGTTGGATGTCTTCAGCCGCAAAGGCTATCACGACACCCGCATGGACGAGATTGTAGACGAGAGCCATACCTCCAAAGGATCCATCTACTTTCACTTTCCCAACAAAGAGCGGCTCTTTTTGGCTCTGGTGGACAAGCTGGCCGACCTGTTGGAACGCCGCGTGAGCGAAGCCATCCGGGAACACGACAAGGGGATGGCAAAGGTGCAGGCCGCGCTGGAAGCCATCCTGGACACCTTTGGCCGCTACCGGCGACCGGCCAAGATTCTGCTGGTGCAGGCGTCGGGTCTTGGCCCGTCCTTCGAACAGAAACGCCAGGAGGTCAACGACCGCTTCGCCCGGCTGATCGAGAGCTATCTGATCGAGGCCATCGAAGTGGGCGACATCCAGCCCGTGGACACGGATGTGGTGGCCTACGCCTGGATGGGAGCCATCTACCATCTGGTCATCCGCTGGGTCTACACGGGCGAGCCGGAGCCGCAACGGATTATCGAAACCCTCCTGCCCGTTCTGTTGCGCAGTGTGGACTACCACCCGGAGGCGGAGAATGTCCACGCCTAGCCCCGCGCACCCCAAAGCCACCGAACGGCTGTTGACCGAATATCAAGCGGAGCGCAATGGACGGCTGGTCAGCGTCAGCCGGCCTGCACCAGGGCTGACAGCGGAACGTTTTCTGGCCCAGGCAGCGGGCCACGAACGGGTCTATTGGCGAGATGGCAGGAGCGGTGTCGTCTTTGCCGGGATGGGCGCGGCCCTGGACATCTTCGGCTATGGCGAAAACCGCTACCGCACCGTCGAGCGGCAGGCCCGGGAACTCTTCGCCCAGGCAACGCTGGACAGGCAAAATCCCCTGGCCGCGCCCCGGCTCTTTGGCGGCTTTGCCTTCAGTGACGATTTCATCCCGGATGTGACGTGGAGCGCATTTCACCCGGCCCACTTTATCCTGCCCCACTACCAACTTGCCAGCGCTGGACCGGAGAGCTGGCTCACACTCAACATACTGATCCCCGACGGGGAGAGTGTGGACGAAGCGCGGGCAGGGCTGGAAGAAGCGCTGGCGGATCGGTTGACGCTATTGGGCAACCAGACCTACCGAGCTTCGGAAAACCTGGCAGGTCTGACGCCGGAGATCGACTATCCCCTCTCCTATGCCGCGTGGGAGGAGATGATCGAGACGGCGCGCCGGGCCTTTCAGACGACACCCCTGCAGAAAGTGGTCCTTTCCCGCATCTGTCAGATACGCAGCGGCCACCCCATTCACACAGACGCAGCCCTGGCCCAGTTGGAGGCCCGCTATCCGGGCTGCTACATCTTTCTCTTTGAACCCCGCCCCCAGCACGCTTTTTTGGGTGCGCCGCCCGAACTGCTGGTGAGCGTGCAGGGTGACCGACTGGAAACGATGGGGCTGGCCGGTTCCGCGCCCCGGGGGGCTACGCCGGAGGAAGACGCGGCCAACGGCGCAGCTTTGCTGGCCTCGGCTAAAGACCGCCATGAGCACGGGCTGGTGGTAGATACCCTACGGCGGCGGCTGCAACCGGTCACCCGCCAACTCGCCATCGCCGACGAACCAGAACTGATGACGCTCAGCAATATCCACCACCTGCACACGTCGGTGACAGGTCTGCTGGCCGATCCCCAGGGCGTGCTGCCCCTGGTGGAGCTGCTCCATCCCACCCCTGCACTGGGCGGCAGCCCCCGGGAACTGGCCCTGGACTTTATCCGGACCCACGAGCCGACCCTACGGGGCTGGTACGCCGCACCCGTCGGCTGGATCGACGCCGGGCTGGACGGAACCTTTGCGGTCGCCATCCGCTCTGCCGTCATCCAGGAGAAGCGGGCCTGGCTCTACGCTGGCGGCGGGATTGTGCCCGGCTCCATCCCGGCGAAGGAGTGGGAGGAGACGAGGTGGAAGTTTAAGCCGATGCTGGGGGTGTTGCAGTGAGAATTGCGAATTGCGAGGGGCGAGTTGCGGTCAGCTATCTGCGGTCTGCCGTCCCGATTGTCCTTGCCCACGGAGTGCTGCGGTGAACACACAAATCCAGAGCAATCCCTCCCTCCTCTACGCCGAAACCCTCGTCCACGCCCTGGCCTGCGCGGGGCTGCGGGATGTCTGCATCGCGCCGGGTTCCCGCTCCACGCCGCTGACCCTGGCCTGCGACGCCCACCCGGAGGTGACGGTTCATCTGCATTTGGACGAACGCTGCGCCAGTTTCTACGCACTGGGGTTGGCGCTGGCGACGCAACGCCCGGTAGCGCTGGTCTGCACCTCCGGCACGGCTGCGGTGGAGTTTCACCCCGCGGTAGTAGAAGCCCAGATGTCGAACGTCCCTCTGCTGGTGTTGACCGCTGACCGCCCGCCAGAGTTGCGCCACAGCGGGGCCAACCAGACAATTGACCAGGTGAAGATGTACGGGGATCACGTGCTGTGGGCGGTGGATGTGGGGCTGCCCGAAGCGGATCCCCCCGCGGTGGCCCTGCGCAATCTGCGGGCCACTGCGGCCCGTGCCCTGGCCGTGGCCGATGGGATTGTAAAAGGGCCGGTCCATCTGAACGTGCCTTTCCGCAAGCCGCTGGAACCAGATGGACCCTATCATCCCGACTTCGGCCCATTTGTGGCTACACGAATTCAGCGCGGGACAATCCAGCCCTCGACGCAACAGATCGATGAATTGGCAGAAGTGCTGAACGCGCACGAACGGGGCGTGATCGTCTGCGGCCCCCGCTGCCCCGGCGGAGACTTTCCCGACGCGGTGGCTGGCCTGGCCCGGCGCAGCGGCTACCCGATCTTTGCCGACCCTCTCTCCGGCCTGCGTTTTGGTCCCCACATGGCAGACACGCCCATCATCGGCTGCTACGAGACCCTTCTCAACGGTGATCCGGGCTGGGGTCAGCCGGAAGTGGTGATCCGTTTCGGCGCCATGCCGACGAGCAAATGGCTGAATGGTTGGTTGGAGATCGGGGATTGGGGATCGGGGATTGGGGATCGGGGATCGGGGATCGTCGCCCAGTCCCCAGTCCCCGATCTCCAATCCCCAATCTCTACTCCCCAACTTCACATCCGCGCCGATGGGGTCTGGTCGGACGACAGCCACCAGGTGAGCCACTACTTGCAGGCCGACGAGGCACTGACCTGCCGAGCGCTGGCGGAGCGGCTTGCGCAGGGTGAAGGTGGATGGACCCGGCAGTTGTTGGCGACCGAGCAAAAATTCTGGCAGGCGGCATCTGCGTCACTACACAAAGAATGGTTCGATGTGGCAGCGGTGGCGGCGCTGGTGGAGGCATTGCCAGAGGGCTGCAATCTCTTTCTGGGCAACAGCCTGCCCATCCGCCACGTGGACCAGTTCGCGGCCCCGTCCACAAAGCGCTTGCAGGTCTACGGCAATCGGGGAGCATCAGGTATCGACGGGGTGACATCCAGCGCTCTGGGGGTGGCCGCGGCCGACCGCAGCCGACCGACGGTTCTGCTCATCGGGGACATTTCGTTCTATCACGACCTGAACGGTCTGCTGGCGGTGAAGCAGCAAAATCTGACAAATGTGACGATTGTCCTGCTCAATAACGACGGGGGCAGTATCTTTCGCCGTCTGCCCATCGCCGGTCAGGAACCGGCCTTCACCCGTCTCTTCCTCACCCCCCACGGGCTGGACTTTGCCCCAGTGATTCGGATGTACGGGCTTGACTACGCGCAGGCAGATAGCCGAACGGCTCTGCAAAGCGCGCTAGCCGCTTCGATTGGCAGCCAGACGCCGACTGTCATTGAAGTGCGTACGGACGGGGCGCGGGATGAGGAGAAGCGGAGAGCGGTGGGAAAAGCTGTTCGGTATGAAATCACAGTTCAACAATCCCGCGGAAACGTGAAACGTGAAACGTGAGATGACGCCGAGCGATCTTACGTTTCACGCATCTCAAAAAACAATCAGTCAAGGAGTTCACAATGCAATTTCACACATCCGGCGTCGCCTGGCAAACGGTTGCCGACTACAGCGACATTACCTATCACAAGGCCGACGGGATGGCCCGCATCGCCTTCAACCGGCCCGAAGTGCGCAATGCTTTTCGCCCGCGCACGATTGACGAGATGACAGCCGCCTTCAAAGACGCCTGGGCCGACCAGTCCATCGGCGTTGTGCTGCTGACAGGCAACGGGCCGTCGCCCAAAGACGGGGTTCACGCCTTCTGCGCTGGCGGCGACCAGAAGATTCGCGGCCACGCGGGCTATGTGGGCGACGACGGGGTGGCCCGGCTGAATGTGCTGGAACTCCAGCGCATCATCCGCACAATGCCCAAGCCGGTCATCGCGCTGGTCAACGGCTACGCCATCGGCGGCGGTCACGTCCTGCACGTCATCTGCGACCTGAGCCTGGCCTCGGAAAATGCAGTCTTCGGCCAAACCGGGCCGATTGTGGGCAGCTTTGACGGGGGCTATGGGGCGAGCTATCTGGCGTCGATTGTGGGCCAGAAGAAGGCAAGGGAAATCTGGTATCTCTGCCGTCAATATTCCGCGGCGGAAGCCCTGGAAATGGGGCTGGTCAACCGGGTGCTGCCGACGGTGGAGGCGCTGGAAGAGGAGGGGGTGCAGTGGGCGCAGGAGATTCTGAGCAAAAGCCCGCTTGCCATCCGCTTCCTCAAAGCCGGTTTCAATGCGGACCTGGACGGTCAGACCGGGTTGCAGGTGCTGGCCGGCGACGCCACAATGCTCTTTTATATGACCGACGAGGGCAAGGAAGGGCGCAATGCCTTCGTCGAGCAGCGCGCACCGGACTTCAAGCAGTATCCGTGGAGGGCGTAGGGATTGGGGACTGGGGATCGGACGATTCCCAGTCCCCAGTCCCCAGTCCCCGATCCCCTATGCCCGATTGGCTACGCGCGCGCAGCCGCGCCACCCCCGATAAACTGGCCGTCCTCTGCGACGGGCGCTCTGTCAGCTACACTGAACTGGACCGGCTGGCGGATGGCTTGGCCGCGGGGCTGATCGCCAGCGGCGTGCAGCCGGGGGATCGGGTGGCGGCGCGCCTGCCGAGCAGCATCGAATACGTCGCCCTGATTCACGCGGTGGCGCGGGTGGGCGGCGTCCTCGTCCCCCTCAACACCCGGCTGACCAGTGCGGAGTTGGTGGTGCAGATTGAGTTGACGAAGCCGGTGCTTCTTGTGGCGGACGACGGACGACAGACGGCAGACGGCGGACGATGGACGGCTGTCACACCTTCCGAACTCACCCAGTCACCCAGTCACCCAGTCACCCTGTCATCCCGTCCTCCCTTCCTCCCTTCCTCCGCTCAGTCCATCATCTTCACCTCCGGCACGACGGGCCAACCGAAGGGAGCAGTACTGACCTTTAACAATCACCTGCAAAGCGCCAATGCTTCCGCCTACCGCATTGGAATTGACGTCAACGACCGCTGGCTGAGTTGCCTGCCTCTTTATCACGTGGGCGGGCTGGCGGTGGTTTTCCGCTCCTGTCTCTACGGCACGGCGATTGTACTGCACGAACGCTTCGACGTAGACGCTTTCAACGCCAGTCTGGACGCGGATAGCGCAACTCTCACTTCCCTCGTCCCCACAATGCTACACCGGCTGTTGCAGAGCCGCAAAGACCGTTGGCCTGCCTCCCTGCGGTTGATCCTTTTGGGCGGCGCGGCAGCCACAGCGGAACTGCTGGCCGCTGCTTGGGACGCGGGCGCGCCGGTCGCGCCCACTTACGGGCTGACCGAAGCGTCGTCGCAGGTGGCGACGGCGCTGCCCGCGGATGCCCGCCGCAAACCGGGCAGCGTGGGCAAGCCGCTGCTCTTTACGGAAGTGCGCATTGTGAACAACTCAGCACCTGACCGTCAGGGAGGGAGTCTGCCGCCAGGCGAAATCGGTGAAGTGCTGGTGCGGGGGCCACAGGTGATGGCGGGCTATTACCGCAACCCGGACGCCACCGCCCGCACAGTCCGCGACGGCTGGCTGCATACGGGCGATCTCGGCTATGTGGACGAGGAGGGCGATCTCTTCCTCGTGCAGCGGCGCAACGATCTGATTGTGAGCGGCGGGGAGAACGTCTATCCGGCGGAGGTGGAGACGGTACTGCGCAGTCACCCGGCGGTGGCGGAGGCGTGCGTTGTCGGCGTGGCCGATGCGGAATGGGGGCAGCGGGTGGCGGCGGCGGTACAGTTGCGTCCTGGCGGGGTGGTGGAGGAAGGCGAACTGCTCGCCTTCTGCCGGGCGCGGCTGGCGGGCTACAAAGTACCCCGGCAGGTGCGTTTTGTGGTGGAGCTGCCCCAGACAGCATCCGGGAAGATCGAGCGGCGGCGGGTGGGGGAGATGTTGGGGTGAGGGGGTGAAGAGATAAAATAGGGTGCATTTCACTTTTAGGGAAAACCGACGGTTGTGACGACCGCACCGGGCTAAAGACCCGGAGCTATGGAGCAGCGCCGGATAAATTCGGCTGGTCATCGGACGATTTTCGACGATTCAAGCCCCCTTGAGGGGGCGTTGCGCGTTAGCCCGGCCTCTTTAGGGCCGGGCGGTGTGCTCCGCCCTAAAACTGAAATACACCCCGCCGTTTTGGGTGCATTTCAGTTTTAGGACGGGGAGTAAACGGACTTCCAGTCGGAATCAAAAGAGTTCTGCATGACGGCGGCCCGAATAGGAAGCTGGCGATTGATGCCTGTACGACTCCAGCGCATACCAGGGCCACAAAAGCGAGCTTTGAACTGTTTGGCTTCGGATTCGACGGCACCGGAGCCGATGAGAAGGCCGTCTTCCCGATTTTGCATATAGTTCATGCGGCGCTTGTTATTCTCGAAGTAGGTGGCATGGG
>CAMDQF010000224.1 GCA_945905745.1 Litorilinea aerophila
CAGGCCGGACAACCGGAGACAGACGCCACCCTCCACGAGTTTGACCCGGAATTGGCCCCGGAACTGCCCGACGAACCCGCGCCCTACGTGGGGCTGGACGCCTTCCACGATCCCCAATTCTTCTTTGGCCGCGAGCGGCTGGTGGCGCAGATGGCGGAAAAGCTGGCCGAGACACGCCTGCTGGCCGTGGTGGGGCCGTCGGGCAGCGGCAAATCCTCGGCGGTGCTGGCCGGGCTGATCCCGGCCCTGGCAAAAGGCGCGCTGGCGGGCAGCGAGAACTGGCGCATCCTGCCCCGGATGGTGCCCGGTTCCCATCCCCTGGCCAACCTGGCCCGTCTGATCACAGAAGAGATGGGGACGCAGATAAACGCAGAAAAAGAAGGATTTGATGGATTGATCGGAGAGATGCGGGGAGACACGGGGACGCTAACCAGTCTGCTGACAGCCGTTGGGAGACCGGTTGATCCAGAAGAATCAGCGCTGTTCAATCCAAATCTGCGTTCATCTGCGTCCTCCCCTCGCCCTGCGGTGCTGGTGGTGGACCAGTTCGAGGAGACATTTACGCTGTGTACGGACGAGGCGGAGCGGGCGACTTTTGTGGCGAATCTGCTGGGGTTGGCCGCCAGCCCGGGAACGCCGCATCGGGTGATTATGACTATGCGCAGCGACTACGAGAGTTGGGTCAGCCGCATCCCAGCCCTGCAGACGGCCTTTGACCGCGGGCGGGTGCAGGCCACACCCCTGAGCGCCGAGGAGCTGCGCCGGGCCATTGTGGAGCCGGCGGAAGCGGTGGGGCTGCGCTTCCAGGAGGGGATTGTGGAGGCGCTCATCTCCGAAGTGCTGGGCGAACCGGCTGCGCTGCCCCTGCTCCAATTTACCCTGCGCGCCCTGTGGGACGAGCGGCGGCGCAACCGCATCACCTGGGATGTCTACCAGCGGGTAGGCGGTGGACGCACAGCCCTGGCCCGGGCCGCGGACCGCCTCTACAACGGGCTGATCCCGGAGGAGCAGGTGACGGCGCGGCGCATTCTGCTGCGTCTGGTGCGGCCCGGTGCGGGGCTGGAGGTGACCAGCGGCCGGGTGGCTGTGGCCGAACTGCTGGCGACGGGCGAAGACCCAGGCCGGGTGGCGCGGGTGCTGGAACGGCTGCTGGCGGCCCGGCTGCTCAAACAGAGCGAAGGAGATGTGGCCGCCGACCGCCAGGTGGAGGTGGCCCACGAAGCCCTGGTGCGCAACTGGCCCACGCTGGTAGAGTGGCTGGACGACGAACGGGAGAATTTGCGCCAGCGGCGGCGGCTGACCGACGCGGCCGAACGCTGGCAGGAGCGGGGGCGGGACGAGAGTCTGCTCTGGCGGGGGGCGCAACTGGCCGAGGCCGCAGGCTACAGCGACCGCACCGCTCTGGAAGCAGCCTTTGTACAGGCCAGCCGGGTAGCGGAGGAGGCGGCAGCTCGCCGGGCGCGGCGCAACCGCCGTTTGCAAACGGCGGGCATCAGCGTCACAGTTCTGGCGATTGTGGCGGCCCTGGCCGTCTTTGGGTGGAGCGCAAACCAGCGGGCGACCGCGCAGCAGCGGGCGAACCTGGTCATCGCCATAGAAAGGGCAGTGGCTGGCAAACAACGGGAGATTGCCGTCACAGCAGCTGCAGACGCGGACACCCAGCGCACCACAGCCGAAGCGGCTGCGTCTGGGGCCGCCGTTGCCCGCAGCACTGCTGAAGCCGCTGCCAATGAGGCCAGCCGCCAAAAAGAGATCGCCGACGAGCAACGGGAGATTGCCGTCACAGCAGCCGCGGACGCCGACACCCAGCGCGTCACCGCCGAAGCCGCCGCAGCCGAGGCCGCTGTTGCCCGCAGCACTGCGGAAGCCGCGGCCGATCAGGCCAGCCGCCAAAAAGAGATCGCCGACGAACAGCGCAAACTGGCCGAAGCCGCGGCAGAACGGGCCAAAGCCGGTGAACTGGCGGGACAAGCCCTGGCTGAACTGGATTTGGACGCCAATGGTTCCAGAGCTTTGGCCTTGCTTCTGGCCCGCCAATCGGTGCTGACCACCTGGCGCGGTGAGGGCTATGTGACAGACGCCGCGATGTATGCCCTCAACAAAAGCGTGCGCGAAGCCTCTCCCTGGTTAATGAATCTGCCGCGCAGCCGCCACACCGCAGAGGTCTGGTCCGCCGCCTTCAGCCCGGATGGTGAGCGCATCGTCACCGCCAATGACGACAACACCGCCAAAGTCTGGAATGCCCAAAGCGGCACACAACTCCTCACCCTCTCCGGTCACACCGAAGATGTCAGGTCCGCCGCCTTCAGCTTCGATGGTGAGCGCATCGTCACCGCCAGTGACGACAATACCGCCAAAGTCTGGAATGCCCAGAGTGGCACACAACTCCTCACCCTCTCCCACACCGAAGATGTCAGGTCCGCCGCCTTCAGCCTCGATGGTGAGCTAATCGTCACCGCCAGTTACGACAAGACCGCCAAAGTCTGGAATGCCCGTAGTGGCACAGAACTCCTCACCCTCTCCGGTCACACTTCATTGGTCAACTCCGCCGCCTTCAGCCTCGATGGTGAGCTAATCGTCACCGCCAGTTGGGACATTACCGCCAAAGTCTGGAATGCCCAGAGCGGCACAGAACTCCTCACCCTCTCCGGTCACACCGCACAGGTCAGTTCCGCCGCCTTCAGCCCCGATGGAGCGCGCATCGTCACCGCCAGTAACGACCGTACGGCAAAGGTCTGGGACGCGCAGACGGGCAGCGCACTTCTCACCCTCTCCGGTCACTCTGCAGAGGTCACATCCGCCGCCTTCAGTCCCGATGGGGAGCATATCGTCACCGCCAGTTACGACAAGACCGCCAAAGTCTGGAATGCCCAGAGCGGTGCAGAACTCCTCACCCTCTCCGGTCACACAAATGCGGTCAGATCCGCCGCCTTCAGCCCCGATGGCCAGCGCATCGTCACCGCCAGTGCCGACCAGACCGCCAAAGTCTGGAATGCCCAGAGCGGCACAGAACCCCTCACCCTCTCCGGTCACTCCGGTTGGGTCAGTTCCACCGCCTTCAGCCCCGATGACCAGCGCATCGTCACCGCCAGTTACGACAGCACGGCCAAAGTCTGGAATGCCCAGAGTGGCGCACAACTCCTCACCCTCTCCGGTCATACCTTGTTCGTCAACTCCGCCGCCTTCAGCCCCGATGGCAACCGCATTGTCACCGCCAGTTGGGACAAGACCGCCAAAGTCTGGAATGCCCAGAGCGGCACAGAACTCCTCACCCTCTCCGGTCACACAGATTCGGTCAACTCAGCCGCCTTCAGCCCCTATGGACAGCGCATCGTCACCGCCAGTTCCGACAATATCGCCAAAGTCTGGAATGCCCAGAGCGGCACACAACTCCTCACTTTCTCCGGTCACACCGCTAAGATCAACTCAGCCGCCTTCAGCCCCGATGGACAGCGCATCGTCACCGCCAGTTCCGACAATATCGCCAAAGTCTGGAATGCCCAAAGCGGCACAGAACTCCTCACCCTCTCCGGTCACTCCGGTTGGGTCAGTTCCGCCGCCTTCAGCCCCGATGGGGAGCGCATCGTCACCGCCAGTTACGACGATACCGCCAAAGTCTGGAATGCCCGTAGCGGCGACGAACTCCTCACTCTCTCCGGTCATACCTTGTTCGTCAACTCCGCCGCCTTCAGCCCCGATGGCAACCGCATTGTCACCGCCAGTTGGGACAATACCGCCAAAGTCTGGAATGCGACTACCGGCACAGAACTCCTCACTCTCTCCGGTCACACCGCAGAGGTCTGGTCCGCCGCCTTCAGCCCCGATGGCGCGCGCATCGTCACCGCCAGTTCCGACCAGACGGCAAAGGTCTGGTTGATGCCGGATGCGCTGCTGGCGGCGGCATTGGCGCGGGTGCAGCGATATCCGCCGGTTTTCACGCCGGAGGAGAGAGCGCGCTATGGGATTGGGGAGTGAGTGTAGCCCTCACCCCAACGCCTTCGGCGCCCCCTCTCCCTGCCGGGGTGTTGGCGGGGCGGGGGTATTGGTCGGGCCGGGAGAGGGGAGTTGGTCGATGGCGAACGAGCGGGTTTCAGTGTGGCCGGGTCGATGACGAGGCGCATCAATTGTGCCCTTCCCCCTCCTCTCCCAGCGCAGCCAACGCCACCGACGAACCACCGCCATCTCTGGGAGAGGAGGGGGCGTCCCTGATCAGCCGACCTTCCCGTCAATGGGTAGGGGGTGGTGAGGGGGTGGTGAGGGCCGTTCGTCGTCTTGACGGCGCGCCATTCACCCAACCTACGCCAAATCCGCGCCGATCCGCCCAATCCGCGTCGTCCGCGTTCCATCTCTTTCCTTTGCCCCTTCCCCTCTCCTCGTCTATAATCCCTCTCAACCCCAGACGAGGAGAACCCGCGATGGCCGACGCCACACCGATGCTACAGCAGTACCGCCAACTGAAGAAGCGCTTCCCCGATGCCATTCTGCTCTTTCGCCTGGGCGACTTCTACGAGATGTTCGACGAGGACGCCCGGCTGATTTCCAAGCAGTTGGGACTGGTGCTGACCGGACGGCGCTTCTCCAAAAGCGTCAAAATGGCCATGTGTGGCGTCCCCTACCGCCAGTTGTCGGTCTACGTCTCCAAACTGCTGGAAAAGGGCCACAAGGTGGCCGTGGCCGACCAGATGGAGGCCCCGGGCAAGAGCCGGGGGCTGATCGCCCGGGAGATCGTGCGGGTCATCACGCCAGGCACGGTGGTGGAAGAGGCGCTCCTGGCCGAGAAGAGCCAGAACTTCCTGGCTGCGCTGGCGCCTTCTGAGAACGTCTGGGGACTGGCCGCGGTGGACCTCTCCACCGGCGAGTTTGTCACGGCCCAGTTCAGCGGGGCCGCCGGCTGGAGCCAACTGCTGGAAGAGATGAATGTCCTGCGCCCCACGGAACTGCTGCTGCCCACGCCCTTTGTCAGCGACGAAGGCTGGCTGGCCGGCTTGGACGATGTGCGTCCGGCCCGGCTCTCCCCCCTGGACCCCGCCCGCTTTGACCCGGCAGACGCCAGCCAGCGGCTGCTGACCCACTTCGCCGCCGCCTCTCTGGACGCCTACGGCTGCGCGGGTCTACCCCAGGCCACGGCTGCGGCTGGCGCAATTCTGGCCTATCTCCAGGAAAACCAGCTCTCGGACCTGGCCCACCTGACCGGGCTGACCACCTACCGGGCCGAAGCCTGCGTCGGTCTGGACCCGGTGACCCGGCGCAATCTGGAACTGACCGCCACCCTGCGCGATGGACGGGTGCAGGGCAGCCTGCTCGCCGTCCTCGACCGCACAGTCACGGCGATGGGTGCCCGCCTTCTGCGCCGCTGGATTCAGCAGCCCCTGCTGGAGTTGGCCCCGATTGTGGAGCGGCTGGACGCGGTGCAGGAGTTGGCGGGGCAGCGGACGGTAAACAGTGAACAGTCAGCAGTAACCAGTGAACAGTTATCAGTAACCGGTCGCCTGTCCCCAGTCGCCAATCCCCAATCCCCAATCCCCGTTTTCCTCCGCAGCGACCTGCGCAAACTCCTGGACGGCGTACACGATATGGAGCGCAGTGTGGGGCGGGTGGGTTTTGGCACAGCCAACGCTCGGGATTTGGCCGGTCTGCGCCGCACCCTCAGCCGCATTCCCCGCATCAAAGGGCTGCTGAAGGATGCCCAATCGCCCCGACTGGCCGCGCTCAACGCCGAGTTGGACCCGCTGCAGGATGTGGCCGGGCTGATCAGTTCGGCGTTGGTGGATGATCCGCCGATTCTGCTCAAAGAGGGAGGGCTGATTCGCCCCGGCTATCACAGCGAACTGGGCAACCTGCGCGGCGCGGCGGCAGATGGGCGGGACTGGCTGACCGCCTACGAGACCGAAGAGCGGGAACGCACGGGCATCGCCAGCCTGCGGGTGCGCTACAACCAGATTTTCGGCTTCTTTGTGGAGGTTCCCCGCAGTAAAAGCGGCCTCGTGCCTGCCGAATACGAGCGGCGGGCCACCATCACCCACGCCGAGCGCTTTGTCACCCCGGCCCTGCGCAGCCGGGAGAGCCAGATTTTGGCCGCGGAGGATCGGGCCAACGAGTTGGAGTACGAGCTTTTTGTGGAGCTGCGCCAGCAGGTGGCCGCCCACAGTCAACGGTTGTTGGCCGCGGCCCGGCTGCTGGCCGAATTGGATGTGCTGGCAGCTCTGGCCGAGAGTGCGCTCCAGCAAAACTACTGCCGCCCGATCGTGGACGAGAGCAATACAATCCGCATTGAGGAGGGGCGTCATCCGGTGGTGGAGCAACTGTTGACCGAAGGCAAACGCTACGTGCCCAACGACATCGCCCTGGACGGTGCTGGGCGGCGGATGCTGATTTTGACCGGACCCAATATGAGCGGCAAGAGTGTGCTGACCCGCCAGGTGGTGCTGACGGTGCTGATGGCCCAGATGGGCAGTTTCGTGTCGGCCCGGTCGGCCCACATCGGGCTGGTGGATCGGATTTTTGTGCGGGCCGGGGCCAGCGACGACATTACCCAGGGGCGCTCGACTTTTCTGGTGGAGATGGACGAGACCGCGTACATTTTACGCCACGCCACCGCCCGCAGTCTGGTGGTGCTGGATGAGGTGGGCCGGGGCACCTCCACCTACGACGGCATGGCCCTGGCCTGGGCCGTGGGGGACGAACTACACGACGGCATCGGCTGCCGCAGCCTCTTCGCCACCCACTTTCACGAACTGACTGCCCTGGCCGATCAGTTGCCGGGAGCTTCCAACGCCAGCCTGGCCGTGCGCGAGCAGGGCCAGGAGGTCGTCTTTCTGCACCGGCTGGTGGAGGGGGGCGCGGATCGCAGCTACGGTGTGCAGGTGGCCCGGCTGGCCGGTTTGCCGGAACAGGTCATCGAGCGGGCGCGGGCGGTGATGTCCCGGTTGGAGGGGGAGAGAAAACGCCACTCTGCGCCACAGGCGGCGCCAACCCAGGCGGCGCCAACCCAGGCAGCGCCAACCCAGGCAGCGCCAACCCAGACCGAGCCACCCCTGGCTCTGGCCGAAGTGCGCCCGCTCTACCGGACGGGGGGCGAAATGCTGGCTGGCGCTGACGACGAATTGGCCTGGGCTGTCCTACGCGAGCTTTTCCGGCTGGACGTGGCAAATCTGACGCCCATGCGTGCCCTGCTGCTGGTCAACGAATGGCAACAGCGGCTGCGGCAAGACGAATAGGGGTTTCTATTTTTTGTACAGTATGATGTACAATGGACCGCACAGAAAAACTAGTGCGCCTGAATTTCATTTTTTGGCCGAGGGAGGAAGAATGCTCAAAGTGAACGTTGACCACATCATTTCGATTACCGAAGCCCGCAGTCGTTTGAGTGAACTGGTAGAAGCCACCGTTGACGAAGACGTTTGGGTCTTAACCAAAGGGGGGAAACCCCGGGTGGCTCTGGTGGATGTAGCGTATTTGAGTCAATTGATGCGGCGCGCCTGGTTCGACAGTCTGAGCGAACGTTCACAGGGCGCCTTTGACCGCTTTTTGCAGGCCCAGGGCGAAGATCCGGATAGCCTGAGCGACGAGCGTATTGAAGAGCTTCTGGCTTCGGCCTGAGATTGAAATGGCAAAACCAGCGTTTGCGACCCCGCTCCGGGCCATCATCGACACAAATGTCTGGATCAGCGGCATCTTCTTCCGCCGTGGTTTGCCCGCATACCTGCTGTCCGCCTGGCGCGACGACCTCTTCAGCGTCGTCGTCACCCGCGAAATCCTGGCCGAACTCGAAGCCCAATTGCAGAAAAAATCGGTCCAGTTTGCCGCCCCTCCCGGACTGGCTGCCGAGTGGCTCCGCTTTATTCGCACGTATGGGATTCCGGTGGCGGCCCAGGGCAAAGTTGTCGGCGTCTGTCGCGATCCCAAAGATGACCCTTTCCTGGACGCGGCCATCAGCGGCGAAGCCCGATTTTTGGTCACGGGTGACAAAGACCTCTTGAGTCTGGTACGATACCAGACGGTTCAGATTGTGACCCCGCGGGAGTTTGCGGAACATCTCAATCTGTCCGGGCAGAGTGGAGACCAATCCAAGTGATCCAAATCCTTCCCCCCCACATCGCCGAACGCATCGCCGCCGGAGAGGTGGTGGAGCGGCCAGCTTCGCTGGTCAAGGAATTGGTGGAGAACAGCCTGGACGCCGGCGCGGGCGCGGTCAGTGTGGAAATCCGGGACGGCGGCCTTTCGCTGATTCGAGTGGCAGACGACGGTCACGGCATAGGGCGGGAGGAACTGCCTCTGGCTGTCCAGCGCTTCGCCACCAGCAAAATCGGGCAACTGAGCGATCTGGACGCCATCCGCACCCTCGGCTTCCGGGGCGAGGCGCTGGCTGCAATTGCGTCAGTGGCCCGGCTGGAGATTCTCAGCCGTCGCCGGGACGAGCTGGAGGGCAGCCACCTGCTCTGCTTGGACGGCAGCCGGACGGTCACAGCGGCGGCCAGCCCGGCAGGGACGAGCGTCACCGTGCGCGACCTTTTCTACAACACCCCGGCCCGGCGCAAATTTCTCAAATCGCCTATGCGGGAGGGGCAACTGGTGCGCCAGGTGGTGGTGCGCTATGCGCTGGCCTATCCCGATGTAGCCTTTCGGCTGCTGGTGAATGGACGGGAGAGCTTTGCTGCGCCGCCGTCACCGCCCCTGGAGCGGCTGGCCGCGGCATTGGGCCGGGAGAGCGCGGGGGAGATGCTGCCCGTGCGCTGGGCGGCGGCTGACCTGCGCATCGAGGGTTTCATCAGCGCGCCGACCATCGGTGGCCCGGATCGCCAGGGCCAACACTTCTTTATCAACGGGCGGCCTGTGCGCTCCGGTCTGCTGGCGGTGATGCTGGAACGTCCCTACGCGGGCCGTCTGCCCGTCAGCCGTCGCCCCCTGGGGGTCATCCACATCTGGCTGGACCCCCACCTGGTGGATGTGAATGTACACCCGCGCAAGGAGGAGGTACGCCTGAGCCAGGAGCGCTCCATCTACGGCGCGGTCAGCCGGGCGGTGGAGGAAGCCCTGGTCCCCTATCCGGTCAACGAATCCCTGGCTTCCGGCTATAGCTGGCCCTTTGCCGACCAGCCCTTTGCGCCGCTGAGCCTGCGGGAGGGCGGACCGGCTTACATCACCGGCGGGCCGCAACCACTGGGCCAGTTGCAGAATGCCTACATTGTGGCCCAGGGCCGGGAGGGGCTGCTGGTGGTGGATCAGCACGCGGCCCACGAGTTGGTCCTCTACGAGCGGCTGATGGCGGGTGGCGAAACCCATCCCCTTTCCCCACCCATCCGCATTGAACTGACCCAGCGGGAGGCCGAACTGTTGACACCCTTTCTGCCCACATTGGTGGATTTGGGGCTGGAGTTGGATTCCTTTGGCGGCAACGCTTTTCTGCTGCGCACTCTGCCCGCTGCCCTGGCTGGCAGCCACCCCCACAGTCTGATCGACGGGCTGCTGGGTGAACTGCCCGGCTGTCGGGCACTGGACCCGGAATCTGTGCGGGAGAAGCTGGCGATGAAAGCCGCCTGTACCAGCGCCATCAAAGCGGGGGACATTCTCTCCCAGCCACAGATGGCGGAGTTGCTCAACGGTCTGGAAGCGGCCTGGTCGCCCGCCACCTGTCCCCACGGACGGCCAGCCTTTGTACTATTGACGACGGAGGAGTTGGAGCGGCGTTTTATGCGGCGGTAGGCGTTCTGCAAGAAGGCCAGCTCCCCGGCACATTTTCTGCCAGCGCAGGATCAGCTTATCGTTTTGTCGTTGTGGGGCGTGAAGTGTAAAGTGCCGGAGACTTGACACATCCTGTCCAATCCCCTATACTCCAAATAATTCAATATCAAAATATCGTTCTTTCCCAGTCACCAATACCCAATCCCGATCCCTGACCTATGCCCACCCACTTCGACGGTTCTTCGACGGAATGTCTCGCCCTGGACAGTTTCATCAAACTGGTACGCGCCGCCGATTCCGTGAGCGACCAGATCAACAACCATCTGCGCGAGTACGGGCTGACGGTCAGCCAGTTCGGCGTGCTGGAGGCGCTCTACCATTTGGGTGTGCTCAACCAGAGCGACTTGGCCCAAAAGCTGCTCAAAAGCACGGGCAATCTGACGACGGTTGTGGATAATCTGGCCAAACAGGGGCTGGTAGAGCGGCAACGCTGCCTCCAGGACCGCCGGGTCATTTACATCCATCTGACCGATGCAGGGCGGGAGATGATTAAGTCAATTTTGCCCTCCCACGTAGCTGGCGTGGTGGATGTCTTCTCAGTGCTCAGCCCAGAGGAGCAGGTGGAATTGGGTGGGCTATTGCGGCGGCTGGGAAAGGGAAAGTAATGCGCCTCTCCCCCTTCGACATCCCAGCCAAGGAGCGCTACAAAATCGCCACGGGTACAATCCTGCCCCGGCCCATCGCCTGGGTAAGCACAATTGGCGCGGACGGTGTGCCTAATCTGGCTCCGTTCTCCTTTTTTACCGTTGCCAGTTCGGACCCTCTTACGCTGCTCTTCAGTTGCAGCCACAAGCCCGACGGCAGCAAAAAGGATACCTGGCGCAATGCGGAAGATAGCGGCGAATTTGTGGTCAACCTGACCAATCAGGCCACTGCGGAGGCTATGAACATCACCGCCACCACCTTTCCCCACGGCGTGTCGGAGTTTGACATCGCGGGATTGACGCCCTCCCCCTGCCAGACGGTGGCCGCGCCCCGGGTGCTGGAAGCACCGGTCAGCTTCGAGTGCAAATTGACGCAGATTGTGGAAGTGGGCGACCATGCGGTCATCTTCGGCGCGGTGCAGATGATCCACATCGACGACGCCATCTACGACGGCCGTTACGTGAATCTGGCGGCCATGCAGCCGATTGGGCGTCTGGCCGGATCGGGTTATTGTCGGGTGACGGATCTGTTTGAGATGGTGCGGGGATAGGGACGTATTGCGTATTTCGTATTGCGTAGGTCGGCGTTGCTCAGAAAACTTGGTGTATTTATTCGGCGGTGAAGAAACAACTTTAGCCGAATCCGTATGTGAATGAGGAAAGGGATTGCGAAATGCCTACGGAATACGCAATACGCAATACGCACGCTGAAGTACTAATGGCGGGCAGGCCACTTAACGAAGCCAGCGCTGCGATGATTCTGCTGCACGGACGGGGCGCGACAGCCCAGTCGATTCTGCCCCTGGCGGAGCATCTGGCCCACCCGGATTTC
>CAMDQF010000225.1 GCA_945905745.1 Litorilinea aerophila
CGATTGGTAAAGTTCTGATACACTGTGTCCCGGAACTGCGTCAGCTTGGTAGTGTGTAGAGTGATGTCCATACACTACTTCTGGCTCAGTTCCTCTAATTTGTCAATTATAGGTCTGGCTTATGTTAGCCTAATTGTCAAAAGTCCAAAACTGATCTGCGCAGATTTTATCCGCGGCAATCATCTTTTTCAGCGGCATCAGCGTCCTATTTTCAAGTCAGATTTCCTCACTCATCTGTTGCGCTTTCCAACAGCAAGAGAAACGCCTGCTTGCGAACGATCTGGACGGACTCGTAGCTACCGATGCGGAGCAAGTCTTTATCTTCGGAGACGACAAAACCTGCTCCACCGTCTATTGCACAGGCCAGAAACTTGTTGTCATCCGGATCATCTCTCACGGCATCCACCCGCGTGGTTGGCACAACGTAGACCGAGCCAACCAGCAGCAACCAATACCAATCATAGAGCAGATCATCCGGAGAGTGAAATACCTCACGGCAGAACTCGTATGAGTTCGTACAGAATCTCGCTGGAGACGTAGTGCTGAAAGTCCCCTGCTTCCCAGTGGCGGCGGATTAGATACCCGGCTCCTCTGTTCCACACGATTCCCGACACCCAGACGTTCGTGTCGTTGACCGCTTTGATCATGATGCTCGGACCTGGGTAAGTGCTTGTTCAAGAAGTTGTTCAAGGCCTGCCTCATCCATTGCTTCAGGATCGCGGCCATGTCGTTGACACCAGGATCGAAGCTGGTCCGCCGATTTTTTCGCTGTTTCTTCAACCGCTGCGGAAAACCCTTTTTGCTGCAATGCGGCTTCGCGGTGGGAGATCATCTGGTTGGCTGCGGCCAGGTCGCGGTCGGTCGCACCCAGTCGGGCCAACATGCCCAAAAACTGCGTACGCCGCCAAACGGGATCATCTGATCGTCGCAACGAGGTAACGGTTGTGCCTGTTGGTGAGGAAAGTACGACCGTCCCGTCTCGATAGATGTGAACTGTTCCGTTCATCTCTTCAAAATAGACCATCGCTACCGATTGACCGTTTTCTTCAGCGGATGTTAGATCCAAGACCTTCACTTTTGTAGGCATTGACAGACCCCTCTTGCGCAAATTGCACGAAATTCAGTTGGCGATCCGCTTGTATTCCAGGGATGGGACGGTGAAGCGGCGTCCTGAGTTGGTAGGTTGACTTGGGTTGAGCTTGTCAAAACCTTGTCGAAACCCCTGCGCTGTCATGATCTGGTAGGTTGAGCCTGCGTCGTCCTGAGCCTGTTGAAGGGTCGAAGCCCTGTCGCTTGTACTGAGCTTGTCGAAGTGAAGGGCCGATCACGGTGACACGCTTGTTGCGCCAGAATTGGTTGGGGTCCGGCCAGGGATGGGACATGGGTTGTCTTTCAGAAATTTAGGACACAGAAAGCGATAAGGGACACAGATTAGAAGGATACACACAGATTTTTTCTTTTCTGCTTTTCATCTGTGGTCATCCTGAAAATCTGTGTCCGACTTCTCTGATTTTTCCTCTTTGCCATGAATTTCTTTCTCGGTCACGAATTGCACGAATTTTTTCTTTTGCTGTTTTCGTGTGAATTCGTGTCATTTGTAGCGGGAAGTCCTGGTGTTAATTCGTGTCAAATCGCTGATAGAGGCGGCGCAGTTCCTCAGGTGTTTCCGCCCGACGCAGGCCCTCATGCACAATCTTGAGCACATCGACATCTTCGATCTTGGCGATCTCCGGCAGCAGACCCAGGCCATCCAACCCAAATCGCAACTCCAGCGCCAGGCTGATTCCATCGAGCAGCCCCTGCCGCAGACCCCGCTGTTCACCCCGCTGTTCACCTCGCTGTTCACCCCGCTGTTCACCCCGTTGTTCACCAAACTGTATCCATTGTTGTGCTATCGTAGACATCAATGCACCTCCTTGTGGCGCAACTTGCTCAAGCGCTATGCGTATATCCTCAGCGCTGATCCCCTCGGCGGCAGACGTCACATAGCGCAGGATCGCCTCCAAGTAACCCAGCGCATCCGTTTGGTCCCGAATAGTATACCATAGCGCCATCACCTCCGGCAGCCGTGCGCGCAGTTCGGGGCGAAAGATGTGCTTCAGCACCAATAGCCCGACGCCCAACTCCGCCGTGCGTTTGAGTTCCTCGTCGCTGTACGCAGACAGATCGCCCAAATGGTAGTAAAAGTCTGGCACGTAGGGACGCAACGCTTCCGGCAGATCAAACAATGGCTGAAAGTTCGTTGCTACCGTCCAGCGCGCTACCCCATGATAGACCACCACCGGTATCACCGGCCACAACCGCGCGCGCTGGCGCAGCCCGTAGTCCCAGACCCGCACCATATAGCGCAACACCTGCAGCGCCACCAGCGGGTCCACGTAGCTTTTGTGCTCGAAGAGGAGACAGACATAGGCGTTGCCACCATCCCGCAGCCCCACTTCGTAGAGCAGGTCCGAGAACTGCTCCTGTAGTGACTCATCCACGAACGAGTCCTTCACCAGTTGCAGGCGGGCGAGATCGAGTTGCGCCGCCACCTCTGCCGGCAAATAATCACGCAGGAAAATGCGCGCCGCCTCGGGCTGGGTCAGTGCCTCTTTGAAGAACTTGTCGTGGGGACTGGTCAATTCAGCCATGTGTCAGGTTCTCGTAGAAATACTCGGCCTGGTGGGCCAGGTTGGCCCCAATCCCCCCCGCTGGCGGCCAGGTGGATGATCAGGTCCGACCGGGCGTCGTGGAGGAGCTCCAGCACGGCTTCGCGGTGGACGAGGTCGTAGTCTTGCTTGCGGGGGACACAGATTTCCGTGGCGCCGCGGGCACGCAGAGTCTCTGCGACGAAGGAGCCGAGGAAGCCTGCACCGTTTATCCTGAGCTGGTAGGTTGAGCCTGCGCTGTCCTGATCTTGTCGAAGGGTCGAAACCCTGTCGCCTGTACTGAACCTGGTCGAAGTGAAGGGCCGGTGACGGTGACACGCTTGTTGCGCCAGAATTGGTTGGGGTCAGGCCAGTTGGGTGTCATGGGTTTTTCCTTTTTGCCATGAATTTCTTTTCTGCCACGAATTGCACGAATTGACACGAATTATTTTTGCTGTTGCTGTTTTCGTGTGGATTCGTGTCATTTGTAGCGGGAAGTTTGGTTTGCCACGAATTGCACAAATTTCAACGAATTATTCTTTGGCTTTTGCTGTTGCTGTTTTCGTGTAAATTCGTGCAATTCGTGGCTCTATTTTTACCGCAGCACCCGTATATTTTGGAGCGAGTCGGCACCGAAGTTGAGCAGGATGGCCAACCGGAAACCAGTGGCGGCCAAGTAGTTGAGGGCCTGGGCATGGTGCCTGGGGTGGAGGGTAGATACACCTTTAAGCTCTACAATAATCTTCTCCTCGATCACCATGTCGGCTTTGTAGTTGCCGACGGGCACGCCCTTGTAGGTCACAGGTAGTCTTTTGGACTGTTCAAAAGGTATCCCACGCAGGGTAAGTTCCTGGGCCAAAGCTCGCTGGTAGACGATCTCCAGATAGCCTGGGCCAAGAATGCGGTGGACTTCCATGGCCGCGCCGACGAGCCGATAGGAGAGTTCTTTGTATACTATCTCTGTCATGCAATGAATTTTTCTTTGCCACGAATTGCACGAATTGACACGAATTTTTCTTTTGCTGTTTTCGTGTGAATTCGTGTCATTCGTGGCGGGAAGCTTGGTTTGCCACGTATTGCACGAATTGACACGAATTTTTTCTTTTATTTATGAATTCCCGTTGGCCCATATTCTTTTGCCTCGTCTGCTTTTCATCTGTGTCCCATCCATGGGGCGGCAGTTCTTCCCGGAAAATGGGCTGTCCGCGTGGCTGTGTATGCCCCACTTCCCAGTTAATTGGACCCTGCGCGACCGGGTGGATAGCCTACTACCCGGTTTCTTCACCCACAACCGTACGGTAGAGGCTACTTTTGCCGGGATAGACCCCCTTGCACCGGGGCGTCGATTGCCCATTTCTCCCGGCGCGGGGCCACCAATGGGAGATTCAGAGAATAATTCAGAAATCGTAGGTGCGGTTTCTAACCGCACAATGAGGCAATCTCCCGCAACGTGCGGTTAGAAAGCGCACCTACGGCCATTAGGCGATCGATTGCATAATCCACAAACGGCGGCCTTGGGGGCAAAAGATGCCAGGATCAAGCGCAAATTCAGGTTAAATCACAGACAAATTGTGACCATGGTACTATTGGCATGGCCCGTCCAGAAATGTATGCTACGGCTTACAACAGACAGTCTTTTGCAAATTATTTGTTGACATTCTTTTTTCTTCCCGAACCGCCATTGAAAGGAGAAACTTCTCATGGCAAGCTATGCACGACCTACCAACGATGCCGACCGTCTGGACCTGTTGGAGATGACCCTGGTCACCGCCAGCGCCGACCAGAACACGGGCAAAGCCTATCTGGCCGAGGAGACCCTGGCCGGGCTGCCCGGCCTGCTCAACGCCTTCGCCACGGCCAACCAGGAGGTGACCGGGGCACAGGCCGAAGTCACCCTGGCCGGCCAGGCGCTGACCACGGCTCTCGACAGCCTGCGCGACCATCTGCTGCGCATCTGGGCCGATGCCCGCAGCCGGGTGCGCTATGGGGACGATGGCCCGGCCCTACTCACCTTTGTCCAGTTGCCCCAGACCGGCCGCCTGATCAAACCCACCAGTCGGGGCGAGTGGCTGCAGATGGCCGAGCGGGTGCAACAGGGGCTGGGCCAGGCAGTGGCCGCGGGCTTTGCGCCCCTGGCCGACGCCGAGGCCCTGGGGGCGCAACGGAGCCAGACCCAGACCGCGTTCCTACGTCTGACCGGGGCCAAGGCGGCCCTCTCGGCAGCCCTGCGCAACCGTTCCCTGCTGCGCAGCCAGGCCGATGGGCTGGCCCGGCGCATTGTGGAAGACCTGCGCTATGCTCTGCGCGAGATGCCGCCGGTCTACCAGCGCCAGGTCATGCGCAGCTACGGGGTGCGCTTCCAGACGGTGACGGCGACGGGGGTTGGCGAGAGCACGCCCCGCGGCCTATCGCTCAACCCTATAGCTGCCCAACCGGCCGGTGTGGTCGGTTGGCAGATGCACCCCGACGCTGTGACCAGCAGTTGATGGAAGAGGGCGAGGGGCGAGGGGCGGTCCGCCGTCTGCCGTCTGCCGTCTGCCGTCCATCGTCCGCCGTCCATCGTCCGCCGTCAGGAATTTCTACGCCGGATGGGCCGGCCCTGGCCCCGGCTGCTGCGCTGGCGGGGGGGACGTCCAGAGACCCGCTCCAACTCGGCCAAATCCACAGTCACCTGGGTCTCCCGGTTGAGGAATTGGAGGAGCACGGCGGCCCGATCCCCCGGGGCCAGCGGCTCCACAAATACCGCTTCCAGCCCGGCCAGGGGACCGCTGGTCAGACGCACCCGCTCCCCCGGGGCCAGGTCCGTGGCAAAGGGACCGCCGGCCGCATTGAGCCGTTGGCACTCCACGCCCAGAGCCTCGATCACCGGGGTGGGTACAGCCAGGGGGGTGTTGCCGCTGCCCAACAGCCGCAACACCCCAGGCAGGCTGCGCACAGCACTGGGCGGGTGTTCGTTCAGGTCCACCTGGACAAAGAGATAGGTGGGGAAGAGGGGGCGCAGGCCCATGCGCAGGCCCATGGCCGAACGTGCCTTTTGCAGCACTTCGGGCAGAAAGACAGTTGCGTCCAGCCGATCTTCCAAGAGCGCGGCCACCAGCACCTCTTTGTGGGGGCGGGTATGGACGGCATACCAGGGGTGTTCAAAAGATTCCATGGCTTTTCATCCTGTGATCGTATCTTTTCAATAATCGGTGGTCAACACGAGACCTGTCAGGTGCGCCAGTTGTGAAGTTTGCCAGGCAAAAAAGTCCCTTGGCGCACCTGACAGGTCCTCCTGGATATTGAGAAGATACCTATGATCTTCGGGTCGGAGCGCACGCGCTACAACGAGACGAATGGTTGTTTCTTAGCCGCAGGTGCGGTTTCTTGTGGATTAAGAAAATAACCCGATAAGCGTAGGTGCGGTTTCTAACCGCACAAGCAAGGGATGTCCAGCAATGTGCGGCTACAAGCCGCACCTACGCTGTTGCCCGATCAAATTTTTAATATCCAACTAACCGCACATTGGCGGATACGCCCGTATTGTGCGGTTAGAAACCGCACCTACTGCATCGTGTGGTCTACAAAATTACGGTGTCTGGATGGGTAAGCGTTGCGGATCGCCAATTAAGATCAGTTGCTGGACGGCGATCCAGCCTGTAAGCGTCATACCTGTTGTATGTCCGTACAGCCAGTCTGTGGCCTGGGTGCGGGCAGAGGCCAAAAAGATGGCGCCTGGCGCAAGCGATGCGAGTACTGCCGCATTCCCGTCTGGCAAGGCCAGAATGGGAACCTCAGGTATCCCATTCTCCCCACGGCTGCGGGCAAGAAGCAGCAACGCTGCGGCCGTGGGGGTTCCCGTGGGGGTTCCCGTGGCGGCAGGAGTAGGGTCAGACGGCGGACCAGGCGTAGCTGTCGATGAGGGTGTGTTGGAGTGTGTCGCTACGACTGAGGGTTGTGCAGTTGGTGTTGCAGTTGCTATGTTTGTTGGCGCGACGGTCGTCGCAGGTGCTGCTTGAATGGTGGGTGTACGATTGCCCGCTGGTGTGAGCCGGGCCGTGGGACCTCCTGGAGGATTGGGTGTGGCTGTGGCTGGACTGGATGTTGTCGGGCTGATGGTTGCAGTCGGGGTCAATGTCGGCGCTGACGTCGGCCACTCGACCTGGGGTGCGCCCACTTCAATCTGGGCATTGGTGGTGGTAAAGGTCCGGGTCAAAACCTGGCCCTGGTCCACGGGCAAGAGCGCAATCAGGGGTGGTGCAATCCCCTGTCCCGTCACTGCCACCTGCCAGGTGGGACTGATGGGATCATTGGTGGCGATCCGGATGGTGGAGGCCAGGGTCTGGGAGAAGCCTGGGCGGAAAGTCACTGTCACCGCCTGGCTGGCCCGAGGGCCGACCACAAAACGCTGGGGCTGCACCCGCAAGGCGGTATCATCCACGGTCAAGGCCACTTCCAGCTCTGCCACCCCCGGATTGTGGATGCGCAGGCTACGCACACTGTCGTAGCCCACATAGACCGGGGAAAATGCCACCGCCACCCCACCCACGTCCAAACGTGGCTCACCACTCGCCGTCAGATGCATAGGCACCCGCAGCCGGGGTGTGGCCGGGTCGTTGCTCTCCACCACCACATCCACCGTATGGCTCCCCGCAAAAAAGCCGGATGTATCGAGCAGAGCCGTAATTACCTGACTGGATCGGGGCGGAACCTGGCCGACGAGGGGGCGAATAAAGAGCCAACCGTTGCCGGCCCAATGCAGCGCCTCTCGCACCAAGGGCGAATTGCTGGTCATCCATGCGGCCAGAGTGCCTCCAAAGAGAACAGTACGTCCCTCGGCCTCCTGGGCCGCCACAAAGGTGGCTCCATTGCGCCCCTGTACCACCCATTCGGCGCTGGTCAGATGCAGGCTGCGGGCAGAAGCAGCCTGGGGGGCCAGTGCCACCCCCTGTCCAAGCGCATGGGCGGAATTGAGAGCGCCAGGCACAAATGCCTGGGGAGCCAAACTGTCTGCGCCAAATAGCCTACGGACAAGATTATACACGGGTTCCGGTAAATCGTCAAACGGTCCGATTCCCATGATGACGCCACGGCCAGAGGCCTGAAAATCGGCCAGGGCCATTACTTCATCCCTGCTCAGCCGTCCCTGGGGTTCGCTCACCACCAGCAGATCGTAGGCCTGGATACGCGCTGGTTCCCAGTCGTCTCCCTCGTTGACAAAGCGAAAATCCCGTGCCAGTTCTGGGTCTGCTTCCAGAATCGAAAAGGTGTCGAAGGCGTCAGCCCCCAGCACCGCCACTTGCAGGGGTTTGGCGCTGCCCAAGGGCGAATGATAGATGCCCCACAGCCGCCAATCCAGAACGCTGTCGCCCTGGTTGCCGATGGTGAGCAGGGGGATGGCCTGGGTGCTGTCCACACCGACAGTCAGTCGGGCGGATGGGGCAGTGGGTTGGAGGGTGGGCGCGGACGTGGCCGTGGCGGTGGGGGCCGTGGCTGTGCGCCGGGCCTCCACGGTGGCGGCCAGATCGCCAAAGCCAGCCGCAGTGGGGCGCTGGCTGCCGCCGCTGCCGAGGACGACTGCAAAGCCCACGGCCACACAGAAGAGGATAAGGGTGAAGGCGATTAGCAGGCGGCCTTGGAGACCGGAAAGAAAAGGCATAGAAAATCAACATCCAAAATGAGGCGAATGAAAACAGGGACGCAGATTTACGCAGAAACCACAGATTCGCGCAGATTCTATCCCTTCGACAGGCTCAGGACACCGCAGCGGCAATCATCTTTTTCAGCGTCATCCGCGTCCTATTTTCAGGTCAGTGTCCATGCCTGAATTGGGCACAATCAGCAATGAAAAGCGGACGCAGATTTCGCAGAAACAATTGATCTGCGCAGATATTATCAGCGTCAATCATCTTTTTCAGCGGCATCAGCGTCCTATTTTCAGGTCAGGCCTGTGTGTGGCCAGGTCGATGATGCGTGTCAGCCCCCGCCCGATCAGATCGTCCAGTTCCTGGGCCGTGGCCCGATAGTCGTCAAACGCCTGGTCAATCGGGTCGGCCACATCGTAGGCCGGGCCAGCCAGTTCGCTCAACAGATAGAGGCGTGGAGCCACCCACGGAAACTCGATAGCCAGGGCCTCTTTCTGCCCCCGCTCCATCACCACAACCAGGTCCTGGTCGGCCAGCAAAGGCTCACCTACTTCCTGGGCCTGATGACCGCGCAGGTCAATCCCCCACTCCTGGGCCACCCGTTGCATCAAGGATGCAGCCGGGGCCTGGGGCTGCACCCACGTGCCCGCAGAAGTTACCCGCCAACCCTCCCGATGGGGGCTGTCGGCCAGCCGACGGCGCAGGAGAGCCGCGGCCATGGGTGAGCGACACTGGTTGGCGGTGCAGACCACAAGAATGGAGGGCATAGGGAGGAAGCGCCTGGCTCAATCGGGTGTAGCAACCGAAGAGCGGCGGGCGCGCAGGCCACCCCGGCTCTTGGGTGGCGACGCACCGTTCTGGTCTGGCCCGCCCTCCCCCTGGCCACCGTCCCCGTAGTAGGATTTTTGGTAATAGGAATGATAGTAGTAATAGTAGCCCCGGGAAGAGGTCGAGAGACGGTTGACCACCGCGCCCAGCAGGGGGATGTTGACCTGGCGCATGGCCTCCGCGGCCCGGATCACCTCATTGCGGGAGGTGGTGTTGGCATCCACCACCAGCAGGACGCCCTGGGCCAGCCGTCCCAGCACCTGGGCATCGGTCACAGCCAGCACGGGCGGCGAATCAATGATGATCAGGTCCACCTCCTCCTGCAAACGCTGGATCAACTCCTGCATACGACGGGAGCCGAGCAGTTCGGCCGGGTTGGGCACCTCGTGACCGCAGGTCAGGATGCGCAGATTGGGCAGGGGACCGGGCTGGAGATAGGCCAGGGGCGTCATTTCCTCGCCGAGCAGGGCGTCGGCCAGCCCTGGGCTGCGACGCACCTCGAAAACCTTGTGCTGCACGGGGTGGCGCAGGTCTGCGTCCACCAGCACCACCTGGCGGCCAGCCTGGGCCATGACCACAGCCAGGTTGGCGGCCATCGTCGTCTTGCCCTCGCCGGGGCTGGCGCTGGTGAGCAACAAGGACCGCAGCCCTGTGTCCACACTGGAAAATTGCAGATTGGTGCGCAGGGTGCGGAAGGATTCCGAGATGGGGTGACGGGGCTGCTGTTGGGTAATCAGCCGCCGACTATCGAAGGTCTTCTCGTCCACATCCGGCATGGCGGCGATGACACCCAGCCAGGGGGCACCCAGAATGGCACTCAGCTCGTCCGGCGAGCGCACCCGGTCGTCCAGATATTCGATGAGGAAGATCACGCCCAGGGCCAACATCGCACCGGCGATGGCGGCCAGCAGGGTGTTGTTCAGGGTGCGGGGGCGGATGTGGTTTTCAGGCAGAACGGCTGGCTCGACCACGGAGATACTGTCCACGGATTGGGCCTCGGCCAGACGCAGGGTCTCGTAGTTCTGCAACAGCCCGCTATAGCTGCTCTGGTATTGGGTCTGGGCTTCCTCCAGCCGGGAGAGGGTCAGGTTGTCGGCTCCCGACTGGGGCGGTCCCATGGCATCGATCTGGGTTTTGCCGTCGGCGATCTGCGTTTCCAGGAAGGCTAGTTGTTCTTGCAGATTCTGTTTGGAGACGGCGTAGCGGGCAGTCTGGATCTCCTGCATCTTGTCGATGAAGATGGCGGGCAGGGTATTGGCTACGGTCATGACCAGATTGGGGTCCGTTCCTTCTGCGCTGACCCGCACCAGTTGGGTGTCGCGCACGGAGGTGACCTGGATGGCGGTGATGTCGGTCTCCCAGATGTCCGGGGGCAATCCCAGATCATCAGCCACCTGGGCCAGGATGGGGCGCTGGGTCATCATCTGAGAATAGGTGCTGGCCACCCGCTCGCTGGTCAGGATGTCGGTGTAGCTGGCGGCCGAGGGAGAGCGGGCTTCGTTGATGAGCAGGGTAGCCGTGGCCTGGTAGATGGGGGTAGAGAGACGGCTGGTCAAAAAGGCAGTGATGCCGGCGACTACTGTGCAGAGCAGGATCAACCAGAGCCAGCGCCAGATGAGCAGAGCATAGGCTCGCAGTTCGTTCTCCTGGATTCGGGGCGAAAGACGCGGAACGGCAGTTTGCACGGTTCATTCCTTGGAAAAAAAAGAGGCGAGCAAGATGCGCAGAGGTCGATGGAGTGGTGTGTTGAAGAGTTCTCAGACGCGCATCTGTCTTTTGAGTTGTATGGGCGTAGGATACACGAGTTTGCAATGTGTGTCAAGTCAGGATTCAGCCCTGGGGTATACTCAGAATGGTTAGTGTCACGAAGTATTCGCCACGGGCAGCCGGTGGTGTTTAGCGTGTTCCCGCTGCAGGACGAGGAAGAAAAGGGTCAGGCAACTGTTTTCGTTAGGGAAAGCACCGATTTCATCCGACTTAGTGCGAAATTCCCGAAAGAAGC
>CAMDQF010000226.1 GCA_945905745.1 Litorilinea aerophila
GCCATAGGTGGTCGTCCACAGGTCGGTCAGTGTGGGCAGCTGGACAACGCTGCTGAAAAGGCCGGTGACTGTCAACACAAAAACTGCGCCCGCGGCCAGCAGAGAGAACCTGCGCACGATCCGGCCCAGCCCGGTCAATTCGTCTTCGCCGCTACCCCGGCCCAGCCAGAAAAGCAGGGCCAGATGGACCAATCCGCCCATCCAGACAGCCGCGGCCAACAGATGGACAAAATCGCCTGTCACAGCCCAGCCCCGGCCTGGCACAGCCGCGGCGTGGCTGGCCAGGGAAAAGGTGAGCAGCATCACCAGGCCAATCAGATACTCGACGGCCACCCAGACCAATGCACCTGCTGGGCGCCGCGCATTCACCTCGGCGGGCGTTTCTGGTGTCATAAGAAAGGTGACGTAGGCCACCAGAAGTGCTTGACGTAGCAGAACCAATCGGCCTGGCTGGGTGGAAACGAGCAGATCGAAGATGCGATCCAGCGCGCCCAGGGCCGCCACCTGTATACCGATTTGCAGCCAACCGCCCAGCAATACCCCAGCTATGCCGACGATTCCTAACAATCGCCAGGAGCGGGCCAGAGCAGCGGCCACACCAGGCATACTTTGGGAAAGCAGCACAGGCCGGGCCACCGCTTCCCGAAAGAGCAGAGTGCCCGCCAGCAGAATCGCGCCCAGAAGGGAGAACCAACGAGCGATGCCTTTGAGCGGCGAAGGGATTTCGCCTGTCTCGCCAGCCACCGCCACCACACTTCCGATAGCAGGACGGCTGCCGTCCGGGTTGAGCAGGGTGATGGGGAAGGAGCCAACCCACTCGTGGCCGTCCACCGAGGAAAGGGTGGTCCAGACGACGGTATAGAGGCCCGGTGGCAGGTCGGGGAGGCGCAGGCTCATGTGGTTGGGGTCGTTGACGTCCACGGTGGACGAATCGGCGGCTACCACCTCCTCTCCCAGAAAATCGAGCAGCCGGATATGGCTGAATTCGCTTTCCAGTGGTTCGCTAAACCAGATTTCCACCGAAGGCGGTAGGCTGGTCAACTCGGCATTGGCAGCCGGTTCGGAGCGCACCAGCAAGGCGTGGGCCAACGCCGGGCGCTGGGTTCCTCCGGCCAGCCACAAAAGGGCGGCGAAGAGAACGAGCCAGCGCAACCGAGCGGACAACCGTAGAGGGCGGAGGGGAATAGGCATCGCTCAGTTGCCTCGGCGTTTGCGTACCAGAACCGTACCCAGGGCCAGCATCGCCAGGGGAGCGGCGCCCAGACAGGGCAGCCCACCAGATGGGGAGGAAGCCGGCGCTGCCGCAGCCGAAGGAGGCGTCACAGTAGCTTCTGCGGGGGCAGTCGCTACAGGCGCGCTCTCCGCTCCCACCACAAAGCCAAATTCGCCCTCTTTCGGGTGGCCGTCGTCGGCAGAAAGGGCGCGCCATTCCACCCGATAGGCGCCGTCAGCCTGAGCGTCCGTCAGGTTTACCACAAGCAATGTGCGGTCGTTGTCATCCACAGCAGTATCATCCAAATCGACCCGGGTCCCATCCGGGCCAGTCACCCGCAGCCAGTTCTCCCCCTCCCGGCGGAAGAGTTCCTGGGTGAACCAGACTTTGACCTGGGTGGGTGGTGTTGCCAGCATTGCGTCCGCGGCTGGCTCGGAACGGGCATAGTCAGCGTGGGCGAGAATTTTGGCGGTCAAGGGCAACGTGACCAGAAGGGTCAACAACCCGACCAGTAGAAAAACGGTGATCCGTCGCATAATTTGCCTCAGGTTGAAAGGGAAATCGTTCAGTAATTTGCATAGTTCGGCTTCCCCAAGAAGCCGAACTATGCAAACGTGGGGATATCCTACTCGTGTTGCTCAGCCTCTGCCTGCCCTGCCGCCAGCCACTCCTGGGCTGTGTGGGAGAAGTCGTGTTGCTCCTCGTGGGCCTGGTCAGCCAGGGGGGTGGCAGCCGCCAGATCGTTACCGATCAGCGCAGCGGCCAAAGCGGAAAGGGTCTCGTGAAGCGCGCCGGCATCCTCGTCCAGCGCATCCGGCCAATCCACAGTTGCGAGGAGACGGGCAAGACGGGCGACCTGTCCACCGTCGCCGGGTTGAATTGCCTTTTCATCGACCAACCGTTCGGCCAGATCGTGCAGATCAACCCCGTCCAACAGATAGATGGCCGTGTTCACCCGGTTGGCCTGATCCGCCGCCTCACCCGTCTCAGCCAGCCACGCCTGGGCGTTGTGGGAGAAGTCGTGTTGTTCTTCGTGGGCTTGGGTTGCCAGGGGCGCGGCGGCCTCTAAATCATCTTCTTCCAGAGCCGCAGAGAGAGCGGTCAGGGTCTCTTGGAGGAGGGCAGCTTCCTCCGCCAGTTCTTCCGGCCAGGCCACGGTTGTCAAAAGACGGGCCACGTGGTCTACCTGCCCGCTATCACCGGGCTGAATTGTCTTTTCCTCGTTCAGCCGTACATCGACTTCATGCAGGCCGGCGCTGTCCAAGAGATAGATGGCCGTGTTGATCCCATTGGCCCCCTCCGCGGCGTCAGCCGTTTCCACCACTACTGCTTCTGCCAGCCACTCCTCGGCGTGGTGGGAGAAGTCGTGCTGTTCCTCGTGGGCCTGGGTTGCCAGGGGTGCGGCGGCTTCCAGGTTGTCTTCGTTCATAGCCCCAGCCAGCGCGCCCAGAGTGCTGCGCAGATCGGCGGCATCCACAGCCAGGCTTGCCGGCCAATCTACTGTGGTAAGGAGGCGAGCGACCCGCCCCACCAGACCGGCATCGCCGGGCTGAATTGTCTTTTCCTCGTTCAGCCGTACATCGATTCCGTGCAATCCAGCGCTGTCCAAGAGATAAATGGCCGTGTTTATGTCATTGATTTGGGCATTGCTGGTGACGCGGGCCGCTTTCTGAAGTTCAGCCACAGTCGCTTCCAGGCTTTCCAGTCGGGCCAAGAATTCGGCCATCGTCGGTTCAGCCGCATCGGCTGCGCCTTCGACCGCAGGTGCTGCGGTTGGTTCCGCTTCGGCAGCGGGGGTGGGTGTCGCGCTTTGGGCAGATCGGGCAGCCAAAAGCGCAGGCTGGCTTGGCGACAGCGCCAATGCCAGCAGGATAAACAGGCCGATCACTACAACAATCGTTCGTTTCATTATGGGATTCTCCTGGTTCTTACAGCAGGTGGACTTTTCGGAAAAGTCCACCTGCTGTTGTGTCATTGATTCATCACGGGTATTGTCACTGCCATTGTACCCGCGTTTGCAAAAGAAAGGGTGAGGGTAAAACTCTGACCCGCAGCCAGTGCCTGGCGCAGGTCCATCAGCATTACGTGCTTGCCGCCCGGCACAAAGTCCACGCTGGACCGGGCCGGGACAGCTACGCCATGGGCCTGATGGATCATTCGCATCACACCGTTGTCGTTTTGTGTTTCATGCACTTCGGTCACCATCGCCACCTGGCTGGTTGCCGAGAGCAGTCGATCGTCCGTCCCCGTCGGGTTGACGATTGTAAAGTAAGCTGCGCTGTTTTGTCCCACTGTCGCGGGGCGGCCAATAGGATTCTCGATCCGCAGGGCATCACCTGTGAGTGCTTTCGGGCTGGGCACCCTCGCGCAAGCAGCGAGGAGTAGTAGCAAGGATAGAAAAAGCAGAGGGCGGGCAGGCATACGCTTGCCATGCGCGTCAAACCAATGCTGTTTCATAATGGGTCTTTCGTAGTCTGGTTTCAGGTCGATTGAGACCGTTGGGAAGGTGAGGCTAGTGGGTTCGCGGGGGAGGGAAATGGCGTGCAGGCGTAATTTGCGGGCTCCCCAGCGGGAGCAAAAAGAGATGCGCCTGGTTGACAGATCTAAAAAGCAGCCACAAGCAGAAGGCCAAGACAAGCAGCAGCGAAAAGAGAACAATAGTGGCCGGCAGCGACTGACCAGCGACATCCTCCAATGGGATATCGCCGACCTCGGCGGTCCGTGGATGGCCAAGAGTGCCAGCCACGGCGTGGGCCTTTTCGACAAAGCCATGAAATTCTGGTGGATCAGCAAAGACAAAATGTGACCGGGGATGGGGATGCCCAGCTTGTCCACTCTGGCCCCAGCAGATGAAGGGAAAAACAACCGCCAGCAGAAAGACGTAGACAAAGCCTAAATTTCGCCCCCATTGCACCTTCAAAGGAGACGGCTGGATAACTGGATTTGCGCCAAGTGTTGAAAGCCACATAGGACAAAGTTTAACGTAAAAACGGGCAAAGTAGCAAATCAACCCAAGCAGTGGTCGCCGGGACAGCAGCAGTTCCAAATATAGAACGCGGATCACGCGGATGGAGCGGATTTTTGCGGATTTTACGGCGCAGGTTTTGGCTTTTATCCGCTTTGATCTGTCCAATCAGCGTCATCCGCGTTCTATTTCTGTCAAATTTGGAATGGTCGCCGGGAGAGCGGGTTGTTCGACCAAGTCAGGCAGACGTGATACAATTGGGATATTGAACCCATCGTACACGACAGGAGCGAGTCCTATGGCTGCACCTTTAGAATTGTGGGAACGCCCCCACGCCCAGGAAATGGTCATGATTGCTGGCTGGGAACAGTGGGCCGACGCGGGTTCCATCTCCTCGGCCCTGCCCTACTACATCGTGGAACAGACCGAAGCACGCAAGATCGGCGAGATCGGGCGCGACGGCTACTATCTCTTTCAGATTCCCGGAACCCACCACCTGCTGCGCCCGGTGGTGAAGTTGGACGAGGGATTGGTGCGTTCGATGAGCGCACCCAAGAACGAATTTTATTACGCGGATCGGGGCAACGTGGGCCTGCTCATCTTTGCCGGGGACGAACCCCATATGAACGAAGACGCCTATATGGACGCCGTCCTGGACGCGGCCGAACAGCTTAATGTGCGGCGCATCGTTTCCCTGGGCGGGGTCTATGGCTCTATGCCCTTTGACAAAGAGCGCAGCGTCTCCTGCTCCTACAGCCTGGCCCACATGCAGCCGGAGATGGAGAACTACGCAGTGCGCTTCTCCAACTACGAGGGCGGCACAACCATCAGCACATTTCTCGTCCACAAAGCCGGCCAGCGGGGGATGGAGGCACTCGCCTTCCACGGCTTTGTGCCCGCCTACGACTTTGGACAGAGTTCCTACACAGCCCAGGGACTGCGCATTGAAAACGACTTCAAGGCCTGGTATGACCTGATGCGACGCATGAACCACATGCTGGGTATCGGTGTGGATGTCTCTCGTCTGCGCGAACAGGCCGACGAACTGGTCTCCACGATGGAAAACCAGATCGAGACCCTCATGCGCGAAACACCCCAACTTAACGTGCGGGCTTATATGGCTGAGATCGCCAAAGAGTTCACTGAAAAACCCTTTATGCCCCTGGACGACGTATGGGCCGAAGGGCTGGGCGACATCTTCGGTGACTTGGAGGATTGATGATCGGTCAGAATGAGGCCATTGCCCTGCTGCACGGCCTGGTAGACATCCCATCCCTCAGTCTTCAAGAAAGCCGAGCCACGGCCTGGCTGGTGGAGCAGATGGCTGCCAGCGGCTACAGCCGGACTTTTGTCGATGGCGCAGGCAACGCAGTGGGCGAAATGGGCGCAACCGATGCGGCCCGCACACTCATCCTCCTCGGCCACATCGACACCGTTCCGGGAAATATTCCTGTGCGCATCGCAGGCGGGCTTCTCTATGGCCGGGGCAGCGTGGACGCCAAAGGGCCACTGGCGACTTTCGCCGCAGCCGTAGCCCGCATTGGCGACACATGGGCCAGGGAAAATGATATCCGTCTGGTGGTAGTGGGCGCGGTGGAAGAGGAGTATGCCACCAGCAAAGGGGCACGTTTTATCCGCGACCGCTTTATAAGCGACCGCTTCAACGGCGCGGGCGAACCGATCCCCGACTTCTGCATCATCGGTGAGCCGAGCAGTTGGCAGCGGGTGACGCTGGGCTACAAAGGCCGGGTGCTGGTGGAGATAGAGGCGTCCCAGCCTATGGCCCACACTGCCGGTCCCGATGCAGGGGTGGCAACCGTGGCCGTGGACCTCTGGAATTGGGTCTCTGCCTATGCCGTCGACTTCAACACTCCCTTCGACAAAGCCTTCGATCAGCTTCTCCCCAGCCTGCGCGACCTGCGCACCTGGACCGACGAGCATCTCCACGACCGGGTCTCCGCCAAAATCGGCATCCGCCTCCCAGTGGACTTCCCCATAGACGATTTTCTGGCTGGGCTGGCGGGCTGGGCGAATCAGCGCACGGCTACCGACACCCCGCTTGCGCCTTTCTCGTCAGCCTCCATTGAGGACGGCGGCGTAAAAAGAGTAGAAGTTGTCGGCCCGCTCACCCATCTATCTCTGGGCATCTACGCCCACGAACCGGCCTGGCGGGGCGACCGCAACAACCCACTTGTGCGCGCCTTTCTGGCGGCCATCCGCGAGCAGGCCCGCGATCGGGGCGGCGAACGGCCCGGCTTCGTCGTCAAGACCGGCACCAGCGATATGAATGTGGTCGGACCTGCCTGGGGCTGCCCTATCCTGGCCTATGGCCCCGGCGACAGCAGCCTGGACCATACACCCAACGAACACATCAGCCTGGATGAATACTGGCAGGCCGTGCTGGTGTTGGAGCAGGCATTGCGCAATTTGGGATGATGGGCTGCGCCTATGTCCATCATCCCAAATCCTCATCATCGCAAACTCACATAGCACGCAGCCAGTTGTCTGCGTGAGTGCCCTGTGCTAAACTTACGCCAAAATAAATCGAATGCCTATGTGAACGCTCTCCAGCCACCACAACACCCACTTCAACGCACGATGTCCCGAATGGCAAAATCATGAAAGGTAAGGGTAAACCCCAATGACACCAGAAGAACGGGCGCGGGTGGGGATCGATGCACTGCTGGCCGCGGCGGGCTGGACAGTGCAGAACCGATCAGAGATGAATTTCTTAGCTGCCAGAGGCGTAGCCGTGCGCGAGGCATTCCTGCGCACTGGATTCGCCGACTATCTGCTCTTTGTGGACGGCAAAGCCCTGGGGGTAGTGGAGGCCAAGTCCGAGGGCACACCCCTCAGTGGTGTGGAACCCCAATCGGCCCGCTATAGCGTGGGTCTGCAACCCTTTATGCAGCCCTGGCTGGCGGCCACACCCCTGCCCTTCTGCTACGAAAGCACAGGGGTGGAGACATTCTTCACCAACACCCTGGACCCGACGCCGCGCAGCCGCCAGACCTTTGCCTTTCACCGCCCGGAGACTTTGGCCGAATGGGTGCAGGAAGAGATGTCGCTGCGGGCACGACTGCGGGTTATGCCGCCCCTGGACATTGGCGGTCTGTGGCGACCCCAGACCACGGCCATCACCAATTTGGAGACATCCCACACCCAGAACAAACCCCGCGCCCTGATTCAGATGGCGACGGGCAGCGGCAAGACCTTCACCGCGGTCAACTTTGTCTACCGGCTGATTCGTCACGCGGGGGCGCGGCGGGTGCTCTTTTTGGTGGACCGCAACAATCTGGGCAAGCAGGCCTACAACGAATTCCAACAGTTTGAACTGCCGGGCGTGGGACGCAAATTCACCGACGATTACAACGTGCAACACCTGCAAGCGGGCCACATCGACCCGGTGAGCAAAGTTTGCATCAGTACGATTCAACGCCTCTATTCCATCCTGCGCGGGGAAGAATATGTGGAGGACGAGAGCGACGGCTCGCTCTACGAAGCCGACGAGAAGGGCAGCCTGCCCCGCCAGCCCCGGCTGGTCAGCTACCAGCCCACCCTGCCCATCGAGAGCTTTGACTTTATCGTTATCGACGAATGCCACCGCTCCATCTACAATGTCTGGCGTCAGGTGCTGGAATACTTTGACGCCTTTCTCATCGGTCTGACCGCCACTCCCTCCAAGCAGACCATCGCTTTCTTCGGCGAGAATTTGGTGATGGCCTACTCCCATCAGGACGCGGTGGCGGACGGCATCAACGTCAACGGCTATCTCTACGCCATCAAAACCCGCATCGGCCAGAGCGGCGCGCTGATCCCCGAAGGCGCGTGGGTGAACCGCCGCGACCGCCAGAGCCGAGCACAGGAGCAGGCGCTGCTGGACGCGGACTTTGCCTACACCCCGACCCAACTGGGCCGTTCGGTGATCAGCCCCAGCCAGATTCGGCTGGTCATGCGCACGCTGCGGGAACGACTTTTTGTAGAGCTTTTCCCGGAGCGCAGGCTGCACATTGTGCCCAAGACGCTGATCTTTGCCAAAGACGACAACCACGCCGAAGAGATTGTGCGCATCACACGGGAGGTCTTCGACGAGGGCAACGACTTCTGTCAGAAGATCACCTACAAGACCAGCCGCAAACCTGAAGAGATTCTGGCCGATTTTCGCAACAGCTATTTTCCCCGCATCGCGGTGACGGTGGATATGATCGCCACGGGCACGGATGTGCAGGCGATTGAGATGCTCGTCTTTCTGCGTCTGGTCAAGTCGCTCAACTATTTCGAGCAGATGCGGGGACGGGGCACGCGCATTATCTCCCTGGACAAGTTGCAGCAGGTGACCCAGGACGCGCCGGTGAAGGATCGCTTTGTGATTGTGGACGCGGTGGGGCTGGCGGAGCAGGAGTTGATGGACAGCAGCCGCCCCCTGGAACAGCGCCCCGGCGTCGCCTTCCCCGCACTGGTGGAGCAGATTATCTACGGCCAGCAGGACGAGGATACGGTCTCATCCCTGGCTGCACGTCTGGCCCGGCTCTCTCTGCGCATGGACGAGGCGGATCAGGCCCAAATTGAGGTGCTGAACAATGGAAACTCCCTGGCCGAGTTGACCCGTGGCCTGCTGGACGCGCTGGACTATGAGCAGCAGGCAGGCGCGGCCCAGGCAGTATTGGACAGCCAGGGAATCAGCCGGGAGCCGACCCCAGCGGAGATCGCAGCAGCGGGGCAAGGGCTAGTGAGCGCGGCCCTGCTGCCCCTGCGCGCCAATGTGCCCCTGCGCCAAGCCATTCTCGCCATCCACGAACGCACGTGGATCGTTTACGACGAGAGCAATCTGGACGCCCTGCAAGAGGCCGGGTTTGCCCTTTCGTCGGACACCGGCGCGATGGGTGTGGTGACCTCTTTTGAGGAATACATCCGGACGCATCGGGACGAGATCACCGCGCTGCGCATCTTCTACGAGCGGCCCTACGCCAGCCAGCCCCTCACCTTTGCCGCGGTGCAGGAGTTGGCCGAGCGTCTGCAACAGCCGCCCCACCGCTGGACGACCGAGCAGTTGTGGCGGGCCTATGCCCAGGTGGAGCAGGACCAGGTGCGAGGGTTGGGCAGCCAGCGGGTGTTGACCGATCTGGTGGCCCTGGTGCGCCACGCCCTCTACAGCGACGAAGCGCCCCTGGAACCCTACCCGGAGACGGTGGCCCGGCGCTATGCCGATTGGCTGGCCGGGCAGGAGTCAGCGGGACACACTTTCAGCGCCGAGCAGCGCTGGTGGCTGGACAAAATCGCCGAATATATTGGCGTCAATCTGGCCGTGGACCCCCGCCAATTGCAGAGCGGCCCCTTTCTGGTCCGGGGTGGTCTCTTCGGGGCGCGCAAGGCGTTGGGAAACGAACTGGACGGGCTGCTGGCTGAACTAAACGACGCACTGGTTGTGGTGTAGGAAATCCACGCGGAAGGTAAATGGGCGATACCCAATGTCGGATGAACACGTGACGCAGGCAAAGGAACAGAACAGCAACGGGGACGACCTGCCACCGGGGTGGGTGTGGACGACGCTGGCCGACGCCACCGATCCAACGCGCCAGCGTACAAATCCGCAAGATTATCCACACCTGCCGTTTGTTGGGATGAACCACATCGAAGCGCATACGATGAAGTTACTTGGTACGATTCCCTCTTCAGAAATGAGAAGCAGCGCCGAACATTTCTGGCCTGGCGATGTCCTGTATGGGCGTCTGCGTCCTTACCTCAACAAAGTCTATTGCGCAGATTTTGAAGGTCTTGCATCCGGGGAGTTTATCGTCTTTCGTAATGTTACGCATTTGGTGAGCCGGTATCTTCAGTATTTTCTCAATTCCTGGGATTTCGTCTCTTTTACATCACAAGTCACAGAAGGCGATAGGCCGAGAATCAGTTTCGACCAGATGGCTGATTATCCCTTTCCCCTCGCACCCCTACCCGAACAGCAGCGCATCGTCGCGGCCATCGAAGCCCAATTCACCCGGCTGGATGCAGCGAAGGCGGGGCTGGAACGGCTTGCCGCCCAATTGCAGCGCTACCGGGCGTCGGTGTTGAAAGCTGCCTGCGAAGGGTGGCTAGTCTCCACGGAAGCGGAACTGGCCCAGGTCGAAGGACGAGATTACGAGGACGGGTCCAGCCTACTAGCGCGCATCCTGGAAGAGCGGCGGCAGAAGTGGCTGGTAGAAAATCCCCGCAAGAAGTACGTCGAACCATCCGGCCCGGCGGTGGACGGGTTGCCCGTGTTGCCGGTGGGGTGGATATGGGCGACGGTGGAGCAGGTTCTTACTGAATCACTTTCAAATGGTCGCTCCGTGCCAAGTGCCGATGAAGGATTTCCTGTGCTACGCTTGACAGCACTGAAAAATGGCCGAATTGATTTGAACGAAAGAAAAATTGGTGCTTGGACTGAAAATGATGCAAAGCGATATCTCGTAGAGAAGGGAGATTTCTATGTCTCTCGTGGCAACGGTTCACTTCATTTGGTTGGACGGGGCGGATTGGTTGAACACGAACCGGATGCAGTTGCGTATCCAGACACGCTAGTTCGGGTGCGGATGACAGACGATTACGATATTTTATACCTACGAGCACTTTGGGACTCGAATCTGATTCGGCAACAAATCGAGACGACAGCACGAACAACCGCCGGTATCTATAAAATCAATCAGCAGGACATTCAAAGAATCTTTATTCCCCTCCCACCTCTAGCCGAGCAGAGCCGAATCGTCGCCGAAGTGGAGCGGCGGCTGTCGGTGATCGACGCGTTGGAGGCAGCGGTGGCGGCCAACCGGATGCGCGCGGGGCGTCTTCGTCAGGCGATTCTGAAACGGGCCTTTGCGGGGCGATTGGTGTAGGGGTTTGGGTGAGTGA
>CAMDQF010000227.1 GCA_945905745.1 Litorilinea aerophila
TTTGGCACGGTGATCGGCATCCTCTACCAGAACGCAGTGCCTGTCTTTGCCGACATCGATCCGGTGACGGGCAACCTGGATGTCAACGACGTGGCAGCCAAGATCACCGAACGCACCAAGGCGATTGTCTTGGTGCATCTCTTTGGCAACCCCGGCGACCTGACCCCTTTGATTGAACTGGCGCGTGCCCACAATCTCGTCGTCATCGAGGATTGCGCCCAATCCCAACTGGCCGAATACAAAGGGCGACCAGTCGGTTCGTGGGGGGACATCGGCTGCTTTAGCTTCGGCGGCAAGCACATGACCACCGGGGATGGCGGGATGGTCGTCACCAACCGGGATGATCTCTCCGAGCGTCTCAAATGGTTCACGGACAAAGGCAACCCGCGCCAGCCAGTCTATGAGCACACTTATCTGGCCCCCAACTATCGTATGACCGATCTACAGGGCGCGGTGGGGCTTGCCCAACTCAAGAAGGTCGGGCTGGCTGTGGCCAAAAAGCAGTGGGTGGCCAACCAGTTGAGCGAGGTTGTCTCCAGCGAGCCAGGTTTGTCTCTACAGACGGTCTTGCCCGGGGCGCGTCACTCCTATTGGGTCTATGCCTTTCATATGGATCCGACCCGCTTTCGTGTCCCAGCGAACCAATTTGCGGCTGCGTTACAGGCCGAAGGCGTGCCCGCCAACGCTCCCTATCTGGTCTATCCGATCTACAAGTATCCGGCCCTGGCCCAAAAGCGGACCTATGGCACGTCTGGCTTTCCGTGGACCTACCCCAGTGTCGCGCGCGACATTGACTATGGCTCGCTTTCCTTGCCCGGCTCCGAGCGCTTCCTGGAGACGGCCATCGTTATGCCGATGAACCCCTCCTACAGCGCGCAGGATGTGGAAAATTTTGGCATCGGCATTCGCAAGGTAGCGGAGCATTACCGGGTGAAATGAGAGAGGGAGGGCGGCGCTCGATCGTTTCATCTTGTAATCCACCGAAACCCCTCCTCACATAGGAGAACCAGCATGACGGAACTCATCCGCTTCACGGAACATCTGATCGCCGACGGCTATAACTACGCCTATGGCATTAGCGCCGCCGACCTCACTGGCAACGGCGTGTTGGACATCATCTCGGCGGACACCGATGTTGGAATCTATTGGTTCGAGAACGACGGTCAGGGCAACTTCACCCGGCATACCATCCACGAGCGCAGCGCCGAATGGCTGGAGCGCCATCAGGTCGTAGATATCAACGGGGATGGCCGCCCAGAGATCGTGAGCGTGGACAATATCAACGGTTCTCTGCTCTACTTTGCCTTTGATGGTGACCCGCGTGAGCGCAAGAACTGGCATCATCACTACATCATTGAAGGCGGACTGCCGGGTGCCTATGACGTGGCCGTGGCCGATTTTGATGGCGACGGCGACCTGGACATTGCCGCTTCCAGTTGGCGCAAAGGCAACCGCTTCGACTGGTTTGAACAGCGCGACGGTCAATGGATCCAGCATCCGATTGAGGAGAAGATCGGCGAGACGCGCACCATCTGCGCGGTAGACATAGACGGGGATGGCCGGATCGACCTGCTGGGCACGGCGCGTACAGGCAACCAGGTCGTCTGGTATCAAAACCCCGGTGACCCGGTCAACCTGCCCTGGCGCAAGACAATCATTGACGACGCACCGCAGCCCATCCACGGCCACCCGGTGGATATGGACGGCGACGGCGATGTGGATGTGGTGATGGCCCTGGGTATGTTGCCACAGGATCACCAACACAATGGCGTACCGTTGGAACACCACCAGATCGTCTGGTATGAAAATGAGGGCAACCCGACGCAAGGGCCCTGGAAAAAACATATCATCTGCGCCCATTTCCCCCACGCCTTCGAAGCGATTGCCGCTGACCTGGACAACGACGGTCAGATCGAAGTCGTTGCCACTGCCTGGGACATGACGGGACGGGTGGCACTCTTCAAACACCGCGGCGACCCACGCGGCCCCTGGGATATGCAGCTTCTCAAAGATGGCTGGATCCGCGCCGACCAGGTCATCGTGGCTGACCTGAATGGCGACGGAAGATTGGATATTGTGGCCGCGGCGGAGCGGGGGAGTAACGAGCTGCGCTGGTGGCGGAATGAAGGCAAGCCATGAACGGACAACGCTATCGTGCCGCGATTGTCGGTCTGGGTTACATCGGCGGGGCGGACCAGGTCTCCGGAGACGCCCTGGGCCAATTTGTCAAAGACCTGGATGGCACCCACTTTGAGGCGCTGAGCAAGAACCCCCGTATTGCATTGGTGGCGGGCAGCAGCCGGGATGAGGGGCGGCGGCAACGTTTTGCTGCTCGATCCCAGGCACGCACCTATGCCGACTGGCGCGCGATGCTGGCCGAGGAGAAACCTGATATCGTCAGCGTTGCCACCTATGCGCCCCAACACGCCGAGATCACAATTGCCTGCGCGCAGAGCGGCGTGCGCGCCATCTTCTGCGAAAAACCCGTTGCCACCCGCCTGCCCGACGCGGAACGTATGGTGCAAGCGTGCCAGGCCGCGGGTGCGCTCCTGATCGTCAACCATCAACGCCGCTTTCACCCCAACTTCCGGCGTCTGCGCGACTTACTTGCCGCGGGCGATCTGGGCGAAGTTACCTCCGGCTTTTTGCAATGGACAACCGGGCGTTTGGGCGGCGTCGGCACCCATGTGATTGATGCGCTTTGTATGCTGACCGGACAGAAGGTGAGCGCCGTCTCTGGCACGCTCGATTGGTCAGACCGCCCGGATTGTCGTGGCCCACAGTTTCACGATCCTGGGGCGTGGGGGGTGATGCAAATGGGTGATGGGATGAGGGCCTTTGTCAACGCACCAGACTACGGCAGCATCCCCCTGCAACTGCTGATCATTGGCAGCAAAGGCCGGGCCACTGTGATGGGCAACGCGGTGACATTGGACTTTTGGGACGGTCACCGGGAGCATTGGCCGAATGTGGGGCGCGACCCTTCCTCGATGGATCAGGCGGTGGAGGAGATTGTGGCGTGGCTGGACGGGCGCGCACCCTTTCCCTATGCAGCGCAAGATGCGCTGGATACGCTGGAAGCGATCCTGGCCTTTCATGCCTCCCACGCGGCCAATGGGGCGTGGATCACGTTGCCGTTGACCGGCGCAGATCGTACAATGGAAGTACAGAGTGGATAGATTTGGAGGAGTGCAATGATCAACCCAACCCAGAACAAACAGCTTTTCCTTGACGATACCGCCATCGCACAGATGACCGGGGTGACGCGCCGTCTGCACCAACCGGCGAGCCACGAAGCGGTCATCCGTCCCGACCAGACGCAGGGACAGGTGGCAGTGCAGACACGCAGCGCGCCCCAGTGGAACAGTGAAAAGGGGCTGTGGGAGTGGTGGTACTGGAGCTACTATACGGTGCCGCCCTATGGCAAATACCACGCCACCGAGCGTTCGCTCAGTTGCTACGCCACCTCCAGCGACGGTATCCACTGGGAGCGGCCCAATCTGGGGCTGTATGAATGGCGCGGCTCGCGCCAAAACAACATCGCGCGCGATCCTGCGCAGGAGCGTACACTCTATCACATTGTGCGCGATGAAGCGGAAAGTGACCCGCAACGGCGCTACAAAGCACTCTTTGATGTGCATGACCGTTATCTCGGCGTCTCGCCCGACGGTTTCACCTGGACGATGCTTGACGTGCCACCCATCCCCAGCCAGGATGAATCCCACTTTCTTTACGACGAAAGCAGCGGGCAATTCCTGGCTTTTGTCAAACAGCCCACCGATTGGGGGCGTTCGGTCTGGTTGGCGACCAGCCGCGATTTTCAACACTTTGGCGCAGCGCAACTCGTCTTTCACAGCGATGGGATTGACCGCGAAAATCGCAAAGCGCGCATCCAGCAGATCCTCGCGGATCCCGCCTATCTCGCGCCGCCGTTGGTGGATGAGACCGACCACATTGCCCAGGTCTACCAGATGGCAGTGCTGCCCTATGCGGGCCTCTATGTCGGCTTTCCCGTGATCTTCAATCCGGCTGGGGCGATCCCGCCGCCGCACATGAACTATACCGCGCTGAACCAGGTGGAGCTGACTGTCTCCCACGACCGGCTGCATTGGGAAAGGGTGGCGGATCGTGCCCTCTTTCTGCCTGTCGATCCCCGCAATGATGCCACCTATGGCTGGGCGCAAAAGCTGCTTTGTGGCACGCCCCATATCCACCAGAACAGAGAGATTTGGATCTACTATAACGCACTGCGCTTCCGCGGCATGCGTGAACTCTACAAAGATATCCCCGATGCCTACTTCGCGGATCAGAGCGCGCTGGTGCTGGCGAAGTTGCGCTTGGACGGCTTTGTCTCGCTTGACGCTGCAGGGGAGGGGACGGTTGTCACCCAACCCTTTCTCGCCCAGGGCGGTCAACTCTTTGTCAACGCGGTTGCCAACGCCGGTACTCTGCGCGCCGAACTCCTCGATGCCGAGAGCGGGCAACCGTTGCCTGGTTTTTCGCTAAGCGAAGCCGCGGCTGTGCAGGGCGATCAGCTGCGCGGTCGCGTGGGCTGGCAAGCGCAGACGGCGCTCCCCCAGGATCGGGCAGTGCGTCTGCGTTTCCATTTGGATCGGGCGCAGCTCTATGCCTTCTGGGTGGATTTGAGCCAAAATCAGGGCTGATCAATTCAGATCATAAAAATCGGCGTCCCTTACTTCATCCATACAAGGAACCCTCAATGTACGCTATAGACTTTATCTCCGATTTTAGCGTTGACCCAATTGCCGAGCCGGATACGACGCTGGCGCAGTTGTTGCAGCAGAGCGAAAAGCACAACACAACACTGACGCTCACCACCTCCAAACGCGGCTTGATGAACCAGGTGCCCAAAGAAGCGATTGCCGAAACGCTTGCCGTCGTCCAGCAACACCCGCGCTTGCTGCCGGTGGGCATCCTCGACCCGCGCCACTATCTCGGCTGGCAAGATGACCTGCGCACCTGTGTCGAAGGTGGCTGTCGGGCCATCCGCATGGCACCGGGGCCGCAGAGTTGGTCGCCCAACACGCTGATCTTCCAGAAGATGGTCGCCGCGGTTGGCCAGGCAGCGACCACACAGCCCTTGCCCATCATCGTTGATTTCAACGGCGCGGGCAAAGAGGCGATGGAGTGGATTCAGATCATCGGCGCAACCAGCCACCGCTTCAACGTCCCAGTGGTTTTGAATGAGGTGAGTTACGGCTATCTGGGCGAGTTGATCACAGTCATGCAGGAATATCCCACTGTCTTTGCCGCCATCCGCTGGCTCTGTCTGGCCGACGGGCTGGAGGTGATGGTGGAAGCGGGCGTCGGCCAACAGTTGCTCTATGGCAGCAACGCACCCAAATTCTCCATCACCGCACTGCGCAACCAGGTGTTGATGGCGCGCCTCAGCGACGAGCAGAAGCAGGCGATTCTAGGCGGCAACGCCCTGCGTCTGCTGGGTATGGACGTGGAGGAGTTGCCCGTCGAGCCGCTCCTCATCCGCACCCAAGCCGACCTGCCGGATAGACCGATCATTGATATGCACGCCCACGTCTCCGGCTTCCATGTGGCGCAGCCCTTCAACACGCGCAGCGAGACCAACGTCCACGAACTCTCGGCGCGCTGCAATATCGAACTGACCTTTGTTTCCTCCTACAATGCCATCAACTATGACATGCGCGAGGGCAACGCCGACACCCAAAAGTTCCTGGATCGCTACCCCTCCCTGCGTGGCTATGTCACCGGCGACCCGCGCGACATCCCTGGTTCGGTGGAGCAGATGGAACGCTACTTCCAAGACCCGCGCTTTGTCGGCGTCAAGCTCTACTGCCCCTTCGGTGGCAATATGGCTACCCAACGCATGCAGGATCTGCTGGTCGAGGTGGCAAGATTTGGTCGCCCGGTCAAGATCCACATGGACGAGGGCGGCTCGCCCTACCCCGGTCTGCGCCAGGCAGCCCTGCGCAATCCTGATCTGGTCATCATCAAAGCGCATGGGGATGATCTGGACGGAGCGCGCCAGATCGCTGACCTGCCCAATGTCTACTTCGAGTTTTGCAGCAGCGGCATCACTGCGGGTAAAATACGCCGGGTGATCGATCTGTTGGGGCCAGAGCGCATCTTCTTTGGCACAGATCAGCCCCTCTTTGCGCCCTGGTTCGAGTACGGCGCTTATCTGGATGCTTTTCAAAATGAGCGGGAGGCAGAGCTTATCCTGCGGGAGAATGCGCGGCGGGTCTTCAAATTGGCGTAAAATCTGCGTCCACCTTTTTTCATCATCAGCCTGATCGCCACGAAATTGACCCTAATTTGGGCGTTTGACAAGTGCAGATGATTCGCCTATACTCAAAGTGTACGATAGCCAGACACTCTCTCTTTTCCCCGTTGATAGTTGTTCAGAGTACAATTTGCATGGCCTCTGCTAAAGGTTCGGACAGCACGTCGGTGGAGGTCTGTAAATCTTATCTGAATTCTATACGTTTTACCGTTGATTTGCATCGATCCACCCAAAGGAGAACCTCTATGTTCCGAAGAAATCGACAAGGTGTTGGCCTATTCCTTTCTCTCCTCCTGCTGATTGGACTGCTTGCGGGCTGTGTTGCGCCAGCAGCACAGGCACCTGCAGCTCCTGCGCCAGCCGCAGAGGCAGAAAAGACAGCAGAGCCAGCGGCAGAAGCAGCCCCCGCCGCAGGCGCGTTGCCAGAGGACGCCGCCGAAGATCAGACCATTCATTATGTGACCAGAAACTTCGGCCGCCTGAATCCCGCCTCAGAAGGTGGTTTTGGCCGTCCGTTCACCTCCCACATGTGGATGCCCTTCTTTATTCGCGACAACCAAAATAACATCTCGCCCTGGCTAGCCACCGGTTATGACGTAAGCGATGATGGCTTGGTCTACACAATTCACATTAACCCCAGTGCAGTCTGGTCCGACGGCTCACCTGTGGTCGCTCAGGAGGCTATCGACTACTGGAACTGGTCGGTTAGCAAGGCTTGTGTGGGCTGCTGGTCCTATCTTCGCCTTGGCACAGTTGATGGTGCCCAGGCTGTCATTGACGGCGAGGCCGAGACAATCTCGGGTCTGGCCGCCCTTGATGACAAGACACTGCAGATTACTCTAGCAGCCCCAGACCCGCTCTTGCTCCATTCATTGGCCCACTACAACACGGGCTTTGTCAAGATGGAGGATGTGACCAGTGACGAGTTCGCGGCGGACGCCAGCACTCGAGTGAATGGTCCTTTCATGGTGGAAGAGTGGGACGTGGACGCACAGAAGCACTCGGTCGTGCAGAATCCCAACTGGTGGGGTGAGAAGAAGCCCATCATCCAGCGCGTGATTGCGCTGCCTGCCCCGGATGAGAATGTCTCTTTCATCATGTGGCAGAATGACGAGGTGGACATCGCCCACTGGTTGACCAACATCCGGGAAGGGGTGCGCGCCGAAACGCCGGAGGCCTTTGTCCTCATCCCCTACGCCACCAACTTCTACTTCCCCCTGTGGGCACCTATCGAGCCAATGGACGACATCAACGTGCGGCGGGCCCTGGCACACGCAGTGGACTGGGACGCGGCCGTGGCGGCTGCCTGGGAAGGGGCGCGCAATGAACGGGTGATGAAGACCCATCTCACGCCGGAGTTGCAGTGCTTCAAGGCCGACAACTGGCCGGACTTCGGTTACGATCCGGAGCTGGCCAAGCAGGAGTTGGCTGCCTCCAAATACGGCGGTCCCGAAGGTCTGCCCAAGATCCGGATCACCGTCGGTGGCCAGTCGCCCAACTACATCCGCATGGCGGAGATCATGATGGAGCAGTGGAAGAACAATCTGGGCATCACCGACGTGGAGATGCGACCCGGCCCTATGGCGGATGCCTGGGGACAGGAGGCGGACCTGGTCAATGTGCGCCGGAACAGTTGGGGGGCGACGATTCCCGACTCGGCCGATATGATCGCAGGCCTGTACAAAAATTATTTCAAACCGGATTCGCTGGGTTTGGAAGATGCGGAACTAGCGGCCCTGGTAGACGAGATCAGCATCATGGAGCGAGACGATCCTGAGTTCTGTAACAAGGTGCAGGCCGCCGAGGCCCGCCTCTTGGGTCACTACTACTTCCTGCCCATGATTTGGGATCTCTATGAGTATGTGACCAAGCCCTGGATCATGAACTTCGACACCAATGTGGACAACAACTGGACCGCGTTGTTGGATATGTATATCGCCAAGCATTAACCACCTGTCCAGGTTGTTGGAGAGTCAAGAGTGACGGAAGGCTGGATGGAGCCGAGCGGCTCCATCCAGCCCTCCCAAAGAAGTACTCTGCTAAGGGAGCGTGCTATGCTTAAATACACCGTAGGGCGGTTGGCCATTGCTGTGCCCACTTTCATTGTCGTTCTCCTTATCACCTTCACTTTGACTACGATCAGCCCCTTCGATCCCATCGCCATGATGTTGATGCAGTACGAAGGTCTGCTGGATAACCTGAACCGGGAAGAAGTCGTCCAGCGCCTGCGCGATCAGTACGGTCTGAACGACACCTTTTGGGTTCAGTTTACCAATTGGCTGGGGCGGTTGTCACAGGGTGATTTGGGCATGTCTATCGTCGGGCAGCGGGATATAGGCCGCACGATCATCAAGACCTTCCCTATCTCCTTACAAATGGGTCTGGCCGGTGCATTTGTAACGGCGTTGGTGGGCATTCCGCTGGGCTGTATCGCCGCCCTGCGCCAAAATAGTTGGCTGGATTACACCATTGTGGGTGGGACCCTGGTTTTTCGCACCCTGCCAGTCTTTGTGCTGGCACCTTTGTTGTTGGTGCTCTTTGTCCTGGTTTTAGGCATTATGAAGGTACCCCGAGGGTGGGACGGGCTTTTTCAAACCAAGACGATCCTGCCGATCTTCATTCTCTCCCTGGGTCCACTGCCTGTGGTCGTGCGCCAGACCCGTGCGGCGGTGCTTGAGGTTTTTGCCATGGACTATGTGCGTACAGCCAAGATGAAAGGGCTGGAGATGTGGCGCATTATCCTGCGCCATATCTTACGCAATGCCTTGATTCCTGTGGTGACCACTCTGGGTTTCATCACGGAAGGCTTGATTGTGGGCAGCATCTTCCTGGACAGCATTTTTGCCATCCCGGGTTTTGGCGGGGTAGCGGAAGCTGGTTTTCGGGGCTTCGACTATCCTGTGATTATGGGCGTAACTATGGTCAGCTCAGTCATGATCATCCTGACCAATCTTGTGGTCGACCTGATCTACCCGTTGCTTGACCCGCGCATTAAGCTGAAATAATTGTAGGTCTGCCATAACCTCTATCCGACGCTTCCAAACTGTACCGTAGGAAAATCCGAAATGGCTGAGCGCTCCAAACTAGCTTCGACCAAGTCTTTAGCGGACGAATTGAGCCAAGGCTCTGACCTAAGACACCGTTCTCTGTGGCAGGACGCCATCCGTCGGCTATTACACAACCGGCTGTCTGTGATTGGTCTTTTCGTCCTTGCATTATTGTTGGTTGCGGCCATCTTCGGCCCCAATCTTGCCCCCTATTCCTATACAGAACAGGATCTGAAGAAATTGGCCCAAATGCCAAGCGCCGACCATTGGCTGGGCACGGATGAAATCGGCCGTGATCTCTTTAGCCGGGTATTGTGGGGTGCCCGCACCGCCACTCTGGTCGCCACCTTTACCACTCTCATCAGTGTCCTCGTCGGTCTGGCTCTGGGCACGATTGCCGGCTATGGCGGGCGTCTGGCCGATAACATCGTCGGCCGCCTCACCGATATTGTGATGTCTGTGCCGGGTCTGCTTCTGGCCGCCTTGATTGCCGTGAGCATCAAACAGCCAATAGTCGCTTGGGCGAAACAGATCTATGAGAATACCGGCTTCCCACCTTTTGCCGACACCACATGGCTGGATCTGTTGATTGTCTTTGGGGGTTTGGCCTTTGTCTCCTGGCCGGGCTATGCCCGCCTGATTCGTGGTCAGATCCTTTCCCTACGCCAGGAACAATACGTCGAGGCGGCCAGATCCGTGGGTGTCTCCGACGTGAGGATCGCGCTTCGCCATCTCTTACCCAACGCCCTGGGGCCAGTCATCGTCACATTGACCTTTAGCTTCTCTGGGGCGATGGCCCTGGAATCCTCTCTCAGCTATTTGGGGATCGGCGTCCAACCGCCCCAGGCCAGTTGGGGCAATATGATTGCCTCCAACATTGGCAGTTGGTCCTATCGTCCCTGGCTGGTCGCCGTGCCTGCGCTGACCCTGGCGATTGTGACTCTGGGCATCAATTTCCTCGGCGACGGCTTGAATGATGCGCTGAATCCGAAGTCAAACAAGGCAATTTAGATGCTTGATCTCATCCTGAAAAATGCAACTGTGATTGACGGCCTGAAAACCCCGCGCTACCAGGCCGATATTGCCATCCAGGGCGACCAGATTGTGAAGATTGGCGGCTTGGCCGCCGAGGAGGCCCGCCAGACGATTGATGTCACGGGCAAGATCGTCGCTCCCGGCTTTGTGGATGTGCACAACCATTCGGACGGCTGGCTACTCAACACCCCCCATCTCTTTTCCAAGACGAGCCAGGGCTTTACCAGCGAAGTGATCATGGCCGACGGCGTCTCTTACGCGCCGGTGAATGAGCAGACCGCCTACGAATGGATCTACTACCTGCGCGCGCTGGATGGCTTGCGCCTTGAGGAGTACCGCGGTTGGCAGAGCCTGGGCGACTATATGGCGCTGCTCGACGGCACAAATGTCCAGAACAGCATCGCGCATCTGCCCTACGCCAATGTGCGCGCGCTGGTCTGTGGTTTTGGCGAGCGCGCCGTGGACGACTATCAATTACAGCAGATCCGCGCCGAAGTCGAACGGGGCATGGCGGATGGCGCGGTCGGGCTTTCTACGGGTCTGGATTATATTGCCCAATGTTGGGCGACGACCGATGAACTGGTGGCAGCCTGCCAACCTATGGCGCAGATCGGTGGACTCTATGCCACCCACATGCGCTACAAACGGGGCA
>CAMDQF010000228.1 GCA_945905745.1 Litorilinea aerophila
AGGGACTCCAGACTCCACTCCCGCACATCCACACCGTCGATGATGACCTGCCCGGCGCTGGTGTCAAAGGTGCGGTTGAGCAGCTTTGTCAGGGTACTCTTGCCCGCGCCGGTCTGCCCCACAATCGCAATCGTCTGCCCGGCCCCGACGCGAAAGGAGATGTCGTTGAGGGCCAAAGCCGGGCCGTCGCCGGATGCTTTGCCACCGGACGCTGCATCCTCCTGCATGTCCGCAGCTTCGTAGCCAAAGCTCACCCCCTGGAAAAGCACCTCCCCGTCCATCTGTTTGGACAGCCCCGCTGCGTTCTGGTCCAGTTCGGTCTCGGTCAGAATCGTCGTCAAAATGCGCCGGGCGCTGGCAAAGCTCTGCTGAATGGCCGAGGAGGTCATCAGCAGAAAGCGGATGGGCGAGCGCAGAGTATCCAACAGCGCCATATACGTAATAATCTGCCCCACCGAAATCGCGCCCTGGCGGTAGAGGATCAGGGCGTGGCCGAAAGCCAGCCCAATCGTAATGCCGTAGAGAAGCAGCGGCAGGTAGCGGGCGTTGATGTCGCCTTCCTGAACGAAGGCATCCCGGAAGGTGCTGGCACTCGCGCGAAAGCGCCCTTTCTCGGCCTTTTCCTGGGCAAAGCCTTTGACCACCTCAATGCCGGTGATGGCTTCGGCCAGCCCCGCGTTCATCAGCCCAAAGCGCTCGCGCAGACGGCCCGCCACCGGGCGCAGGAGTTGGTTGTGCTGGCGCAGGGTGAGGGTCAGCCCGGCCAGAAAGAGAAGGGGAACCAGCAGTAGTTTGGGGTCAAGCGCGGCAATCGTAATCAGGGGAATGACCAGCATAAAGACCGATTCGGTGGTCAGCCCCAGGGCCGGGAAGACGAACTGGTTGGTCTGCTGTACGTCGTTGGTGACCCGGGCCATCAGATCGCCTACCCGCTGGCGTCCGTGATAGGTCTGGCTTTTGCTGAGCAGGCTCAGGTAGAGTTCGTCCCGGGCGTCCCGCTCCACCCGCTGGGCCAGGACCCGGATGACCAGACTGTTGACGATATCGAAGAGGCCAAAGCCCACGTAGGCGGCTACCACCCAGAGCGCAGCCACCGTGAGCGCCTGACTCCCCGCGCCCGCCACAACCGTATCGAAGGCCCGGCCCACCAGCACCGCGGCCATGGATTGGGTGGCCCCCATCCCCGCGGTGGTGGCGAAGAAGACGATCAGCAATAGAGCATAGCGCAGGATGTGGGAGGAGAGCCAGCGCAGGGGCGAGCGGGTGTCGTAGGGGAATTCGTTGGCAATCGTAAATTCGCGCCGGGCCATAGTCTTCTGCCTTTGCTTGTGTCCATCGTTCCGCGTGGTCACATTTCTTGGACGCTCCGCGTCCGCAGCAGCGTCCGGGGAGCGTTCCCTCACTCCGCGTGGGAGCGAGTACAGCCCGGCGCAAGTAAGCCAATAGATACTGACGTGGTGCGTAGTGCGTGAACTGGTAGACGAACTACGCACCACCCACCATAAATCATTGGCCGCTTTACGCCGCAGTCTACAAGTAATCTGTGCTCATTCTACGCCAAGGCCATCTCGACGACCAGCCGACAGACCTGCGCAAAGTCGGCCAGATCGATCCACTCCTCTGTCTGATGAACCCGGCGCTGGCCCACGCCGACGGTCAGGGCAGGGATGCCCAGGGCCACAATCTGGTTGGCATCCATCCCGCCGTCGTTGCTGACTGTGCGGGCAGCCATGCCCATCTGGCGGGCGGCGGCCAGCGCCCGTTGCACAGTAGGGCCACTTTCATCCAGGGCGAAGGCTTCGTAGGTGGGACCGGGGCCAAAGGCAACCCCGCCCTTCTCGCCCTTCTGGTTGGTCATCTCCCCGGCCAGCGCGCTGAATTCCTGCTTCCAGCGGTCGATGATCCGCTGGCGAAAGGCCGGGCTGTGGGAGCGGGCTTCGGCCAGGATGTGCAGGCTGGGCATGACCACATTGCTGCCCTGACCGCCCTGCAGAATGCCCACATTGGCCGAACCAATGCCCTCTGATCTTTGGATGCGCCCGTGCCAGCCCTCCCTGTCGAGCGCTGCGATAGCCCGCGCCGCCAAGACCGCCGCGGAGAGGCCGTCGGCAGGATATGCGCCGGCGTGGGCGGCAATACCGGTGATGTCAATAGTGAAACGCTCGGCCCCGATCACCGCCGTGACAAATTCGTCGGGTGGGCCACCGTCCAGGTTGAAGCACATTTCTGGCACGGGATGGCCCAGAAGTGCCAGGTCTAGCCCCCGGGAGCCGACCAGCCCGACCTCCTCTTGCACAAAGAAGACGAGGACAACCGGCGGGTGGTCACCCTTGCGCGCCAGCAGAGTCCGGGCCAGGTGCAGGAGCGCGGCGCAGCCCAGCCGGTTGTCCCCGCCCAGCGCCCGACCCGGCGCGTCGTTGACAATCTGTCCCTCTGCCTTCACCAGCCGGGGGCGGCAACCCACCGCGTTGGGCACAGTGTCCATATGGGTACTGAACATCAGCCGGGGAGCGCTCCTGCGCCCAGGCAGGTGGACAATCAGATTGCCCACTTCGCCGCCATACTCGCTTTGTCTCTCAGCCCGGTCATGGACCATCTGGTCGGGGGCGACGCCCATCCCAGCCAGCCGCGCCCGGATCCATTCGGCCACCTGTGCCTCGTGGCCCGGCGCGCCCGTAATCGGCAACAGAGCCAGCAGGTCATCCAACGGCTCTTCTGTCATTTCTGCATCTCCTGACTTGAAAATAGGGACTGGGGACTGGAGATCGGGGACTGGGAGTTTCGTCCTTGTCACCAGCAACCCCTGTTTTCATCTTAGCACGGATTGAATCTGCGCAATCTGCGGCGTCTGCGAAATCTGCGTTCCCATTTTCGTTGTTATCGGTGTCAACCGGTCATGTGGTCAAGTGTACGCGAATAGCCGCTGATCCAGAGCAAATGTCTGCGTCGATCAGCGACTATCCCTGTTCCACTCTTGGCTCGATTAAAGTTCTGGCGAGCGGCTGGCGATGCGCTGGCCGATCTGGGCGATGAACTCGTCCACGGCCAGCCCGCTCTGCCGGGAGCCGTCCCGCTTGCGCAGGGCGATGGTTCCTTGTTCCATCTCCTGATCCCCCACCACCAGCATATAGGGAACTTTCATCAATTGGGCTTGGCGGATTTTGTTGTTCATTCGTTCCGAACCCAAATCTGCCGAAACCCGCACACCCGCCGCGGCCAGGCGCTGGCGTAGCTGCTCGGCGTACTCGTTGTGGAGGTCCGTAATCGGAATCACCCGTGCCTGCTCCGGAGACAGCCAGACCGGAAACGCACCGGCGTAATGCTCGATCAGAAAACCGACCATCCGTTCGTGCGTACTCAACGGTGCGCGGTGGATGCAGAGGGGCGTCTCTGCTTCGCCTTCGCCGTTGATGAAGGTGAGGTCGAAGCGCTCGGGCACGGCGAAGTCCACCTGATTCGTCGCCAGCGTAAACTCGCGACCGATGGCGCTCCAGACCTGCACGTCGATTTTGGGACCGTAGAAAGCGGCTTCATCTGCCACCTCCACAAAGGGTACATTGCCATTCGTCATCGCCCGTCGCACCATATCCTCCGTCTTCAGCCAAAGCCGCTGGTTGTCCACATACTTCTTGCCCAGCCCCTTGGCGTGGTGGGTGCTTAACCGCATGACAAAGCGTTCCAGGCCGAAGAGATCGAAGTAATGTTTGTACATATCCACCACCGCCAGGAACTCCTGCTCGAACTGGGCCTCGGCGCAGTAGATGTGGGCGTCGTTCATCTGCATCGAACGCACCCGCATCAGCCCGAAGAGTTCGCCGCTCTTTTCGTAGCGGTAGCAGGTTCCATACTCGGCCAGACGCACGGGCAGGTCCCGGTAGCTGCGCAGTTTGGAGCCGAAGATTTTGTGGTGCATAGGGCAGTTCATCGGCTTGACGTAATACTTCACCCCTTCCAGATCCATCGGCGCATACATACTTTCGGCGTAGTAGGGCAGGTGGCCGCTGCGGATGAAGAGATCTTCCTTCGTCAGATGGGGCGTGCGCACCCGCTGATAACCGGCTTTCGTCTCCACTTCTTTGGCCAGCTTCTCCAATTCGTCGATGAGTACTGCGCCGTTGGGCAGCCAGAGGGGAAGCCCCGGCCCTACTTCCTCGTCGAAGATGAATAGCTCCAACTCCCGGCCCAGCTTGCGGTGATCCCGCTGTTTGGCCTCTTCCAGCAGGTCGAGATATTTCTGAAGCTCCTTTTTGTTGCGCCAGGCCGTGCCATAGATACGCTGCAGCATCGGGTTCTTTTCGTCGCCCCGCCAATAGGCCCCGGCCACACTGAGCAGCTTGAAGGCGTCGGCGGGGATTTTGCCCGTGTGCTCCAGGTGGGGACCCCGGCAGAGATCCTCGAAGCTGTCGTGTTTGTAGGTGCTGATGACCGGCTTCTCCGCGCTTTCGTTGCCATACTCGTCCAGGCTGCCTTTGTCCAGCCCGTCGATCAGCTCCAGCTTGTAGGGCTGATCGGCAAAGAGGGTGCGGGCCTCGTCCGCGCTCACCTCCCGGTAGGCGAAGGGGTGTTTGCCGCCGGTAATGCGCCGCATCCCCTTCTCGATTAGTTCCAAATCTTCCGGCGAGAAGGTGCGGTTCTTGCCCGCCGGGTCCTTGCCCAGGTCAAAATCGTAGTAGAAGCCATTCTCAATTGGCGGCCCGATGGCGATCTTCGCCTCCGGGTAGAGTTCCAGCACCGCCTCGGCCATCACATGCGCCGCGCTGTGCCGCAACTTATAGAGGTCGTCCTTTTCCACTTCATTGTACTCAGCCATAATTTGTTACTCCTATCAGAACAGAAGAACACGGATGTTCACGGATTGTTTGGATTTGGGCGGATTCCGATTTATGAAAGTTGCATACTGCACCTGCCACCTGCAACTTTCAACTTGCCACCTGCTACTTCGTAGTCAACCAGGCCGCCGTCCACCAGGTCAGGTAGAACAACTGTTGGATGCCCTTCGCCAGCGGTTTCGGATCGATCCACTCGCTCAGCCGGTGGGCGTCGCCCCCGTCGGTCAGACCGATGCAGACCGAGGGGATGCCCCGGCTGAGGGGGATGTTGGCATCGGTGCTGCTGATACGCACATCCATCCGCTCAGGAATCGCCAATTGGGCCAGAATCCCGCTGGCCGCCTGCATCAGTGGATGGCTTTCAGGAATCTGGCCTGCGGGCCGGTCGCCGATCATCTCCACACGGAAGGCGACGCCGCTCTTGGCCTTTTCGTGAAGGCGCTGGTGGCGCTGGACCAAGCGCTGCACCTGCTCGTCCAATTGGGCCAACGTCTCCGGGGCTGTGCTGCGCAGGTCCAGTTCCAGAGAGGCGTGCTGGGCGATGGTGTTGACCGACGTACCGCCGCTGAATTTGCCGACGTTGAAAGTCGTGCGGGGCTGCTGGGGCAGATTCAGCCGGGTGATGTCTGTCACCAGGGCAGCCAGGCAGTGGATGGCGCTGGCGCTGCCAAAATCGCCCCAACTGTGGCCGCCCGGCGCATCGGCGTGGATGCGATAGCGGCGCACGCCCAGACCCGCGTGGACAATCCGCCCAATCCCCATTCCTTCCAACACCAGCACCGCGCCGATCCGATCCTGCAAACGGTCCACCGCAGCCCGGATGCCCTTCAGGTCGCCCAGCCCCTCTTCCGTGGAGTTGGCGACCAGCCAGATGTCTACCGGCGGTGGCTCGCCCAGCCCGGCCAGCACTTCGGCCAGGATCATCAGCCCGGCCAGCCCGGTTGAGTTGTCGCCGATGCTGGGGCCAGCGATGCGCCCTGTCTCCGGGTCCACCCGCACGCTCAGGTCTGTGGAGGCAGGGAAGACTGTATCCGTGTGCGCGCTGACCAGCAGGGCGGGTGTCGGCTGGCGGCCCGGAATGCGGGCGTAGATGTTCAGCGCGGCGTCCCGGTCGATGTCGGCCAGACCCAGTTTGCGCCAACGAGATTCGACCCACGCGGCCCGCTTCTCCTCCGCGCCTGTGGGCGCGGGAATCTGCTGAATCTCCACACAGAGCACGGCCAGCCGGTCGCCCTCCCCGGCGATCTTCTCCGCCGCGGCGCGTATGGAAGCATATTCCGACAGCCTGTCCAACCCCATCGATTCAGCCATTAGACATATCTCCACACATCCAAAATAATCAGAACTGGTCAGAGAGGTACTGAAGTTGCAACGAAGAGCCGCAGAGGCAAAGAGACGCAGAGAATTGCTTTGCGGCTGGCAATGCGATTGCCCTCATTCTTTGCATCTTTGCGTTGAAATATCCGTCCCACCATCGCTTTGAACATACAAAATCTCAGAAAAATCAGCGCGAATCAATCCAAATCATGAAAATCTGCGTCCCGTTTTTGGGTACAAAAAAGCCTCGTCCCCATAACGGGACGAGGCTTGGCTCGCGGTTCCACCCATTTTGTCCGGCGCCTGGGCCGAACCTCTCGGGGGTCTGTAACGGGACCAGCCGGGCGGGAATAGTAGGCGTTGCGCCGTTCCTCCTGCCGCTCCCAGGTGGTTTTCCAGAAGTACCCTCGCAGTGGCTCTCAGCCGGTGGCCCCTGCTCTCTGGGTCGGGCGATCTTCTGTACTCGTCCTGGTCGTTGCGTTTGATTCTGATAAGAGGACGCTGATGCCGCTGAAAAAAGGATTGACGCTACGAAATCAGCGTAGATCAATTGTTTCAGTGTAAATCTGCGTCCTCTTCTGTGTGGGAGATACTGGACTTGAACCAGTGACCTCTACGATGTCAACGTAGCGCTCTAGCCAGCTGAGCTAATCCCCCGTAGGGAGAATAGTTTAGCACAGGGCGCAGATGAGCGCAAATTCACAGCCCAACGGGGATGTGTAGGTCTACTTTACATCTGATTGACCCTATCGCCCTGCCCGGTGTACAATAGGCTGTGAAATCGCGGTCTTCCTTCTATTCTACGCATTCTCGGCGAACAGGTCCTATGACATTGGAATTCGAACTCACCATCACCGCCCCCGAAGCGCAGACAGGCAGCAACAATCTGACTGTCCGCTACGCCAAAGGAATGCGCCAGGGCCGCTTCAGCCTGGACGGGATCAGCCAGATCGTCGCGGTCATGCAGGCGGCTCTCCACGCGGGGCGCTTTGACGGCCCGTGGATGGAGCAGGCCGGCGCTGAACTTTTTGACGCGCTCTTTACCGGCCAGGTGTTGGACGCCTGGCGGGAGTGCCGCACCCTGGCCGGGAGCCAGAAAACCGGCGTGCGTCTGCGCCTCTACACCGACCAGCCGGCTGTGATGGCTGTGCCCTGGGAATATCTGCGTGACCAGCAGCACGAACGCTGGCTGGCCCTGGACACAGATGTGTCGCTGGTGCGGGGGCTGCCCCTCTCCACCCGGGAACCCCAACCGGTGGAGGCTCTGCTGCGGGTGCTGGTGATGATTTCCAGCCCGAACGATCTGGCAAGCCAGGGGCTGGACGATCTGGACAGCGAACGGGAGTGGGCGAATCTGGACGAGGCCGCGGCCGGCGCGGCTGTGGAATTGATTCGCACAGAACCCACCTACGCCGCCCTGCAAACTGCCCTGCGCCAACACAAGCCCCATTTGCTTCACTTTATCGGCCACGGCATCAGCGACGACCAGGGCTATCTGCTTCTCGCCGATGCCGAGGGCGCGGCCGAGTGGGTGGGCGCAGACCGGCTGGCCCCGTTGTTGGCCGCCTGCCCAAGCCTGGCAATGATCTTCCTCAACGCCTGCCAGGGCGCGATGCCAGCCACTGGCTCTGCCTTCTCCGGTCTGGCCCAGCAGCTGATCCAACAGCAGCTCCCGGCTGTGCTGGCCATGCAGGCCCCCATCGCCGACACCGACGCTGTCACCTTCAGCCAGGAATTTTACCGGGCACTGGCCGACGGTGACAGCGTGGAAGGGGCGGTCAACGCTGGCCGTCTCGCCATCCACGGCCAGGGCTACGGCTGGGGCGTCCCCGCCTGCTACTTTCAGAGCGGCGAACCCTTTGCCCTGCCCACGCTGACACCCCAGGAGAAAGCGGAGCGCCTCTGGCAGAAGGCGCAGAAGGCCCCGGCAGAGCGGGCCAAAGCGCTGGTTGGCAAAATCCTGGCCCTGGACCCTACCCACGCCGGGGCCGGGGAACTGGAAAAGCGCGGGCAACGGGAGCGGGAGGCCGCGCCCCTCTACGCGGCCGCGCAGAGCTACATCCAGAACGGACTGTGGCGGGATGCCCACCGCACTTTGACCCAAATCGAACGGATGACCCCCAATTTCCGCCAGAGCCGCAGCCTCCTGGCCGAGGTGTTGGGTCATTTGCGGGGAGAGCCACCCGCCAACTCCAGCGAGCAGAGCGCCCAATACGAGCAGTACGCCCCCATCCTCAGCGCCCTGCAGGCCGGACGGCTGGTGCCCTTTCTGGGCTGGGATGTGGGGCGGATTGGTCGGCCTACGGGGGATGGCTGGGTGCGCGGCCAATACCTGCCCGATCCGACCGAAACCGCGCACGAGCTATTCCTGAGTCTGGCCGGCGCGGTGGAGGGTCTCTTCTCCCTCTCCCAGGTTTCCCAATACACCAGTCTGCTGGAGGGCGAACCAGCCCTCTACGACCGGCTCAGCGCCTTGTACAATGGCGACTACCAGCCCACGCTTTTACACCGGCTGCTGGCGGAAGTGCCAGGCCGTCTGGCGCGCAAAGGCTACCCGACCGACCCCAACCGCCGCTTCGTGATCTTCTCCGTCGCCTTTGACGACCTGTTGGAACGCGCCTTTGACGAGGTGGGCCAGCCCTATCATCTCTTCGCCTACCGCCACCGCTTCGAGGATAGCAGCGGCGTCGCCCAAGCGGGACGCTTTGTCCACCTGCCGCCCGGCGGCGCAGCGGTGGATATTCTCTCCCCCAATGACTACGGCGGTCTGGGCGACGATCGACACCCGGTCATCGTCAAGCTCTGCGGTCGGGTCATCAGTGCGGAGCCGGACAGCGTGATGGTGACCGAAGACCAGTACCTGGCCTATCTGCCGGCGCAGGATTTCGGCGCACTCCTGCCTGCCACTCTTCTGAAGGAGGTCAACCGGCGCAGCTTTCTTTTCTTCGGCTACTCCTTGCAGCCCTGGCCGCTGCGTCTGCTCTGGCAACGCATGCGCTATCAGGGCCGTCGTCTGCACGACCGCAGTTGGGCGATTGCCCGCCAAGCCAATAAAATTGAACAGGAATTCTGGCGCAGCCAGGATATCGTGCCGATTGTGGCCCAGCCCGAAGGGGTGGTGGCCTATGTCAACCAATGGTTGGAGACGCTGGAGGCGCGCCAATGAGCCAAATTCACCCCGCCACCGCCGCACCCGGCGCCGCCGAACCCGGCGCACCCGTCGCCTCCCCCTACCGGGGGCTGACCCCCTACACCGAAGACGACTACGCCTACTTCTTCGGTCGCGAGCAGGAGACCAACGCCATCTCCGCCAATCTGGAGGTGGCCCGCTTCACCCTCTTTTACGGCCCCAGCGGTGTGGGCAAGAGCTCCGTGCTGCGCGCCGGGGTACTCCATCAGCTCCAGCAGCGGGCGGCGGCCAACGCCGCGGCCAACGCCGCGGATGGGAGGCCGGAGTTCATCCCGGTCTACTTCAACCGCTGGCAGCAGGAGCCTGTCCAGGGGTTGAGCCAGGCCGTGGCCGCCGCCGCCCAACCCTATCTGCCCGACGCGGCAATGAGTCCGCCCGATGGCCCGCTGCTGGCCCAGTTGCAGGGCTGGAGCCAGGCTACGGGCAGCGATCTGCTGCTGATTCTGGACCAGTTCGAGGAGTATTTTCTCTACCAGAACCCGGCCAGCGCGAGCGACCCGGCCAGCTTTGGCGCCCAGCTGGTGCAGATTGCCAACCACAGCAGCCTGCGCGTCAATCTGCTCATCAGCCTGCGCGAGGACGCCCTGGCCCGGCTCGACTATTTCAAAGGGCGCATCCCCTTTCTGCTCGACAACCGGCTGAGCATTGGCCATCTCAAGCGCGGCGCGGGCCAACAGGCGGTGGAAGCGCCCCTGGCCCAGTACAACCGGGAGTACACCACGGCCTATACGATTGAACCCCAACTGGTGGAGGCCGTGCTGGATCAGGTGGGCAGTGGCACTATAACGCTGGGACGCCAGAGCAGCGGCAGCCGCCGCCCGGAGGGGACGGAGCTTGCAGCCCAGAGCGGCGATCTCATCGAAGCCCCCTATCTGCAACTGGTGTTGACCCGGCTGTGGGAGAAGGAGACCGGGCAGAGTTCCAGCTGTCTGCGTCTCTCCACCCTGGACGATCTGGGCGGCGCAGAGGCGATTGTGCGCAACCACCTGGACAATACGCTGGACAGCCTGGCCGCGGCCGAACAGGCCCTGGCCGCCCGTTTTCTGGACCGGCTGGTGACGCCTTCGGGCGCAAAGATCGCGCTCAGCCTGGCCGAGCTGACCGGCTATGCCGGCGCGCCCCAACCCCAGGTGGAGGCGGTGATCCGCATTCTGGAGGAGAGCCGTCTGTTGCGCGGGGTACAGACCCCCGACGGCGGCACCCGCTACGAGATTCTGCACGACGTCCTCGGCCCCGCCCTGCTGGACTGGCATGGGCGCTTCCAGAAGACTCTGGAAGAAGAGGCGCGTCTGGCCCAGGCCCAGAAGGCCAGGGCCGCGGCCGAGGCCGAGGCGCGGGTGGCCGAGGAGCGGGCGCGGCTGCAGGAAATGGCCGCCAGCGAAGCCCAACGGCGGGTGCGCCAGGCCCGCTTGGCTCTGGTTGGTCTATCTCTACTTCTGCTTCTGGCTTTAGGCGCGGTCGGTTGGGCCGTCTCTGCCCAAAACAATGCCAAGCAGCGGGCGCAAGAGGCCAACGAGGCCAGCGTTGCAGCGGAAGTGGCGCGCACAGAGGC
>CAMDQF010000229.1 GCA_945905745.1 Litorilinea aerophila
CGCAGAAGGAAGCGGAGCATAGGAAGTATCCCGGAAGCCGAAAGAGGGCGGGTTGATGACGAAAGACGATAGACGGCAGACGAACCAGAAGCGCATTTGGTCGTCTGCCGTCTATTGTCCTTCGTCCTATGCAGTGTACAGAATCATAGACACGCGGTGAAAGCCGTACTCCGTACTACTTCTTCCCAATGTTGGCGAAGGTGATTTTCGGCGTATCTGACGAATCGAAGAGGAAACCGGTGATGTTGCTGCGCAGCGCGAAGGTGTTGACTGGCTGGTAGAGCATCGCGTAAGGTCCATTGTGCTGTACATAATCAACCAGTTCGGCATAGAGGGCGATGCGCTCCTCGGCCGTGGCGGCCTGGGCGGCCTGTTTGGTCAATTCAATGGCTTTGGCGTCGTTCCAGTCGTTGCGCCACGCCAGGGAAGTGGCGTCCCAATTGGCGAAGGGGGTGGCGTTGCCGTCTGGATCTGGGTAGTCGGGACCCCAGTTCATCAGTGTCAGCTCGCCGCCCTGGGCGCGGTAGATATTGAGCAACTCGGACGTGTCCAACTGCTGGATGTTGGCTTTGAGTCCAATCAGGTCCAGGTCGGCTTGAATTTTGGCACCCAACACACCCCATTCCAGACCGGCGGGAGCGAGGCCTGTGGGAACCAGAAAGTCGATCTCTGTGCCTTCGGCTACGCCCGCTTTGGCCAGCAATTCTTTGGCTTTGGCGATGTCCTGGCTGAAGGGGTTGTTGCCCGTGAAGCCCAGGAAGCCTTCGGGGAGAATCTCCTGCACGATCTTGCCGTTGCCCTGCAGCAGGAGGGCAATCTCATCGTAGTTGATAGCGTAGCGGATGGCCTCGCGCACATCCGGGTTGTCCAGGGGTGCTTTGGTGCTGTTCATACCCACATAGGCCAGCAGTGTATCGGTGGCCAGAGTCAGCACAATATCCGGGTTGCCTTCCAGCGTAGAAGACTGTTCCGGTCCTAGACCTTCTACTATGTCGGCATCACCAGTCTCGATGGCGGCCTGCAAGTTTGCCAGTTCGGGGATGTTCTGGAAAATCACCCGTTTGATGGCCGGTGCCCCGCCCCAATAGGTGGGGTTGGCATCCAGTGTTATCGAGACGCTGCGCTCCCAGGCGTTCAGCACATACGGCCCACTGCCTGCGGAGTTATCGTTCATCCAAGCCGATCCCAAATCGTCACCCATATTGGCTTCGACCACTGCCTGCTCCACCACAGAGGCCAGGCTGAAGGAGATGATTGAGAGGAAGACCTGCGGGCTGACCGTCGGCGGCAGATTGACCTGAAAGGTGCTGGCATCCGTCGCGCTGAAACTCTCTTTGGTCAGACCAGAGATGTCGGTGAAGAGGAATATGGGCGATTTGTTGACGTCGATGGCGCGTGCCCACGAGAAGACCACATCCTGCGCGGTGACCGGGTTGCCGCTGGCAAAGGTTGCAGCCGGGTTCAACTTGAAAGTGATGGTCGAGCCGTCGGCAGTCTCTGCAATCTCCCAGGATTCGGCCAGCAAGGGCTTGACGCCCGGCTGACCCGGTTCGAAGCTGACCAACGTTTCGTAGACGCTGCCCACCATCTGAATGCCGCTGAATTCATAGGCCACCGCGGGATCCAGGGAGATCAGGTCCGTGGCATCTTTGGCATAGATGAGGGTGTCTTCCCGGCTGACTTCTTCGGCAGGGGCGGCTGCTTCAGCAGCGGGAACTTCGGTGGCCGCAGGGGCGGCTGCTTCGGCTGCCGGTGCGGCCGTGGGTGCGGCTGCGGCTGGCGCGGCTGCGGGGGCAGCACACGCCCCCAGCAGCAGGCCAAAAACCAGAATCAGCGTGAGCCAGACGAATCCCGGCGTTTTCTGCCGGGGGGTACTACCATTCGGTGTGTACATAGAGATATTCTCCTTTTCGAGACAAACAAACAGGACGGACAGAGTGTATAGCAAGCAGCCAAAACGAGTTTGACCGGGCCAACCGGGAAAGCAAGTGGGGATCCAAGAGGAAATCGATCCCAAGAATCAGATGCAGCACACGACGGGGACAGCTTCCACCAGTATACATCACAGCTATCTGGGGTTGAAATCTGCCCTATCTCCACAGGTGCATTCTATGGTATCGAGAAGGCAGCCACATGGCAAGTCGTATGGATGAATTCTCATGGATTATGCCACATCGAACTGGGCTGTGACATATGGCTGCATGGCCGCGTAGTCCAGTTCCACACCCAATCCCGGACCTGTGGGAAGCAGTGCATAGCCGTCGGCGTAGGTCATGGGCGTCGTGACAAGGGTCTGTTCGCGCACCCATTCGCTCTGCAGATCGCTGGGCAGCACACAGTTGCGGGCGCAGGCAGAGGCGTGCAGACGCATCTGCTGCAGTACACCCAATTCAAGCGAGCTGCCCTGCCAACAATCTTTGCTGACGAACTCGGTTACGTGGCTGAGGCGCAGAAAGTCGTAGACACTGCCCCGTCCCAAATTATAGGTGTCCGCCATCTCCTCCCGCATGGCCTGTTGCAGCACATCCTCGCTGCGGGCATGACAGGCAACCGTCAGGGGTAAAATCTGACGAACGGCTCGCCAATCTTCAATCGCCCCGCAGGGGAAGGGGTCTTCAATTTGGATGTCGAAGGGCAGTTGGGCCAATTTCTCCAACTGCCGGGCACATTCACGCAGGGAGCGCCAGGCGCACATCGGGTCGATGGTAATGTGAAAGCCATCTGGCACATCTGGGGCAATCGCCAACAGAGCATCCACAGTGTCGCCGCCTGCGCTCGACTTCATTTTGACGCCCCGCAGCCCCAGGGAAACCGCCTCGTGAATCAGCTTCGCCATTGTAGGCGCATCCGGGCGATTCATCCAGAAGTCGACCGCCACCCGATCCCGGATCGCGCCCCCCATCAACTGGTGGGCGGGCATACCCACGGATTTCCCCACCGCATCCAACCAGAGGGATTCGAGCAGAATGTAGCTGCGCTCTCCGGTCAATTCCCAGGACCAGTAGGGATAGCTGCGGGGCAATCCGGTTGCATTGGCTGGCCCTTTCCAGACGGTGGCAGGCGTAACCGAAGCGAGGTCACGTCCCAGCAGATCGCGCAGGGTGGCCTCGACACTGGCGCGTGGGGTGCCCCGGTCACACTCACCCACTGCGGTAAAGCCCTGGGAAGTGGTTCCTTCCACCAGGTGAATCGGTATCTGGGGCCACTGCACGCTATCCCGATACATCACGCCGGGATCAGCAGGCGCGGAGACGATCTCCTGGCGTGCGGGCACAACCACCTGCCAGATCCGAAATTTCTCAAATGTAAGCGGCTGGTTTGCCATTTTTGTACCCTCACGGCTGGCTAGACGGTTGGAATTGGGTAGGAAGATTCTGTGTCACGAGTATAGCGCTTCTGATTGATTTTCACCAGCGAAGATGGAGGAGACAAGAAAAAAGTCAAACCAGTTTGGCTATCCCTGTCTGCCCAGCTACAATAGAGGTGTATGCGGTTCAAAGTACCATACCACGGAAAGAATACCCCCATGCCCTACACAGCCTCGGAATCTCGTTACGAAAAAATGGTCTACAACCGGACAGGCCGTTCTGGTCTGCTCTTGCCCGCTATTTCCCTGGGTCTCTGGCACAACTTCGGCGGGGTGGATACCTTTGAAAATGGCCGGACCATTGTGCGCCGGGCCTTTGACCTGGGTGTCACCCACTTTGACTTAGCCAATAATTACGGCCCGCCCCCCGGCTCTGCCGAGGAGACCTTCGGGCGAATTTTGCGCGACGATCTTTCCAGTCACCGGGACGAGTTGAGCATCTCCACCAAAGCGGGCTATCGAATGTGGCCCGGCCCTTACGGTGAGTGGGGCTCCCGCAAATACCTCATTGCCAGCCTGGATCAGAGCCTGAAACGGCTGGGCGTTGAGTATGTGGACATCTTCTATCACCACCGGCCCGATCCCAATACGCCCCTGGAAGAGACGATGGCCGCGCTGGACTACGCGGTGCGTTCTGGACGTGCGCTCTATGTGGGCGTCTCCAACTACTCTCCAGAGCAGACCCGTCAGGCCGCCGCCATCTTGCGGGATTTGGGCACGCCCTGCCTTATCCATCAGCCCGCCTACAGTATGCTGCGCCGGGGACCGGAGGAAGCGCTGATCCCCACCCTGGCCGACGAGGGCATCGGCTGTATCTGCTTTTCGCCCCTGGCCCAGGGAATGCTCACCAACCGCTATCTGGGCGGCATCCCGGAAGACTCACGCGCCGCGGGCGCGTCCAACTTTCTGCGCCGGGAACAGATCACCCCGGAACGGCTGGCGACGATTCAAGCGTTGAACGGGTTGGCCCAGGCGCGGGGGCAGACATTGGCCCAGATGGCGATTGCCTGGGTGCTGCGCCATCCGGGCATGACCTCCGCGCTGATCGGCGCGAGCAAACCGTCCCAGGTGGAGGATTGCGTGGGCGCGCTGGTACATCTGGAATTCAGCGGTCAAGAGCTGGCCGCTATCGACGGTATTCTGGCTGCAGAGCAATCTGCCTAGAGGCCAGATCTGCAAGAATGCAGAGACGCTAAGGAAAAAATCGGTCGGAAATTTTCCTCTTTGTGACTTTGTGGTTAAAAGTCTATAATAGTGTCGTAATTCCAACCACAAGCCCCAACCTGAAGCAGAAACCCAATGGCCCAAGCACTCCTCGACACCTCCAAACTCTGCGTCCACACCATCACCACAAAGCCCTGGCCGATTGAAACCGCCATCGAGCGCTTCGCCGACCACGGAGTGAAAGGGATGACCGTCTGGCGGGATGCCCTGGCCGGGCGAGACATCGCGGCCACGGGCCAGCGCATCCGGGACGCAGGGCTGTCCGTCGTCTCCCTCTGCCGGGGCGGATTCTTCCCCGCGGATTCGGCTGCCGGGCGACAGGCGGCCATCGACGACAACCGGCGGGCCATCGACGAAGCTGCCGCGCTGGGCGCGCCGCTGATTGTGCTGGTCTGTGGGGCTGTGCCCGGACAGCCGCTGGAGGTCAGTCGCCAGCAGATTCGGGAAGGCATCGAAGCTGTCCTGCCCCAGGCCACGGCTGCCGGGGTGAAGTTGGCGGTGGAACCCCTGCACCCGATGTACGCAGACAGCCGCTCCGCCATCAACACAATGGAGCAAGCCAACGACCTCTGCGACGCCATCAACTCCCCGTCTGTGGGCGTGGCCGTGGATGTCTACCACCTCTGGTGGGACCCCCATTTGCAGGCAGAAATCCGGCGTTGTGGGGAAGCGGGGCGCATCTTTGCCTTTCACATCTGCGACTGGCGCACACCCACCGAGGATCTGCTCAACGACCGGGGGCTGATGGGCGAAGGCTGTATCCCCATCCGTCAGATTCGGGGCTGGGTGGAAGAGGCAGGTTTCGACGGCTTCAATGAAGTGGAAATTTTCTCCACCCGTCTCTGGGCCGGGGATCAGGAGGCGTTTCTGGGGCGGATTGTGGAGGCGTATCTTAAGCACGGATGATGGGATGATGGGGAACCACATCATCCCATCATCTCATCACATTTCATTTCAACTATTGCAGGAGTTTTGAACCCAATGGCAATCATTCCAATTCGTGTGATTATGAACGGCGTCACCGGGCGTATGGGCACAAACCAGCATCTGGTACGTTCGATTTTGGCGATTCGGGAGCAGGGCGGCGTTGTCACTTCCAACGGCGACCGCATTGTGCCGGAAGCGGTGCTGGTAGGGCGTAATGCAGACAAAATCCGGCGTCTGGCTGCCGCCCACGGCGTGGAACGCTGGACGACTGATCTGGACGAGGCCCTGGCCGATGACGCCAACCAGATCTACTTTGACGCCCTGGCGACGAATTTGCGGGTGGAGAATACGCTGAAGGCCATCGCTGCGGGCAAGGCCGTCTACTGCGAGAAGCCCACCGCCGCCTCCACTGCCGATGCGGTGCGTCTGGCCCAGGCAGCACGGGACGCGGGCGTCAAAAATGGCGTTGTGCAGGACAAACTCTTCCTGCCGGGTCTGCTCAAATTGAAGTATCTCATCGACACGGGTTTCTTTGGTCGGATTCTTTCGGTGCGTGGGGAGTTCGGCTATTGGGTCTTCGACGGCATCGACCAGCCCGCCCAGCGCCCCTCCTGGAACTACCAGAAGTCCGAGAGTGGCGGCATCATCCTGGACATGTTCGCCCACTGGCGCTACGTGATTGACAATCTCTTCGGGCCGATCAAGAGCCTGACCTGCATGGGGGCCGTCCATCTGCCGGATCGGGTGAACGAGCAGGGCGATCGCTACCCGGCGGATGCCGACGACGCAGCGTATGCCATCTTCGAGTTGGCGAACGGCGTGGTCTGCCAGTTCAACTCCTCGTGGACAACCCGTGTGCGCCGGGACGATCTCCTCACTGTGCATGTGGACGGCACACGGGGCAGCGCGGTGGCCGGTCTGCGCGAGTGTGTGGTCCAGGGCGACTCCTTCACGCCCAAGCCGGTCTGGAACCCGGACATTCCCAGCCCCATCGATTTTTCTGACGGCTGGCAGCCGATGCCCAACAACCGGCTCTACGACAACGCCTTCAAAATTCAGTGGGAAGCCTTCCTGCGCCACGTGGTGGAGGATACCCCCTTCCGCTGGGATTTGATGGAAGGGGCCAAGGGCGTGCAGTTGGCAGAACTGGGCTACCAGGCCTGGTCCGAGCGGCGCTGGGTGGATGTGCCGGCGTTGGGGGTGTAGAATCAGTAGGTTGGGTTCTCCCGGCAAGAGATCAGCACCTACGCTCCAACGAGCGCCGGGAAAACCCAACACAGTGCTGAAAATATGTCCATCGGGACTGCATGTAAGAAAGACCAGTGGGATTTCGAATGACAGAAAGCGTTGCGGTCACATCCAAACATCGGCGTCGGATTGTCTCACAGCAGACAATCTGGGAGACAACACGGCAAATAGTCGAGCAGTTTGACCCGGAACGGATCATTCTCTTCGGTTCCTATGCCTATGGCAAGCCCCATTCGGACAGCGATGTCGATCTGCTTGTGGTAATAAAAACGCCGCTCAAAGAGACCGAACAGGCAATCCGCATCTGTCAAAGCATCCCTTATCAATACGCCTTGGACCTGCTGGTGCGGACACCAGAAACGTTGAAGCGTCGAATCGCAATGGGTGATCGCTTTCTGCAAGACATTATCCGCCACGGAAAGGTTCTGTATGAACGCCCTGACCCGTGAGTGGATCGACAAGGCCGAAGGCGATTTTGGAACGGCTGGCCGGGAAATGCGTGCGCGCAAGCAACCCAATTATGACTCGGCAGACAGAGAAGAAGCTCGATCTGCCTACAAAGCAATTGTTGAACTACGCCGCTTTCTGCAGACGCGATTCGCCCAAATGTAGGTTCGTTTTCTACCAACTCAGGGAACCCAATGCCCCCAGTAACCCTTCAAGCCCCGTCCAAACTGACCAGCGGTGTGATCGCGCCACCGCCGGCCTTTCACATAATGCTCAAGCCCCGGGGCGCCATCTGCAACCTGGACTGTCACTACTGCTACTTCCTCAGCAAAGAGTCTATGTACCCCGGCAGCCAATTCCGTATGGACGAGGCCCTGTTGGAAGAGTATACAAAGCAGTACATCGCCGGGCAACGGGTTCCCGAAGTCACCTTTGCCTGGCAGGGGGGCGAGCCGACGCTGATGGGGCTGGAGTTCTTCCAGAAGTCGGTGGAGTTCCAGCAGAAGCACAAGCGGCCGGGGATGCGGGTGGAGAATGCGCTGCAAACCAACGGCACACTCCTGGACGACGATTGGTGCGCCTTCTTCAAACAGAACGATTTTCTCATCGGTCTGAGTATGGACGGCCCGCCACGCCTCCACGACGCCTACCGGGTGGACAAAGGGGGCAAGCCCACCTGGGAGAAGGTGATGGCCGCGGCCCACCTGCTCCACAAACACGGAGTACGCTTCAATATCCTGACCACCGTCCACGCCGCCAACGCGCCCCATCCTGTGGAGGTTTACCGTTTTCTGCGGGATGAGGTGAAGACGGAGTTTATGCAGTTCATCCCGATTGTAGAGCGGGACAATGCCACCGGCTATCAGGAAGGGAACGACGTCAAAGATCGTTCAGTGACTGCCGAGCAGTACGGCCACTTTCTAATTGGCATTTTCGAGGAGTGGGTGCGCCGAGACGTGGGCCGGGTTTTCGTACAGATCTTCGATGTGGCTCTGGCTGCCTACAGCGGCAACCGGCCGGGCCTGTGCATTTTCGAGGAAACCTGTGGATCGGCGTTGGCGATGGAGCACAACGGCGATCTCTTCTCCTGCGATCACTACGTGGAGCCTAACTACCGGCTGGGCAACATTCAGGAAATTCCGCTGATCGAAATGGTCGGCTCGGCGGGCCAGCGCAAGTTTGGCACAGACAAGCGGGACACCCTGCCCCAATACTGTCTGGACTGTGAAGTGAAGTTCGTTTGCAACGGAGGCTGCCCGAAAGATCGCATCCTCGTGACGCCCGACGGTGAGCCAGGGCTGAATTATCTCTGTGCGGGCTACCGGGCCTTTTTCAATCACGTGCGCCCGTATATGAACTTTATGACCAACGAATTGAACAATCGTCGCGCCCCGGCCAATATCATGGGCTATCTGGCCCAGCAGGACAAGCGTTTGCAGGAGTTGTTCAACCGCACCAACCGCAACGATCCCTGTCCCTGTGGCAGCGGACGCAAATTCAAGCAGTGTCACGGACGTAAAAAATAAAGGAGGCTCTATGAACATCACAATCATCGGCACAGGCAACGTCGGCGGCACGCTTGGCAGCCGCTGGGCGCAGAACGGCCATCAGGTTGTCTTTGTCAGCCGGGAACCGGAGGGCGAGAAAGTGCAGGCACTGCTCGCCCGCAGCGGACCCAACGCATGGGCGTCGGCGCACAGTGCGTCTGCCTGTGCCGACGCCGATGTTATTCTTCTTGCTACGCCCTGGGCAGTCGTATCGGATGCCCTGGCCGCGGCCGGGGACCTGTCGGCCAAAGTGCTGTTGGACGCCACCAATCCCATCGGGCCAGACTTTACCCTGCTGATGCCGGCGGCGGGTTCCGGCGGGCAAGAGGTAGCCCTACTCGCCCAGAGCGCACGGGTGGTGAAGATTTTCAACACCACTGGCTGGGGCAATATGGCTGATCCCTTCTATGGAAGTGAAGCGACGACGATGTTTTTGTGTGGGGACGACGCCGACGCGAAAAGCGTTGCAGCGTCTCTGGCCGAGGAGTTGGGTTTTGTCGCTACGGATGCGGGCGGGCTGGACAAAGCCCATCTACTGGAAGCCGTGGCCCTGACCTGGATCACATTGGCCTATAGCCAGGGACACGGACGGAATATTGCCTTCCGATTGATGAAGCGGGGGTAGCGCCCGTTCTACGCCAGCTCAATTGTTTTCCACCTGCCTGTGCGGAAACGCCAGAGATAAACAAAGGCCAGCCCGCCCAAATAGATTAGTGCGCCCGCCCACGCACCCGCCAGCCCAGCGTCAAAGCGGTAGATCAGCAGCCAGACCAGCGGAATGAACATCCCCCAAGCCATAATCGAGCGGGCAGCCATTGTGAAGGTCGTATCACCCGCGCCGTTGAGTGCGCCCGCCATCACAATCCCCAGAGCGTCAAAGACCTGGTAGAAGGCAATCAAGCGCATGACAAAGACACCGGCATCGATGACCGACTGCTCCTGGCTGAATATCCCCATCAGTTGGGCAGGTGCGATCAGGTAGGTCAGACCGATCAATCCCATCCCCGCGACTGCCAAGCCCAAGGCCCGGTAGGTCACTTTTTCTGCAATCTCCGGTTGCTTCGCGCCCAGATTCTGCGAGACGAGGCTGGAGGTTGCCATACTGACAGCAATACCGAAGGTGAAGGAGATGCTCAGAAATTGCAGGGCGATCTGGTTGGCGGCCAAAATATCCGTGCCCAGGCGAGCGAGCAGGGCAAAGAAGACGCTGAAAGAGGCGATTTCGATAAAATCCCCTACGCCCATGGGCAGACCCACCTGCAATACACCTTTCAGTTCGGCCCAGGAAGCCAAGTGCGCCCGGCCCGTGTTGAATTCCCGGCGGCTGGACGTAGACCAGAGAATCAGCGCGCTAAGAATTGCGTTGATGCCGTTAGCCATGACGGTGGCATAAGCTGCCCCAGCCACACCCAGCGCAGGCGCGCCCCAATTCCCTAGTACCAAAAGCCAATCCAAAAAAACATTGGCAAGCACAGTAATCCAGGCCAGAATCATCGGCGCACGCGAGTTGCCCCGCCCCACCAGAAAGCCCCAGACCACCGCGCTGAACATCACCAGGGGAATCTCAAAAGCCCGAATGCTCAGATAGGTGGTGCCCATCTCCCGCACGGCCGGGCTGTCGCTGGGCGCGGCCAGGGCCATCACCCCGCTGAAAAGAGACGGCAGGAAGACGATCAGCAGGCTCAGCCAGGCCACCATATTCAGGCTGCGCCAGATGGCTGTGCCGATCCGTTCAGGCTGGCCCGCGCCGTGGTTGCGCCCCACAAAGACAACCGTGCTGTTGGCTGCTCCCCGGTTAGTGTCACGAATTATTCGCCACATTGACTGAGAGCAGGTTGGGGGTAATAATCAGGGAAAATCCATGCAAAGGAGAAACCCTGATGACAATCGCCCAACGGAAAGAACAAATTCTACGGATCAAAGCAGCCAGCAGTTTCAGC
>CAMDQF010000230.1 GCA_945905745.1 Litorilinea aerophila
AAGAGGGCCAGCGCCCTCTCATACTTCCCCAACGCCTCGTCCCGCTTATCCTGAAACGAGAGCACGTCCCCCTGGGCCTTCAGCACATTCGCCTGATCCAAAGAATTTCCGATCCGCTCGGCCGCGGTCGTGGCCGCAGCCAGCCATCCGCCGCGCCGAGGGTCGTGGTTGTTGAAGAGAACGTTGCGCCAATTGTGGCTGTAGCGAATCAGCAGATGGGCGGCTTCGTCGTCTGTCTGCTGGAGAGCCGCCAAGCGTTCAATCGCCAGCGTCACGCCGTCCCATTCGGCGGGCACGGCGTATGTCATACGTCCTGCGCTGATCCAATCGTCGTAATTGCCGACGATTGATTGGTAATAGCGGGCGTGGGCCAGTTCCATCACCCGACGTGTGCCCGTTGCGTCCAGGCGGGCGGCGACGTAGGCGGCAATCGTCTGGTGCAGGCTGTAGCGGGCGGGGGCGTCGCCCGTTGACTGGCGGGTGAGCAGCCCGGCGTCCACCAATTCGGCGCGGATTTCGTTGTGCCGGCTCTCGGCCAGCCCCGTCTCCCGACCCGCATCCCAGAGCGCGGCCAACAGCCCGGCTTCAAAGGTCAGGGGTTGCGCGCCGCACACAGCCAGGCGGGCAAAGGCCTCCCGGCTCTCGTCGTCGGTCAGGGCTGTATAGGAGAGAGCCAGCACAGCCTCCAGGCTGGGTTCGGCTTCATCCAGACCGGGGCGGCGCTGTCCGGCGCGCAGATGCAGCACCCGCCCCTCCTCGGCGGCCAGTTCCACGCGCAATGCGGCGAGTGCCTGTGCTGGCCCATCGGCCCAGGCCAGTTTTTGCAGATAGCGGGCGGCCACTTCCAGGGCCAGGGGCAGGTGGCCCAGGGCGTCGGCCAACTTGCGGGCGTTGTCGGGGTTGCCCTCTACGGCCTGGCGGGCCAGATCGCCGCCAGCGGCCAACAGATCCAGGCTGGGTTGGGCATCCAGAACGGGGATTTCGCGGGGCGACGCGCCCAGTTCGTTGGCCACGCTGGCGTAGCGAGTGGTGATCAGACAGCGGCCCGCAGGGGGCAGGGCATCGCGGAAGGGGCGGGCGTGGGCGGGTTTCCAACAATCGTCCAAGACGAGCAGCAGACGGCGCTGCGCCAGCAGCGCGGCCAATACGCGGCTGTGCTGCTCCGGGCTGGTCAATCCCAAAGCCGAACCGCCCAACGCGGCGATGAAACGGGCCAGTTCGGCCAGCAGAGTGTTGTCGTCCATCTGCGGCCCCAGGGCCACCCAAAAGATGCCGTCGGGGAAGGCGGCGGTCACCTGCGGGTGGTGGGCCAGGTGCAGGGCCAGGGCTGTTTTGCCCACGCCGGGCAGCCCGCGCAGCGCGCTCAGGGCCAGGGCTGTGTGGCCGTCGGGGTCGCTCAAGTCCCGCGCCAATTGCGCGATCAGATCGTCCCGCCCGAAAAGGATCGCCGGTCTGGGCGCACGGTAGAGGGCCAGGGGGTCGAGCTGCGGCGGCGGGGTGGGACGGTTGGCGCGGGCAAGCTGCTCGGCCAGTTGCTCCAGACGGCGCTGCCAACGCCGGGGATCGTTCAGATCCACGGCTTGCAGCGCGGCCAACTCTGCGGGCAGGGCTGTTGCGCCCCACAACAGAGGCACAAAGCGTTGGCGGCGTGCGCCGGGGTCAAAATATTGGCTGAGTTGGGCCTGGAAATCGGTCAGCCCGTCGGCCAGCCAAGCGGGGGTGACGAGCGCCAGGGTGTGGCGGCTCTCCCGGATCAGCCGGGCCATCTCGGCCAGCCGGTTGGTACCCCCGCGCAAATCTTCACCGGTGGCCGCAGCCAACCCGGCCCCGGCCAGCCGGGGCAGCAGTTCAGCTTCCACAAAGTCCAGGTCGTCGTCGTGGTGGCTGATGAAAATGTCGAAAGCGGGTGGCTGTTCCATTGGCGGTCTCCCCTGGCGGGTGGAGGTGGTGGGGGAAGTATAGCGGGAAGGCAGGGGAAAGGCAAAGGGGAAGGGGACACTCGTGCCCACGCTCCCGCGTGGGCGCGCAGGCCGGACGCTCTGCGTCCCCAGCAGGCCCGTCGAATCAACGGCCGGACGCGGAGCGTCCCAGAGCTGTTCCCACGCGGAGCGATGGGAGCGAGGATACGGAATACGCAGTACGCATTACGCAATCAGCCGCCGCGCCGTCGCCAGAACCTCATCGATCATCGCCGGGGTCAACCGTCCTGTACGGGTGTTCTGCTGGCTGGGGTGATAGGCGCAGAGCAGGGCGGGCAGGCCATTGGGCAGGGCGTGGAGCAGGCCGTGGCCGAAAGCCAGCCGGGGAATCGCGTGGCCCAACGCACGCAGCCCGGCCAGATAGCCGTCGAAGGCGATGTGGCCCAGGGGCATCACCACCTGGACACGGGGCAGCAGCGCCAGTTCCCGTTCCAGAAAGGGGCGGCAGGCGGCGATTTCTGCGGGGAGGGGTCTGTTCTGGGGCGGCACACAGCGGGCCACGCAGGTGATGTAGCAGTCGAGCAGTTGCAGCCCGTCGTCCACATCCGTGGAGGTGGGCTGGTTGGCAAAGCCTGCCCGGTACAGGGCCGGGTAGAGAAAGTCGCCGGAAGCGTCGCCGGTGAAGAGCCGTCCTGTGCGATTGGCCCCGTGGCTGCCGGGGGCCATCCCCACCAGCAGCAGACGGGCGTCCGGGTCGCCGAAGCCGGGCACAGGCTTGCCCCAATAGTCCCAGTCCCGGTAGGCCCGGCGTTTGGTGGCGGCCACCTCTTCCCGCCAACTCACCAGCCGGGGGCAGGCGCGGCAGCCGGTCACGTCGGCGAGGAGGCGGGGGAGGTTATCCACAGCTACTTTTCCTCCAAATAGCGGCGATAGTCTGCTTCGGTCACCGGTGCGTCGGCCAGAATACCCCAGAGAGAAGCCGTGATGGGGGGCATTTCTTCTATCCACAATTGGGTCAACAGCGCAAACTTACGTCGAAAAGCGTCAGGATTCTGCTTAAGGCTACGCGTGGCAAAGAGCGGCAAAATCTCCTCAAAGTATGCCGTCAACTGTGCCATCTCCAACCGTCCGCTGCGCAGAAGCGACAACACATCAGCGAAGTCGTTTTCCGTTCCCCGTTCGATTTTGCTCAACGCAGCGCTGTAGAGGTCGAAGTGGAAGACGTCCAACTGATCGTAGCGACCGATAAATTCGCTGCGTTCTCTGTGCCCAGCCGGGAGGGGAATAAACTCCGCAGGGGATACTTCTTCGATATTCAACGACAGGCTTTCTTTGAGTTGACGCACAACCGCGACAAAGCGGCTGTGGTCTTCGTTGGCAACGTCAAAAGTGATGTCCACATCGAGCGTCTGTTGGCGCAAGCCTTCGTAAACGAGTGTCGTGCCGCCCACCAGATAGACCCGGCCCGGCCGCGGGAAGTGGCGTCCCAGTTGCAGCAAGAAAAGCTCGATTTGCTGTCGATCCACTCGTTCACGCATATTCAGGGCGTATCCCTTCTATTTCGAGTTGGCCTACAAAGTGTTCGAAAGTCTGATTGATCTCAGCCAAGCGGTCAAAGGGATAGCGGGACCGCGCCTGCCAGCCGTCGGCCAGATCGTAAAGACCGACTTTGCCGTGGCGCTCGTGCGCAGGGGGAAGCCCCATCTCTGCGGAAAAGAGATCGGGCAGCAGAACAGAGGTGTCCAAATAGAAGCCCAGGCGACTGCGCCAGAGCCGCTGCAGATAGACCGCGGCCTGGTAGTAGGTTTGCAGGTCCAGACGCAGGGGTGGGTCGATCTCGGCTGCCAGCCGCGCCACATCGGCCGCCAGCAGTGGGTGACGGATGAAAAGGGGCACAAGCCCCATACGCAGTCGGGAGTCTGGCTGTTCGAGCAGGGCCAGGATCAGCGCGGCGTCGCTGGGCGGTGGATCGACGGAAGCAGCGTCGCTGGGCGCGAGATAGGCCACGCCCCGCTCCCGCAATTCGGCTACGAGTGTTTCCCGGTCGTACTTATCCATCAGAGCGTCCGAACTTCTACCAGCCTGTCGGCAGCGTCGCTGATCACCAGCCGGTTCTGCAAGGGGCGGCCAAAGCCCGGCGCGCTGATCTCGAAGATGTCCCCGTGCTGGGTAGTAATCCCAGCGGCGAAGCTGAGGGTGGCTGTGCCGAAATAATGGCAATGGACATCCCCCGGGCGGCGGAAGTGAGGGTATTTGAAGTGGTGGTGTTCGATGTTGGCGAGGGTATGGGTCATATTGGCTTCGCCGGTCAGGAAGGGCGCAGACCACAACTCCACGCCATCACGCAAAATGCGGGAGGTGCCTTCGATAGCTGCGGACGGCTCACCCACCAGCAGTTCCGGCCCAAAGGCGCAGGCCCGCAGTTTGGAATGGGCCAGGTAGAGATAGTTCTGGCGCTCCAGAATGTGATCCGAGAATTCGTTGCCCAGAGCGAAGCCCACCCGCAACACTTCTCCCCGGTCACCAATGACGTAGAGACCGACCAGTTCCGGCTCCTCGCCCCCGTCCAGCGCCCAGGGCGGGGAGAGCAGATCACCGCCGGGCGGCGCGACGACCGAACCGTCGCCTTTGTAAAACCACTCCGGCTGCACCCCCACCTGGCCCGGCGCAGGTTTGCCCCCGGCCAGCCCCAGTTGGAACATTTTCATCGAATCGGTCAGGCTTCCGGCCTGGGCAGCCAGTTTGGCGTGCATGGCATCCCTGGCCTGGGCGCTGCCCAGATGATCCAGCCCGGTGCCGGTGACAAAGCAGTGGGCCGGGTCTGGGTGATCTAACGGCGGCAGCAGGCGGCCTTGGCCGGCAATGGCCGCATAGTCCACGCGACTGCCATCCAACCGATCCTTCACCAGTTGCGCCAAAGAGATCCCTGCGCGGCTGGACTCCAGGGCCAGATCGCGCACAGAGTCCGCCTGGTTGATAATCGCGAGACTGTTTTCATCCTCAACCAGCCCGACCCTCCGCGTGCCATTGGATGCCAAGAATTGTACAAGACGCATAGCGGGGATTCTCCTGTGAATTCGTGCCTGCCTTGAAAATAGAACACGGATGACGCGGAAAGGACGGATTCCCACGGATTATATCAGCGTTTATCTGTGTGAATCAGCGTCCGATTTTCATTGATGGTTGTAACCTGAAAATAGGACGCTGATGGCGCTGAAAAAGATGATTGACGCTGATAAAATCTGCGCAGATCAGTTGTTTCTGCGTGAATCTGCGTCCCTATTTTCATTGCTGATTGTGCCCAATCGGGCATGAACACTGACTTGAAAAAAGCCACGGATGAACGCGGATGGACACGGATTGAATCTGCGTGAATCAGCGTCCGATTTTCATTGATGGTTGTGCCCGACCGGGCATGGAAACTGACTGTTAGCGCGAAAGACCGCTGGGTCAACAGAGAATGGCGGAATCCCCCGGTAGGGGCATGAGGTGGGATGGCGGAAGAATCTGCGCAAAGAAAGACCGGTTTCATCGCCATCCCACCTCGTGCCCACTGCGGCACACCGTCTGTGCCGCAAAGGGCACGAGGTGTGGCGGAAGCAACTGTAGCCGTCGAATGAGCCTCATCCCCGCCACACCTCATGCCCCTACTGTCTGATCCCAAGACTTATTAGCGCTGACGAATCTTCTGAATAGACAGATGCGAAGAATGTCCATGTTTCTTCGCATCCGTCTATTCTAATTCCCCTTTGGTCCTGGCAGCCAATCGCCGCCTACTTTGCGCAACCCCAGGGCGTGTAGTTGTCGGCACTGGGGCGGATGCGAAATTCGGGCTGGCCGGCGTCGGTGTTGCCCACCGCATTGACGACTCTGTTGTCCACCCACTGTTCGATCCAATAGGGTTCGCCGACAGCGCCGAAGCGGGCGATGTCCACGGGCAGGCCGTCAATTTTCAGGTAGCCGCTGGCGTGGATGGAGCCGATGCCTTTGGGAATGGCCCGATACCACTTGCCGCCGCCGTCCTTGCGATAGACCCGAATCCAGGCGTAGTTGGGCGGGTTGGGTGGCACACAGGTGATCAGATTGCCCACCCCCGCCACTATATTGTCGTTCTTGATCTCCAGACGTGCGCTGGCACTGGCGTCCCGCTCAAAATACTCCATCCGCACCGAATGGACACCCTCTTGCAAGTGAACCTTCGCTTCAAAGCTCTCACCACTCATCGCCCGCCACTGGTCTATGACCAGTTCACCATCCACCCACAGGCGCACACCGTCATCGGTGGTGGTTTTGAAACGCCAGACACTGCCCAAAAAGCGCATGTTGCGGGTCCAGCGCACCGAGAAATGATCGTCGCTGACAACTCCGGCCACAGGTGAGCCTTGACGCCAATTGAAGTCGATGTCTGCATCCGAACGCACGACAACCGGCGTTCCGGAGAGTTCTTTGTTGTTGAAGTATTCGCCCTTCCACGCGCTATCTTCCGGCGCAGCAATGGGCGGCTTGCCCGTAGGCTGGGGAGCGGGTGCGGCTGTGGGCGTGGCCGTGGGGCTGCCCGGCGGAGAGACAGAGAGGGTTTCCAACGAGAACTTTACGACCGCCGCGCCGCTGCGCTCATAGAATTCGACCCGCACTTCGTGCTGGCCGGCGGGCATATCCCGGTCAGTCGTAAAAGTGCGCAAGCCGTGATCCCACCAGCCGTTGAGGAAAAGATCGTCGTTGACGTAGACCCGCACGCCGTCGTCGCCGGTGACAGAGAAGCGGTAGCGGCCCGCGGGCAGATCGACGATGCGGGTCCAGCGGGCAGAAAAGTTATTCGAGGTTACACTGGCATCGGGTGAGCCACTTCCCCAGTTGTGGTCCAGGGTTGTCTCATCCCGAAAGAAGGCGGGCTGGCCGCTGAGGCTGGTATTATTCCAATAGACGGCGCGCCAGGCTGGCTCTGTGGCCGCGCCGTAGACGGGCTGTTCGGCCCGTGCGCTGCCAGGGAAGATCGCCAATCCCAGAAGCAGCAACAGGCAGACGCTCAGCCCAAAGGGTACGCCAATCGAACGGTTGATTTTCATAGTCTCCTCCTCTTTTGCGAAAGACAGAAAGCGGCGAAAGTACGGCATATTTTATGACGAGCGACCCTGTCTGTCTGTTCCAAAACTAGAATACGGATGACACGGAAAGAACGCAGCAATTCCAAATTTGACAGAAATAGAACGCGGATGACGCTGATTGGGCAGATCAAAGCGGATAAAAGCAAAAACCTGCGCCGTAACATCCGCAAAAATCCGCTCCATCCGCGTGATCCGCGTTCTATATTTGGAACTGCTGGGAAAGAACGGATTCACACGGATTCGATCTGCATAATCTGCATCCTCTGCGAAATCTGCGTTCCACTTTTTATTGATTATGCAGACAACGCTGAGCGGTTCGTGCCTCCACCCACACCCCAATCATCCAATTAACAGAGACTTGCCAATGCCCATTACCTGCTATCGCCTACCCGGCAAGGGCACAAAGCCACTGCCCAACGCCTGGTGGGCGTCACCGATGATCACAAAAGCGTCTCCGTCGATTTGGCCGACGATCCGTTTGAGGTCGTTGACCTGCGGGCGGAAAATTGTACAAAAAATCATGTGTCGGGTCTCACCTGTATAGCCGCCGGTAATCTCCCAGCGGCTGACGCCCCGATCCAACCCGGCCATCAACGCAGCGGTCATCTCTTCGGGGCGATTGGTAATGATACTGGCTGTGCGCACGCTGCTCGGCCCTTCCAGCGTATAGTCCGAGGCCAACCCGTTGAGAAAGAGGGCCAGCATCGCGTAGAGCGAAACCTCCCAGCCGAAGACAATACCCATTGTAATCACAATCAGCCCATCTGTCCACAGATAGACCTGACTGAGGGGCGTGCCCGTGCGCATCTGAATCACCCGGCCCAGGATGCCCGTGCCCCCCATAGTAGCCCCGGCCTGGAAGATCAGCCCACCGCCGATACCGCCCACAATTCCGCCGTAGATGGTGTTGAGCAGCAGATCATCGGTCAGAGGAAATTGGGGCGCGTAGAGGGGGAGGTAGAGCGTGATGTAGTCGGTTGCCACAGAAAAGAGAGCCACGGAGAATACAGTTTTGAAGAGAAAGCCCCAACGCCCCAACTGGAAAAAGCCCAGAATGAGCAGGGGGATATTCATCACCGCATAAAGCATCCCCACACTCAGCCCGGTGTAGTGATTGACGACGATACTCACCCCGCCGATGCCCCCCGCCGCGATGTTGAAGGGAACCTGAAAAGCCGCATAGGCAAAGGCGGCCAGGAGCACGCCCACCACCAGCAGCAGAAACTGACGAATGGCATTGCCAATTGCAGCCCACTTTACACGACGCATGGAAACCTCCTGAAAAAACGACCGCAGACGGCGGACCACAGACCGCTACCAGCGACCGCTACCAGCGACCGCTACCAGCGACCCCCTACCAGTGACGAATATCTCAGCGGTCTGCGGTCGTCGGTCTGCCGTCCAATAAAAAGCCGCAGAGTCGTGGGCGGTCACCCAGGGGACTCTGCGGCGCTTCCTTTTTCCCATCCCCACCATACACCCGGAAAAGTTCAGGCCAAAATTTCCCGCTTCTCGATTTTGCTCTCGTCCAACACCATCCCCAGACCGGGCAGATCGGGCAGGGTAATTGCCCCATTTTCGGGACGGTAGACAACCATCTGGAAGAATTGCTTCACCTCCTGATAGCGCAGGAGGAATTCCACGTAAGGGACGGTTGCCGGGGATTGGGCGCCGGCCACATGCAGCGCGGGCAACAGCGAATGGCCGTGGGCGATCACCGGCACTTCGTAGGCCGAACCCAGAGTGCAGATTTTCATCTGCTCGCTGATGCCGCCGGTCCAGTCCGGGTCATTCTGCAGCACATCCACCGCACCGTTGGCGAGCAGCTCCTTGACCTGCCAACGGGTGTAGACATGCTCGCCCGTGGCGATCGGCACAGTCGAAGCGGCCCGCAACTGGACAAATCCACCGACCCGCTCCGGCGGAATCGGCTCTTCCATCCAGCGGGGAGAGAGCGGGGCGAGTTCCTTCACCATCTGAGTAGCATACGCCAAATCCCAGCCCCAGAAGGCGTCGAACATTATGTCGTAGAGGGGGCCGACGGCATTGCGCACGGCCTCGGCCATTGCCAGGTTTTTCGCCATCCCGGCTGCGCCGTCGCCGGGGCCATAGCGGAAGAACCACTTCTGGGCGGCGTAGCCTTTGGCTTTGTATTCGGCGGCCAGTTTGGCCGCGTCGCCCGGCGCAGTGGAGAAGCCCAGCATACTGGCGTAGGCGGGCACGGTGGGCCGGGTGGGGCCGCCCAGCAGCCGATAAACGGGCTGGCCCCAGGCTTTGCCCTTCAAATCCCACAAGGCGATGTCGATGGCACTGGCCCCGGTGACAAAATAGCCACTTTTGCCGTGACGGTCCATGCGTAGCATCTGGTCGGAGATCAGTTCGGTCGCCAGAGGGTCCCGGCCGATGAGGTAGGCGCGCAGGCTGTGACGAATTGTAAAGGCGTTGGGTTCTTCGATCGGGCCGAAGATGCCAGAGACACCCTCGTCGGTCTGGATTTCCACGTAGATCGCGCTGATGGGCCGTTCGCTGATGCCCGTGTCCCCATCGTTGTTGAACTCCGGGTAGATGTCCAGGGCTTTGGCCTGGCGGCTACCGGAGGCAAACTGGGGGCCAGTGTACTTGCCGCTGACGCGGAATAGAATAACGTCGGTGATTTTCATCGGATGCTCCTTCGGGTTACGTATCTCATATTTCGAATTTCGTTTGGTCGCGTAGATGAGTGAAACGTGAGTACAAGTGACGTGAATTCTCGTTTTGTACCTCACGTTTCACGTTTCACCCCTACCGTTGATGACCGCAAGTAGTGTGAACGTGACTGCCTATGCAATACGCAATACGCAATACGCTATAGATTTCGCTCCATCACCAGCGAAGCCGTGCCTACCCGGTTGGCGATCTCTTCGACGGTGACAAAGCCCAGCCGCTGGTAGAGATGCACCGCCGGGTTGACTGCGCGCACCGAGAGGACGAGGGCGGGATAGTGGCCCCGACAGACGTCGATGAGTGCTTCCATAAGCACCGTGCCCACGCCCTGCCCGCGCAGTTCTGGGCGCACGCCGATTGCCAGTTCGGGGGTATTTTCGGCCGCGTAGTTGTGGGCGTGGAAGTTGTGATCGAGCAGACGCACCCAAGCCGCGCCGACAGCGCTGTCGCGCTCGTCCACAGCCAGCACGCCCAGATCACCGGGCCTGCCCCAATCGGCCACATATTTTTGCAGAAAGGGATCGGCCTGGGCCGCGGCGATATTGGCGGCCAGATCGTCGGGCATTCTGGCCGCGTAGGTCAGCATCTCCCAGAGAGCGGGGGTGTCACTGACGATAACGGATCGATAAGAAAGCGACATACAAATCAGTGTCCATGCCAGATTGGGCACAAGCAGCAATGAAAATCAGGACGCAGATGAACGCAGCGGTCTCCTGAGCCTGTCGAAGGGAAACAACAGAGTACGCAGATTTTTACTCCGCGTGAATCTGCCCCATCCGCGTCATCCGCGTTCTATTTTCAAGTCAGTGTTCATGCCCTAGGGGGCACAATCAGCAATGAAAAGCGGGACGCAGATTCACGCAGAAACAACTGATCTGCGCAGATTTTATCAGCGTCAATCATCTTTTTCAGCGCCATCAGCGTCCTATTTTCAGGTTAGTGTTCATGCCCTAG
>CAMDQF010000231.1 GCA_945905745.1 Litorilinea aerophila
CATCCACTACTGCGCCCACGCGCTGTTGGTTGTCAGCTTTGTACGTTGCTAATTTCATGAGATGTCTCCTTCTGAAGATGGATTATGGGTCTTGGTCATCGTGCGGGCTAGACCTGTCAGGTGCGCAGGTGAAGCAGTCTGGAAATCAGCGAAAACTTAATCTGCGCACCTGACAGGTCTGGCAAATGGCTGAAACGATGACCATCGCCGAATTATGGATTCTTTTCTGCCAACCGGGTCAGCAGGTCACGAGTATTTAAGTGTGGCTGCGATCTGTCCAGAAATTGCTGGAGCAACTCAGCCGGAGTTAGCGCCGAGGTGTCGATCTCAAACTTCTGCTTGATCCAAGATTCGCGATACTTCTGCTGGAATTTGTCAAGCAGCATCGGGATGTCGCCATCGTTGATCAGTGTGTGGCTGTGGGGATTTTGCTGCATCCTCGTCCGAATCACATCGGCACGGGCCGTGAGATGGACGAGGATTGTGTCAGCGGGCATCTCCGGTTCGTACTCACGCACGCCGATTGTGGGCACGCCGGGGTAATAGTAATGCGGCCCGTAGATCTCCTCTTCGATGTGAAAGCCGCCCAACAGAATGTGGTCGAAGAGATGCAGCAGCCGGAGATGATAGACAAGCTGAAAGCGCTGAAAACGTTCCTTGAGCAGGGGCGTAAGGTTGAGCATCATTGCCCTATCCACCGGCTCCAAATGCTGGCTGTCGGGAATCGTGAAGTGATCATCCAGATGGTGATAGATGCCCCGCTCGTCACCCCACGCCATCAACCCGTCGATCAGCGTAGTCACACCGCTATATTCACAACCAACTACAATGACGCGCATCAAACCCTCCTATCTATTGTCGCTGAAAAAGCCCAAATTCTCTTTCATATTCGCCCGCAAGGTATCTTCGTTGAGGGTAACGCCAAGCCCAGGCCGGTTGGGCACGCTGATATGGCCGTCTTCGATCAGAGGCGGGCCATCCAGCAGATTTTCCCATACCGGGTTGTGCAGATGGTGAAATTCCAAAGCCAGAAAGTTGGGAACCGCCGCCATCACATGACAGGTGGCAATCGTCTCAATCGGGCTGCCGATGTTGTGCGGCGCCACAGGAATGTAGTAGAGATCGGCCAGATCGGCTATGCGTCGTCCTTCGAGCAGACCGCCCGCCTTGGCCAGGTCCGGGGAGATGATGTCGGCTGCCTGTCTTTCGATTAGCTCGCGAAAGCCGTGGCGTGTGTAAAAATTCTCACCCGTGCAGATGGGTGTGCGTGTCGCCCCGGCCACGCGCACCATCGCGGCCACATTCTCCGGTGGGATCGGGTCTTCCAGCCATAGCAGATTGAGATCTTCAAAGGCGTGGGCCACTTTCAGGATATCGACGGGGGCATAAAACCAGTGCGCGTCAATAGCCAGGTCGGTGTTGCGTTGCAGAGCCTGGCGCACTGCCGTGACCACCTCGACGTAATAGGCGATATCGTCGTTGCTGATACAGCGGTTGTAACGGTCGCGGCGGGTGGGCAGCGGGTCAATATCGAATTTGAGTGCGCTAAAGCCGAGCGCCTCCACCTCTTTGGCTTTGGCGATATAGGCTTCCACAGTTTCACTCTCACCCGCATGACAGTCATTGTAAAGCCGGATTTTGTCACGAAACTTGCCGCCCAACAATTGCCAGATCGGTGCGCTGAGGGCCTGCCCTGTGATATCCCACAGCGCGCTTTCGATGCCACTGATCGCGCTCATCACCGCGCCCTGATAAAAACCGGAGGCCGACATGCGCTGCATCATATCCCGAAACAGCTTGTCCACATTGCGCGGGTCTTGACCGATCAGCGCAGCCTGCAAACGGGGATCGACCACAATCTGATGTACGCCTGCCCCGTGATAGGCCTCGCCGATACCGGTGATGCCCTCATCGGTCTCGACTTTGACCAGTACCCAGGGCATAGGTTTCATCAGAATCGAGCCAATGTGTGTGATTTTCATTTCCCAACACCCCTTTTCTAATGCTGAATCTGCGCCAGTAGGAATTCTGTGCCGGCCTTGCGCCACTCTACACCCAGGCTGTGCCCGTCGGCGGGGACCACATGCAGTTGCATTCTCGATTGTGCCATCACCCTGGCCTCTTCAATCTCAGCCAGCCGCAGCCCAAAGCGCACACAGGCCGCGCTGCTCACCCGCTGGTCGTAGTTGCCAATCGCCAGGAAGATGGCTCGCCCGGCCAGAGCGTCAGCCCAGTGATCGAGGGCCAGCAGCGCCACGTCGGGCTGTTCCCGCACGGCAGCAAATTCGCGTAGATTTCGCCAATCGACCACCGGGGCCAGGCCAGCCACGCCGTCAATCCGTTCGTCCGCGGCGGCCAGACGCAAGGCGCAGTAGCCAGCGCGTGATACGCCGCAAGCAAAGATGCCGCCGCGCCCGATGCCCTGGGCCAAACAGTCATCGATCAGCGCCCTGCCCTGGCCGACGAATTGGGCAAAGGGATCCGCGCCTGTGCAAAAGGCGGCACACAGGCCGTCAATGCCCTGACCAAACGCATTGACCTGCTCGCCGTGATTGGGCAGATCAAAGCTGGCGACCGAGTGCCCTGCCGCGGCAAAGATGCGCGCCGGAATGTCGTATGGCTCCTCGTGGAAAGATGCCTGGCGCGTCGAAGAAAAGGTTAAGAAAAGGGCCGACGCTTCTTTCTGGGCCGGATGAAGCCAATAAGTGAACGGGCCAGATAGTGTGTCCAGACGTGCTGCGGCAAGGGTGAACATAAAGTTGGCTCGCAAGCCTTTCACTGTTTGTATGCCAGCAGTGTACGCCGACCAATCTCGTCCCAATCCAACGAGAGTGCGCGCTGGAACGCGGCATTGCGCATCGCGGGCTGCTCACGCGTCTGGATGGCGACCATCGCCTCTTGCAGCGCGCCGGGTTGGTGCGGATCGTAAAGAATACCCATCGTGTTATCCACCAACTCGGGCAGACAGCCCACGGCCGGGGTGATGAGCGGCATGCCAAAGCCCAGCGCAGTGATCGCCGAACCAGAGGTCAACACATCCACAAAGGGCAGAACAGTGACATCGGCGGCATTGAAAAAGTGTTGGAACTCCCCATTCGCAAAGAAACGCGAGGGCTGAACGATGATGCGCGGGTCGCTTTGCCGCGCCGCTTCAACAAAGCGATCTCCATAGTCGTTGTAGACTTTGGCCGCCAGGAGGAGGCGCAAATGATCACCGGGCAGCGCACAAAAGACCTCTACCAGCTTTTCCAGCCCTTTGTAGGGGCGCACATTGCCAAAGAAGAGATAAACAAAGTGATCCTCTTCAATTCCATATCTCTGACGTGCGCTCTGGCGCGGCAGCGTGTTGGGGTAGACATCCATAAAGTGGCCGTGGGGGATGACCACAACGCCTTCGCTGCGGTGAAAGTGGTGTTGCACCAATCGTCGGGCATAGTCGCAATGGGTGATGACGGCGCTGGCAAGCTGAGTGATCGCCAGTCGTACCAGCCGGTCCAAATCAGGGGTGGAACTCTCATGCGGGAAGAGATTGTGGACAGTCCAGACGACCTTATAGCCCAGTTCGCGCGCCAGAGCCAAATTGTCGATCATCGCGGCCGCGCGCACAACCCGGCCCGCCAGATCAGGCGCATCGTACATATAGTGCGGCCAGTTCAAATGCAGTACATCTACACGCCCGCGATTAGCGCGCACCCAGGCCTGATCGAACTCCTCTGCGTGGCCGGCCAACAGTTCCACGCCAGCCCGGGCAAGACCACGCGCCAGCAGTCCCCCGTAGGGGTTCGCATCTGTGAGAGAAAGCCCTGCTGCTTCCCAGAAAAAGATTGAACGCATAAGGAACCCCGTGAAACTACGCAAGCACAACCCGTCGCCCTGTCTTGGCGGACTGCCGGGCCGCCTCGATTAGCCGTAACCCAGCCAACCCCTCTGCGCCGGGAATGGGCGAGGGTGCGCCAGTATCAATCGCCCGTGCGAAATCTTCGAGCAAGGCGACGTGCGGTCGTTGACCACCGGGCGCAACGCTGAAATCCTGCACACCCGTCTCTGTGATCAAACGCAAGCTGCCGGAGGAATCTTTGGCCTGGACCGGCGCGGCCTGGATTGTGCCCAGCGTGCCACAAATCTCCAGCCCGTTGCTCTGCTGCGGCTCGAAGTTGGCTGTGCTCCAATGGCTGGTGATCACCGCCTGTGCGCCGTTGGCCAGCTTGAGCAGTAAGGTAGCAGTATCCTCGACCGGCGAATCTGCCGCCAGCGTCTCAACCATCGCCATCACTTCTGTCACCTCGCCGCACAGAAAGCGCAGGAGATCGAGACAGTGAACGCCCAAATCCATCAACGCGCCACCGCCGCTGATGGCCGGGTTGTGATGCCAATAGCCGGGCGTCGGCGGGAAGTAGTCGGAAAAATTAAGGCGCACCGCACTAATCTGTCCGATAACACCCGTTGCCAGCAACTCTCTGATCTGCTGATGTCGGCTGTTGTAGCGCTGGTAATAACAGACCATCAACTGCACCCCGTTGGCGTGGCAGGCGTCAATCATCTGCTGCGCCTGGCTGCTGTTGAGGGCCAATGGCTTTTCGCAGAGGACGTGTTTACCCGCCTGGGCAGATTGTATCGTCTGTGCCGCGTGCAAATGGGGTGGCGTAGCCACATAGACCGCCTGCACCGCCGCGTCCGCCAAGAGTGCTTCACTGCTGTCATAGGCGTTCTGCGCGCCATGGCTGGCGGCAAACCCACGCGCCTGCGCCAGATCGCGCTTCATCACCGCCACCAGCCGCTGACCGGAGGCTTGCGCGATCGCTGTGACCAGTTGCCGCTCGGCGATTTTGCCCGCGCCGATGATTCCCCAGTTAAGGCTCACGATCAGCTTCCCAATGGCCGCGCCCGTTGCACCACTTGCAAGCGGTTGCCTTCGGGATCAGAGAAGAAGTCGAATTGGGTGCTCCCATCCGCGCTGCGATAGGCTGGACCGATAAAGTGGATGCCCCGGGCCTGTAGATTTTGAGACGCCTGTACAAAATTCTCGACGCTCAGAGCCAGGTGGTGGAAACCCACCGTATGGGTTGCGGATGCGCCTTGCGCGCTGGGATCGACTGCGATGATCTCTACCATTCCGCCGTTGGGCAGTTTTACAAAATAGGTCTTGCTGCTTTCGGAGGCAACAACCAGCGTGAAGCCGAGAGTGTCGCAATACCAGTGGGCCAACGCCGCGGGATCGCTGGCTGCGATGGCGATATGCTCGATAGAGTTGATCATTTGGATGGTTCCTCGCTAACCAGAACTTCACGGCCTGTACCCAGTGAACGATTGATGGCTTCTGCCACCCGGATCGCAGCCAGCCCGTCGCTCCCGGTCACGACGGGCGGGTGCTGGTTGCGCACGACGCCGACAAAGTGATGGAGCAGACGGCGGAACATTCCGTCCTGCTGGTCGTGGATGACAGGGGTGTATCCGATATCCGGGTATTCGGGTGCGGAGCCAGCGCGATAGACACCCACACCGGTCTGATTGCTCAATAGCTCCACCATTCCCCCCGTGCCGCGCACGGTGAACTGCTCGGTCAAGGGTTGGCCGCTCACGGCGGGTGTCCCCCAGGAGCTTTCCAGCACGCCGATGGCACCGTTGGCAAAGGTCAAGACCGCGATAATAAAATCCTGCCGCTCTTTGCCGCCTGCCTTGGAGAAGGCCATCACTTTGTGGACAGAGCTGCCGGTTGTCCACAGTATCATATCAATGTCGTGGGGGGCCAACCAGAAGGCCAAGGGACAGCGGCCTATCACCCGCTCTACTGCGGTCTGGGGTGCGTTGCGCCGGGCGTAGAGGTGCAGAACCTCGCCCACTGCGCCCTGGGCCACGGCCTGGCGCAGGGCGGCAAAGCGCGGATCGAAGCGCAGACTGTGGCAGACCATCAAGTGTACGCCTGCTTTGGCCGCCTGCTCCACCATACGGGCCGCGTCGGCCACACGGATTGCCATCGGCTTTTCCACCAGCACGTGTTTGCCCGCATCCAGGCTGGCGAGGACAGGCTCGATGTGCGCCCACTCCGAAGCAGCCACAATCACCGCCTCGATCTCCGGGTGGGCAGCCAACATCGCCCCGTAATCGCCGTTGGCATAGCCGGGGACGCGGTAGGCTGTGGCCGCGGACTGGGTGGATTCTGCGCCGCGGCCACAGAGCGCGACAAGACGCATTGTAGAGGCTTCCTGGGCGATACGGGCATAGAGTTGCCCCATGCGCCCCGGACCGACAATCGCCAGGGCAACCGGTTTCGGATGATTTTGCATAGTCTATAGCTCACTCAGTGGGATTCGTTGGCCGCCATTCTCTGCCGAGCGCAGCAACGCGGTCAAAATCGCCATCACTTCGACCGCCCAGTCAATGGGATAGGGCGCGGCCTTCGTCTCCGCCATACTGATGATACGCTCCAGCGTGCCGACATAGAATTGATCCCAGTTGCGGATCTCAATCTCGGCCCAGCCCTGCTCGCCGTAGACCACCCCGTGATAGAAGCTGGGCGATTTTTGCAGCAGATTGATCACCCCCTGGCGGCCATCGGCATAGTCTACCACGCCGACATCGCAACGCGCGCTGCGTTGGGTGCTGACTGCTTCGGCACCCGGCCCCAAGAGGGTGTGCAACAGTTCGACTGGATGGATGCCATAGAAAAAGGGATGGCGCGCGCGCGGATTGGGGAAATCACCAGCCGCAGGGCCACTGGTCACGGCCAGGTTGAGCGGACCAAACTCTGCCAGACGCGGCTGCAAGGCCATGACTTCGACGGCATAGCGCACCGCGGAACAGGACATCAGGGCTGTTCCGGTGTCCGCGGCCAGGGCCACCAGGCCGCGCACATCAGCCAAGTCGTTGGCAAAGGGCTTGTCCACAAAGGTGGGCAGGCCCGCTGCGATGGCCAGACGGGCGGGTGCTGTATGGTCATCCCCATAGCGATTGCAGATCATCACCATATCCACGCCGCTGATCGCCTCGGCGGGGCTGGCTGTCACCTCTGGAATCTGATACAGGGCGGCTTTTTCCTGGGCCTGTGTCCGATCTTCGCCCCACAACTTAACCACCTGTGCCCGCCCAAAGAGGGGCGCGCCGGGCAGATTGACCAGCTTCGTGTAGGACTCCGTGTGCGTACTGTCCGCGCCGATCATACCGATTCGAATCATATCCATCTCCATTCACAACGACAGAACTCGTTTGGTTGAGGGTTTGTCAAGACTGTAGGGGCGCTGCTCGCTGCGCCTGGCACAGACGCGACGGGCGCAGCAAGCAGCGCCCCTACGTCCGTTTTACACAGAGGGCGCAGCAAGCAGCGCTCCTACGTCCGTTTTACGCAGAGGGCGCAGCAAGCAGCGCTCCTACAGTGAAAATGTTTACCGGCAAAGCTATTGGCCCAATCTTTCCGGCAGGCTCGTCCTCCGTCAGACCCGCCCTGGAAACTCCTGCCCGCGGATCAGCATAAAGCGGAATTCGCCCCGCGGCTTTTCGCATTCGGTGAGCAGACGCCACTCCTCGTCCTCGATGCCCAGGTACATTGTTTCCGCGCGGATATAGTGCAGCGCCAATCCCCGACGGCGGCTTGCGGTGGTATTGGCCCCCGTGCGGTGAAAATTCAGCCCGTGGTGGAACATACAATAACCCGCTTTGATCTCCACTGGTCGCGGTTCGGCCAAGAGAGGGTTACTGAGAAAGGCGTCTTGGTATTGACGGGCAATCGGTCCCCAATGATGACTGCCCGGAATGACGGTCATACAGCCGTTATCCACCGTTGCGTCGTCCAAAGCCAGCCAGCAGCTCACATGCTCCTGGGGGGCAAATTGGGGCCAGGCCACCGAATCTTGATGCCAGCCAGTGACAGTGCCGTTGAAACGGGGCTTCATCATCAATTGATCTGTGTATAGCTTGATATTGGGTCCGATCATATCCTCAATGACATCAACGATGGCCTTATTTTTGGCCGCGGTTGCGAACAGATCGTCAAAATAGCAGAGCTGGGTCATCTTGCGCACGGTGTCCAAGGGATCGACACTGGGATCCGAATCGCCGCGGAACTTTGCCTCCAACTGAATAAAGCGCGGTGGAATGTGGTTGAGACGGCCATAAACAATGTCTTCGCTGCGTTGGCGCAGCGCGTCGACTTCCGCATCGTTCAGAATGCGCTTGTCGTACTTCAGATATCCATTTTCGCGATAGAATGCTTTCTGCTCGTCGGTCAGTGCCATGCGTCTGCTCCTTTGGATAGTCCCGGAATAACTGATTAAGCGCGGAAACCGATGTGCTGCTGAAATCTGGCTGAACCAAACGGGGTCTACAGTTTGGTCAGAAAAAATGGGAACAAAGAAAGAAGATGGGTTGGTCGTATCGATTGGATGCTAAGTAAAAGCTGTAGGACGCCTAATGTGAGATGAAATGGTCAGGCTGTTTGGGTAAAGGTTTGAACATCGATACCGAATTGGCGATGTAGAAGCAATTTGAGCAGATGGCTGGTCATTTTGGCGGCGACATGAGTAGCCAATCCCAGAATTGTCTTGCGCAAAAGACGTTCCAGATTGCGCCCAGTGTTCTGGATTTCATTAAAGACACCTTCTATACGTTCACGTAAGGTATTGAGCCAGCGATCAAAGCCTTTGGGATTCTGAATGTTCTGGTTGACACGTGCGGGAGTCCAGATACGATTGCCCTGAATCACTAATTGCTCGGCCTGCCATTCCTCACTGATGAAGCCTTTGTCGCAAAAGACATCGCAATTGGAGATAGCGGATAGAACTGTCTCTGCGGCAAGTCGTTCATCCGTATTTGCTGGCACTAGATCGTAAGCGATAGGAACACCATCGATTGTGCTGAGAGTAACCAATTTATAGCCAAAATAGTGCAAATTGCGGCTGGAGCAATAGCCATAAGCGGCAGAACCAGCGAAATCACTACGTTTTTTGCTGCGCTTGTAGCCTACGACGGGTAATGGTTTTGTATCCAGCAGAAATTTGGTTGCCAAAGTGACTCCCAACTCCTCAGCCCAATGCTTGCGGATGGCTTCGATCAGCAATCTTAATTGACGCGCACGACGATTGAACTGGCTCTGATCGAGCAACTGCGGAAATAGGGACAGATAATTGGCTCGAATGAAGCCCAAAAACTGTCCTTCGCCTGGAAAGGGTAAGAAATCCATTAGTAGCAAGAGGGTGATCACCTCGCTGTTGCTGAAAACGGGCTTTTGACCTACCGTTTGCCTAAGAAAATTCTTCCCTTCTTTTTGATACCAGTCATCTGTCACTACATATATGATCGTTGCCAGTTCTACAAAAGATACGCTGCTCATGAAAATCCTCTTTTCTGAATCTGATTTGATTGTCTCTACTCAGAAAACAGGATACCCTCTATTTTGTCAATGTATTCATCTCACATTAGCCGTGTAGGATAATTATACACCATTTTTTGCAATGCGCTAATCGCATTTTGGGTGTCCCATTCCCTATCGGAAACCGGGAACCGGTGTGGGTTGGGGTGCCTACCACGCACTGCGGGCGCATTACACGGATGGTAATTGCCAAAAAGGGTGCTTTGGTTTTATGGACCTTGATAAGATTATGATTACTCCAGTTTGACAACTGGCGATCATCCGTCAACCGAAGGCGGAAGTCAGCGTTCAGAGGGCAGACTTTTGACGGTTGCTGGACACTCGTCAGGGGTCAAACTGCGGTTCCTGATCCAGCAGAGACGCAAAATCTTGCGCCTCTCCAGACCAGGAACCGGAGGGTGATGCAGGCACACAGGCCGACATCGGGACAACAAAACGAACAAGGGGGCAAGGGGCAAAAAGGCGGTTGGCAATTAGCCATTAGCCGTTGGCAATTAACGGTTGGTACAAGACATCAGAGGACAGAATTCAGAGGACAGAATTCAGAGGACAGAGTAGCCGTTCATCGACTTCTGCTGTTTGAAATCTGTCCGCCATAACCTGTCGGCAATCGGCTAACCGCCAAAAGCCAATCGCCAACCACCAACGGCTACTCCACCATCTCCCCACTCTGTCCCGGCCAATACCAGCCAGGAATGGTGAGGGGTGGCGACACAACCGAGGACGCTGAGGTAGCATCCCGGCGTTGGCGGTGCTGACCTTCACCACGGGGCGCAGAGCCGCCGTCGGCGGGGTCAACCGGGTTGTCTATCAACCGGCGCAGAACGGTGTAGAGAACCGTGAGCGCATCGGCAAACAGACAGACAAAGACAACGAGAAAGACGGTGAGGACGATAGGAACGAGTGTGGGCATGGGTGGCTCCTTTGGAGTGAATTAGCTGTCAGCCGTCAGCGGTCAGCTTTCGTGACGGCGGATGGTGGTTGTTGGTGATGGTGGGTGACTACTGGCAAGTGGCAGGTAGCAGTTGGCAGTTGGAACAGTAGCGAGCAATGGGCTACGAGCAACGAGCAAACGACCGGAGGAATCCGACTGTTTGCGGTCGGCTAGTGGCTATCTGTCGTACATCAATACATCGTGCATAGATCTCAGCGTACATTAACAACCGAAACCATCAATAGATCGTGCACACGGGTGCGGGGGAGGTCGATTCCAGTCGGAAAAAAGGCATTTTGGCAACGATGAACAATTTCGAGCCACTC
>CAMDQF010000232.1 GCA_945905745.1 Litorilinea aerophila
CGCTTCTTTCGGGAATTTCGCACTAAGTCGGATGAAATCGGTGCTTTCCCTAACGAAAACAGTTGCCTGACCCTTTTCTTCCTCGTCCTGCAGCGGGAACACGCTAAACACCACCGGCTGCCCGTGGCGAATACTTCGTGACACTAACGCATTCCCAACAACCCCATCCCCTGCAGGGGCGTTGACCACTCCTGTCCGGCATCAATCCCCACGCCGTCATCTTCCACACAGATCATCAGTGTATCCTCCTGTTTTTCCAGCGCAATCCAGACCCGTTGGGCGTGGGCGTGGCGGATCACATTGCTCAGCGCCTCCTGGACGATCCGATAGGCGGCAGTCGTCACCTCCGGCGGCAACTCGCCCAACTCAGACTCTGTGCGCAGTTCTGTGACCAGCCCCAGCGGGTCCAGTCGTCGCTTCATCTCTTCTTGCAACGCGGGAATCAGCCCGTAATCATCTAACACCGACGGACGCAGTTGGGTGATCAATTCGTGGCCCTGGTCGATTGTCTCCTGCACAAGACGGTTGGCTGTGGTCAGATGGCCGCGCGCGCTTGTCAGTTCATCGGGTACGGAATCCTCGGCCAGGCGCAGATAGATGCTCAGCCCGGTGAGCAGTTGCCCCAGCACGTCGTGGATGCGCCGGGCCAGACGACGGCTCTCTTCTTCCCTGGCCGAAATGAGCTTGGCCGTCAGTTGGCGGCGCACCGCATCCCCCGCGGCCAGTTCCGAGTAGAGCTGGCGGGACTCTGCTTCCTGGGATTGAATCGTATCCGCCATCTGATTGTAGACATCCGCCAGCAGCCCCACTTCGTCCCGTTCCCGTACCGCCAGCCGGGCATCCCGCTCCCCCCGGCTGAAGCGGCGCATCCCGTCGGCGATGCGCTCCATCGGTGTAATAAAGAGCCAACTGAGCAGAAAATAGAGGCCAACCGCACAAACGGCGATGATCAGCACCGAAAGCAAAAATGCCTGGCGCAAACTGTCCGCCAGACGACTGTTCAGACCAGCCATGGAAAAATCCATATAAAAGACGCCGTTGATGCGGTCCGCGGGGGAATGGCAGGGATAGCAGGCGGGACGATTGAGGATCGGCGTCATTGTGCGGAAGACTGCTTCGTCCGCATCGTTGGTGGTGATAATCCCCTGGGGCCGCTCCCTGGCTGGAATGGAGTGGCAGGTCTGGCAATTGGCCGCCTCTTTGTCCAGATGCTCGCCGTTGTGTAGCCCTCCCAGCGAAACGGCCACCTCAGCCTCCGGATTGATCAGATAGATCGTCGATGTGCCTGACGCCTGTCCAATGCTGTCGATGATGGCCTGAATGGATGCCCGGTTCTTTGTGAGCATTGCGCTTTCCAGGCTGGTGGCGGCGATGGCTCCAGTGGCCGCGGCCAGAATCTCCAATTCGCGCATGCCCGTGCGTCGCTGGCGTTCATACTGAAGCCAGTTCAGGGGGGCCAGCAGCAGAATCAGAACGATACTGACAGCCAGACTGACACGCAAGCGCAGGCGACGGCTGAGAACGGGCACGACGGATTTCTCCTGGGAGCAATGGGAGGGAGGCGACCTTTCACACTGTCATTGTAGCACCGGCGAAAAGGCTGCACAATGGGGAATTTTGTGGGGCGGGATTCGTTGGAGCCGTAGAACAGGCCCTGTCAGAGCAGTGTGCGCCTATTTGGCAGGCACGCTCTGCATCCAATCCGACTCGAAGAGTTCCGACAGCCGGTCGTAGAGAAGTGGCGCGTTGACCAGCAGACTCACCTCCCGGTTGATTTTGTGGCTGATCTCCCCGCCATTCACGCTGCCCACAAGCAGCCAGCGTTCGTCCCCAATCGCCAGCGTTCCCGCTTTGGCGTGGACACCTGCGCCAGCCGGGTTGCCCGTCAACGCCTGAATATCCAACCCTGCCGCCTGCGCGACCAGCCGCAGATAGTCGGCGGTGGCCCGGTTGCTCCGGTCATCGCTCGGTTCGTCGAAATAGCTGTCCAGCAGAACCCGCACCTGCGCGCCCCGCCGCGCCGCATCGATCAGTGCAGCCAGCCGGGGATTGGGGTCTGCCACGGGATTGCTGAACGTGTCGCCCCAGTATTTGTGCTCGTACAATTGCACCCAGCGGATTTCATCGCCCGCACCTGCCTGTCCCAGCAGAGCCATCAGCTGATTGTCCGGGCGGGTGGAATCTTCCGGTGTGGTCAGCAGGACAAAAGTAAAGTCACCCGTATAGGTCACCGGCTGACGAAAGGGCGCGGGGCGCAATTCTTCTGGCGGCAGATTGGGCGGTGTGTAACCTTCGGGCGGGCGATCCTCGGTGGCGTCATAGGGACGCAAATCCCAGAAGAGTTCCGGTTGCCAGTCATAGGCAAAGAGGCTGGACAATTTTTCTGTCACGGCGGAGGCGTCGGTGAAAAGATAGACACCCCGGCGACCGGGTGGCACGCTGTCGTTGACTGGTACAGGCATCGAATCCGTCGTCAGGTTATCTGTGCCGACAAAAGCACGCGTACCGTCAACAATGCCGTATTTGGCGTAGATGAAACGATAGCGGGGGCGAAAACCGTTGGGCGCATCAGAGCGGCTGTCCAAAAAGTGGACCAGTCCGCCTGCGTTGGCAATCTGCGCTACAGACCAGCGCTGAAGATCGCTGATACCTCCAGCCGGTCCACCTTCCAGCAGCAGACGTACAGCCACCCCCCGCTGCATAGCTGCGACAATTTCCTGGGCCAGCAGCGGATGTTCGAGGGTGTAGAGGGAGAGGTCCAGGCTGCGCTGAGCGCCGCGAAAAAAGTCCGCCATCGGCTCGTAGAGTCCGTCCGGTCCGATGGCCAGAGTCAGGGTTCCTGTGGCGGCAATAGGCTGATTCGACATCTGCCAACCCGCTTGCCAGAGACGCCAGCCGGGGAAGAAGACTTGGCGTCCCCAGGCCAGGTCCGCCACATCCCCGCTCCAATCCTTCGCGGCGTCGGTGTCAGCAAACGCGCCAGCCGTACCCGGTTTGCGTCGCAAGAGCTGTCCAGCCGCGCCGATTACGCCCCGGCTGTAGAACTGGGCAGCCATCCCATCCCACCCGTCCGGTATCAGGTTTTCGTCGCCATAGACCAGCACATCCATCGCCTGCCCGTCGGGAGAATTGAGTTGGATTACTCCGCCGTTGTTGGTCAGCCGGGGCGCGCTGCCTGTCAGATCGGCCACAGCCGGGTCGTCGTCTGCACCCCATTCACAGCCAGGAGCAAAGCCGAATGTACGGCGAAAGATGGTCGGGTCTGCGGTACACCAGAGGCCCGCGCCGGCTGGAATTGTCAGTGTACTGGTGGCTGGAAAAGTGGCCGTGCGTCCGTTGCCACTGATCTGCCAGCCAGCCAGCGGTGCTTCGCCCGGTCCATTGTTCCAGAGCCAGAGGGCCTCGTCCCCTTCGCCGCTGAGGGCGCTGTCGATGTGGGCCGCGGCGATCAGCAGCCGGGGGGATGGTCGCTGAACGAGGGGGAGGTAGAGGGTGGAGGTGATGGGGGTTGCGCTGAAGTAGTAGTCAGGAGAGGCGGTAGCGCTGAAGAGAAGGGATGTCGGCGTGTTCCCCAAAAGCAGCGCCGACAGAGCACCCAATGCACTGAGAAACACACCCCACAGAAGGCCGTGGGTTCGCCGGCAACCGTCCATTTGCACCGTCCTATGGCTTGATTTGTCCTCTACTCAGGTTTTGCCACGAAGTCTTTGTCAGATAGGTGCGTTTACGTCTGAAAGACCGGATCGGATTCACCATTGCTACCACTGATAGGCATTGAGTATCCAAAAACCACCGACAACCGATGTGATTGTATTTTCCAAGTTGGCAATTGCCCGCACAATATCGGCGTATGTCATATCTCTGCTTGGGTCGTTGTCCTGATAGACGGCCAGAATACCCGGATGATCGGGCGTGAGTTTGTGCAAATGGAGAAAATCGGTGGGGTTATATGTGAGTATTGCCTGGGCAGTTTCTCGAGCATAGGCAAAGTGGCTGTCATCCGCAGCCCCAGTCAGCGGAGGGTCTGCCTCGCCCGGAATCTGTACTTCGTGGCCGGCTGCTTGTAGAAGTTGGCGCAGTCGATAGGAGAAGGCGCAATCATCGAGGTATATGCGCAGGCTCAAATGGCACCCCCGCGGCGGCAAGACGCTGGCGTTCTTCGTCGGCTTCCCTGTCCACCAGTTCGCTGTTGACCGAGTAGTACAACTGCGCCTCACGCACTTGGGCCAAAGGCAGGTCCATATCGACGGCGGCCTGCTCGTCGGTTAATTCGTTCGCGCGCATTTTGTAGATCAATTGACCGACGCGCACATTGCGTCCAATGAGATAGGGCTGCTTGTAGCCGCTCTCCAGGCGTTGACGCAAAAAGTCGTAATGCTCAAAGAGCAGTGGCTCGACAGCCGGCACACTCAGTTCTTTATATTTGTCCAGTTTTTGGGCGTTTTCTTCATTTACGCTGACGATGCGCTGACCGGAAAGCCGCTCGTTCAGCACCCACAGGAATGTTCCATAAGCCTGTTGCAGGAGATCAGCGCGGGAACGGACCGACAGCCGTTCAGTCAGATGAGCGAGCAGTTTTGCTTCTGTTTCAGACAGATCGACCTGTACCCGTACTTTTTTCGCAGCGGTCACCATTTCACCCCTCCTTTGCGGTTTTTCATGCTCCAATAATACTCCAAAATGGAGGGGGCGTCAATGGCTGCTTCTATTTGGCGTAGAATTCGGCGAGCAGCAGGTAAAGGTTTTTGTGGTCGAAATCCTTCTACGCAGCCGTCCCGCAGTTGGCGCAGAATTTGTGTTCCGCGGCCAGAGCGTGCCCGCAGTTGGTGCAGAAGCGGGCGGCACCCCCCCCGGCAGGCATTGCCATAACCGGGACTGCGACCGGTGTGGCTTTGCCATTCACGGCAACCGGGGCTGTGCGGGTCTTGCGCAGACGGGCAATCTCCGCCTCCAGCGCTTCGTCCAGATGGGTGCTTTGGGGTGCCAGCTTGTCGATCTGTTGCAGATAGCCGATGGCCTGCTGGCGCAGACGGGCGTTGAAGCGTTCGTAATCCTCTTCGCTGAGCTTGCCTACCTGGCGGTCAAACTCCAGGTCTTTGATGGCGATCAGCACGCCATCCTTGCGGCTGATTAGTTCCGTAAGCCGGTCATCTTCGATGAGCACATCCGGCGCGGTCCGACTGAGCAGGGGCCAAAGTACATAGACCGCCGCACCGGCAGAGATGAGAAGGGCAAAAAAAAGAGTAGTCCAGAGCATTGGAGAGCCTTAAGAGTTGCAGGTGGCAGGTGGCAGGTGAAACGTGACTCGTGTTGCGTGAAACGTGAGAGTGCGTCATCTGATCTCACGTTTCACTTTTCACGCTTCACTGAAAAACCCCGCCAATATCACTGCCTACGGAATACGCAATACGCATTACCTCAATCCCCCGCCGCGGCAACAGTGGCCCCCGCGGGTACATTCGTCGTGCGTTTGACCGGATGGGGCCAACTGGCGATGAGCGTGCCCAACACCAGCGTGAGGCCGCCGATCCACATCCAGATGGTGAGCGGGTTGATAAAGATTGTGAAGGTGGCTGTAGATCCGCCCCCCTCCCAGCCGTTGAGCAGGACATAGACATCTTCCAGCAACGTCATGCGCAGGCCGACTTCGCTGGTAGGCATATCCGGCGTCTTGTCATAGAGATTGCGCAGGGGCAGGAGCGAACCCACCATTTTCCCGCTGCTGTCGTGGACGATTACCCGGGCCCCGATCTCCGTGCGGTTGGAGGCCCGGGTATTTTCCAGCGCCACGTAGGTCAGTTCGTAGCCACCCAGCGTAACTTGACCGCCGGGAGCCAGGGTAACATTCGTCGTCTGCTGGAAGAATTCGTTGCCGATGATGGCGACCGCGATCATCACCATCCCCAAATGGACGATATAGCCGCCGTAACGCCGCCCGTTGCGCCGGATCAGACTGCCCATGGCCACCAGCACATTTTCATTGTTAGTCACACGCCGGGCCAGCACACCCCGCACAAATTCCTGGATGATTGTAGCTGTGGCAAAGGCGCAGACCGCCAGCCCAACCGACGGCCAGGGATTGGGGGTGAGGAAGAGAGCCAACACACCCATTACCAGACCCGCGATCAACGGCAAGGTGAATTGTTGGCGCAGTGCCTGCATACCCGTGCGCCGCCAGCCCAGCAGGGGACCAATGCCCATCAGCAGAAAGAGGAGCAGAAAGAGGGGGCCGTTGACTTTGTTGAAGAAGGGGGCAGCCACACTGATACGCTCACCAGTCAGAATTTCGCTGAACATGGGGAAGAACGTGCCCCAGAGGGTGGCGAAGGTGATGCTGGTAAAGAGCCAGTTGTTGCCCAGGAAGGCGGCTTCCCGGCTGGAGTAGGAGTCGATCCCCTGTTCATCTTTCAATAGATAAAGACGTTTGAAGAGCAGCCACAGGAAGCCGAAAACGATGATGATCAGAAAACCCAGGAAGATAGGGCCGACATCGCTAAGGGCGAAACTATGGACGCTTTCCAAGACACCACTGCGGGTGGTAAATGTGCCTAGAATGACCAGGAAATAGGTGAGCCAGATCAGCACCACATTCCAGACCTTCATAACACCCCGCTGCTCCTGGATAATAATGCTGTGCAGAAAGGCTGTGCCTGTCAGCCAGGGCAGGAAGCTGGCATTTTCCACCGGGTCCCAGGCCCAATAGCCGCCCCAGCCCAGTTCCATATAAGCCCACTGGCTGCCCATCAGAATCCCCGCGGAGAGAAACATCCAGGGGATGAGGGTCCAGCGGCGCACCGTGCGCACCCACTCGTTGCCCACCCGCTTGCTGACCAGAGCACCCACGGCAAAGGCAAAGGGAACCGCCAACCCCACATAGCCCAAATAGAGCATCACCGGGTGGATGACCATCCAGTAGTTTTGCAGAAGCGGGTTCAACCCCTCACCGTCGGCGGGGATGAAGGTGGACTGTTTGAAGGGATTGGCAGCAAAGACCAGAAGAACCAGGAAAAAGGCGGAGGTCACCAGCATCACCGCATTGACGTAGGGCATCAACGCCTGGTGACGGCGACGGTTGAGCAGAGCCACCGCCACGCTGTAGAGGGAGAGGAGCAGGGACCAAAAAAGCAGACTGCCTGCCTGTCCACCCCACAGGGCCGAGAATTTGTAGAAGTCGGGCAAGGCCCGCTCCGAATGGTTCCAGACGTAAGTAAGCTGGAACTGATCCGTGAGCAGACCGTACCAGAGCATTACTGCGGCAATGCCTACCAGCCCGGCCACCGCGTAGACCGCGTGGAAACTGCTCTCCACCATCCGCTGATTGCGCAGTTGCCCGCCGGCAAAACCAAAGACAACACCCGCTCCGGAGAGGACCAGCGCTGTAACGAGAATGAGATAACCGATATTGAATAGCATAGGGGTTCTTTCTTGAACGAACGCAAAGAGTAGCATTCTGTCGAAGAAACGTGAAACGTGAGAGTACACGACGGTCTCACGCTTCACGCATCACTTGGGCCGAATTTTCGCCAGAAAGCCATCCATCTGGGCCTGGCTGGTGATGGGGCCGACGATCACATCGACAATTTTGCCTTCGGGATCGATGAAAAATGTCTCTGGCACGCCCTGAATACCGTAGCGACGGGCCACCTGGCTGCGCAGGTCCGGCCCGTTGGGATAGGTGATGTCATACTCGGCCAGATAGGCTTTGGCTGCTGGTTCCTGGTCCAGATAGTCCAGACCCAAAAAGACAATGCCGTTCTCCTTCTCCCGCCGCCAGGTACTTTCCAGAAGCGCGGCCTCCTCTCGGCAGGGATCGCACCAACTGGCCCAGAAGTTGACCATTACACCCTGGCCGCGCAGGTCGTCCAGGTTGATGGTTTCGCCCTCAAAGGTGGTGAATTCCAGGACCGGGGCCAATCCTTCGGCCCGGTGTTCGCTCTTGGCCGTGCCCAGGCGCAGGGCAAGAAAGACGATAAAGACGAGGGGGACCAGTATAAAAACGGCCCGCCAGATGAGTACAGCCCGGGAAGCAGGCGCAGCTTCTACTGGCGCGTCGGGCAGAGGACCTGGCCGGGTGTCAGTCATTTCAGTCATAGCGGGAAAGCTCCTGCTCCAACTTCCGGGAATAGTCATCGGCCTGGGCTGCGGTTTGGGCCGGGGTTGCTGCGGGCGCAGGATGGGGGCGGATCATCCGACGAATGCCATACCAGACGAAGAGACCACCACCCACCAGCCCCAGCACAGGCAAAATCCAGGCCAGCCAGTTGAAGCCCTCTGTGGGCGGTTGGCCGTAGACCTGTGGCCCGTACTGCTCGGCGAAATAGACCCGAATCTCCTCTTCGCTGGCCCCTTCGGCCAGTTTAATGGCGATCATCTCTTTCATCTGTTCGCAGGCTTTCAATTCGCAGGCGTCCAGGCGCACGCCGCTGCACAGGGGACACCACAAGCCCCGGGCCACTTCGTTCACCTGATCCGCCGTGATGGCGCTGGTGTCGGGCGTGGGCGTCTGGGCCAGGGCGGCGCTGGTGAAGGAGAGAAGAAGGAGGGAAAAAATAAGAACACGGATGAAAGGGATGGAACGGATTTTCACGGGTTTTTCTTTCACTGTTTCAGTCCTGGGGTGGATGCCAACCCGCGGCCACCCATAATTTGCGAGACTTTACGGATCGCATCGGCAATATACGGTCTGCTCATAGCACAGATGGCACGGGCAGGCGTAGCAGGTCAGTCAGATCGTGGCCGCGCCGCCGTAGTGTTTCCAAACAATAGGAGCGGCGCAAAATCCCTTCCTGGTACATCTCCACGAGTTCTGTGCTGCGCTCCGCCTCGCTTTGCGTCAGTTCGCCAAATCTTTGGGCCTTATCATTCAGGTCTGCCAACTCCTCCTGGAGTTCTATGGGGAAAGAATGGCGGGCCAATAAGACAAGCACCTCATTGGGAAATTGTGCAAATGCTACCAGTTCTCGTTCATTATCATCTCCCAATCCGGGAGATGGATTTGCCTGGATAACCAGTGCCTGGACAGTATTTGCGATGGAACGCTTTTCCCGCTGGGCCACTTTCTGAAGTTGTTCAAAAACAGGCAGGGGCAGGCTGATATTGACTGTTTGAAGCATATCCACTCTCCTCTCATAAGCGCCTGGGCCGATAAAACCCAAGCCACGAGGAGAATTATACCACGAACAATGACTGCAATAAACTGGTCAACAGGCGGGACTGGCTACACGTCAACGGGCGGGCGAAACTGGAATCTTTCCGTCATCAAACAAGACCTGCCAGGTCTGTGAAGACCTGGCAGGTCTCTACCTTCACGCATCACGCATCACAGACCGCGTGTCACCTCTACTCCGGGCGGGTCATGCCAGACACATCGGCATCCAAATCTTCCAGGCTGTCGTACAGCACCTGTAGGATATAGGCTCCGTTGTGGGCAAAGGCACCCGGGTCCTTCTGCACATACTGATAGTTGTAGGCGGCCTGCAGCAGGCGCGGCGTCCAGTTGGCAAAGCCGTTATCCCGCACAGATTCGTCCGCATCAGCTACACCGTCACCGTTGGTATCGGTGAAGAAGTAGGGATAGGCTGCGGAGTTGTAGACAATAGCAGTCTCTACTGTAGCCACGGCGTATTCTTGCATCGCCAGGTACAGAGCTTCCTCCATCGTCTCAATTTCGTAGTACAGCCCTTCTTCTTCATCACCGTTGCCGTTGTAGTCGGCGAAGTTGTAGCGGATGTCGCGAATATCTTCGCTATCCTCTATCTCCTCGTGGCATTCGACACAGTTCGGCTCATCCAACTCCAGGCTGTGTGCGCCGTGACAATCCGTGCAGCTTGCCGCGTCGTCGGTGTGCTCAAAGAAGCCCACATACTCCTTGTCGGGGTATTGGAAGGCTCCGTTGGCATCCGCGCCAAAGCGCGTTGCGCCGGCGGCGAAGTAGTGGACATTCGGGAAGCGCAGCTTGTCCGATGTGGCATCGGCTTCAATGCCCTTCGTGAGTTTGGCCACACTCAGCCCGGACTCGCGGCCCTGATGACAGGTCATACACAGATTGGTGGTGGTGTCCTCTTCGCCGGTGAATTCCCGTGCATCGACTGTCATACCGCTGGGGAACTTCACGCTCTCGACTTCGTAGCGAGTGAATTCCACCAGATCGTCGTGGCAGTTGGAGCATTGGAAACCATTGGCGATAGGTGCAGAGACGTTGACGCCTTCTGCGATGAACGTAGACAGGCCGTTGCCGCTGTGACAGCGTGCGCAACGGCCGGGTACTGCACCGTCGGCATCCCAATCACGGAAGGCCAACTCCGAACCGGCGAAGTGGCCGGCGTCAATACGCGCCATGGCGGACATATCCACAGCGCCGTCACCCAACGCCGCATTCAGGTCCATCAGCGAGTCGTACATCAACTGGATGTCGTACTTGCCACCGTGGGCAAAGGCCCCCGGGTCCTTCTGGTAGGTCTGGTAGTTGTAGGTTGCCTTTACCAGACGCGGCGTCCAGGCGAAGTAGGCTTTTTCGCCGTCATCCACAGCGTCGTTGGCGTTGACATCGGCGAAGAAGTAGGGATAGCTGGC
>CAMDQF010000233.1 GCA_945905745.1 Litorilinea aerophila
AAAATTACCCAAACGACCTTACCAGAAAGTGGTCGTCAAGGGCAAAAAAGCCGCCAAAACAGCCTGATTTTGGCTCAATGGCTCAGTTGTAAAGATGCTTTTCTCGACTCACCATTCGTTGAGTCGATTCGTCGTTGTCAAAAGTCCAGAACTTAGTGGGTTGCCAATTTCCCACGCATCCGCACATACTGCGCATAGTCAATGGGGACCCGGCGACGAATGTAGTCCCAGGTCTGGGGGGCCCGGCGTTGGGCCTCCACAATGCGGTCGGTGATGCGCAGGTGGAAGGCGTCGGAGCCAGCGCCGCTGCCATAGCTGATCACCAGTACAGTCTCGCCCGGTTTGGCAATATCCAAAATCGCAGTCAATCCCACAATCGCCGACCCCGCGTAGGTGTTGCCGATCTCGCCCACCAGCAACCCGGCCTGCCACTGCTCTTTTTTGAAACCTACAGAGGACATGGCCCGCACGGGAAATTTGATGTTGGGCTGGTGGAAAACCACATGATCGTAGCTCTCCGCTGCCACACCCATCGCCGCCAGCATCTCCTCGGCCGCGGGGATGACGTGGCCGAAATAGCCGGGGTCACCGCTGAAGCGCTCGGCGTGGCGGGGGAAGTGGCTGCCGGGCCGTCGCCAGAAGTCGTTGGTGTCGGTGACATAGCTGGATGTACGCTCAAAGACGGCCAGAGCTTCGTCCGCGGGGCCGAGCAGAAATGCCGCGCCCCCCGCACCCGCGGTATATTCCAGGGCGTCGCCGGGGCGGCCCTGAGCCGTGTCCATCCCGATTGCCAGGGCGTATTGGGCCATCCCGCTACCCACAAAACCGATGGCGGCCTGCATGGCCTCGGTTCCGGCTTTACAGGCGAACTGCCAGTCCGCGGCCTGGGTAGCTGGTGTGGCGCCGATGGCTTCGGCCACAATCGTGCCGGTCGGTTTGACCGCGTAGGGGTGACTTTCGCTCCCCACCCAGACGGCCCGAATCGCCTTCGGGTCAATCTGGGCGCGGGCCAGCGCGTTGCGCGCCGCCTCAATGCTCATGGTGGCTGTATCCTCGTCCAGCCCTGGCACTGACTTTTCCTTCACCGGGCTTTCGTCGTGGCCTTCGCTCCAAATCCGGCTGATCTCCGTTCCCGGCAACCGATAGCGAGGCACATACGCGCCGTAGCCGACGATGCCGACAGGATTTACAGGTTGATTCAGCATAATTTCTCCTTGAAAGAAGGGGATCGGGGATCAGGGATCGGGGACTGGGGGCATTCGATTTCCCAATTCCCAGTCTCCAATCCCTACTCCCCAGTCCCCAATATCTCTCGCGCCCGTTCGACGCGAATCTCTCCCAATTCAATCAGTTGCCGGGCAATTTCGTCCACTCGTTCGGTTGGCGTGCCAGCGGCCACGGCCACCTGGCGGGCGTGTAGACGCATGTGTCCCCGCTGGATGCCGTCTGTGACCAGCGCACGCAGCGCGGCCAAATTCTGGGCCAGCCCCACGGCAGCAGCCACTTCGCTCAACTCCCGCGCCCCGGAGACCCCCAAAATCTTCAACGCCACCTGCGCCGTCGGGTGAGAACGCGTGGCTCCCCCCACTACGCCGACGGATAGCGGCAGTTCCAGGCGGCCGTGAAGAACTGGGGATTGGGGATCAGGGACTGGGGACTGGGAAGAGTCAATCGCCAGATGCCGATCTCCAGTCCCCAATCCCCGCTCCCCAGTCCCCACTTTCCACTCCGTCAACGCCCGATATTGTCCGTCCCTGGCCGCGTAGGCGTGACCACCCGCTTCCACCGCCCGCCAATCGTTGCCCGTGGCGATGAGCAGGGGATCGATGCCGTTGAAAATGCCTTTGTTGTGGGTGGCGGCCCGGTAGGGGTCGGCCACCGCGAAGGCGTTGGCCTCGGCGATGGTTTGGATGACCTCTGCGCCGCTGAAATCCGGCGTGCTGAAGGCAGCGGCAGGGATGGCGACCTCGGCCCAGGCCCGGCGTTCGTCGCTCAGATTGCTAAGGATGCGCAGAAGCGCACGCCCACCGCTCAATTCTTCCAGCCGGGGTGCAAGAATTTCTACGGCGGTGTTGATGGCATTGGCCCCCATCGCGTCGCGACAGTCAAAGAGCAGATGGACAATCAGCATCGGACCGGTGGGGGTGTGGGGGAGGTGGCGCACCCGAATCTCTTGCGGTCCGCCGCCCAGCCGGGCAATCGTCGGGCTGCTATTGGCCGCAGCCAATAGTTCATCCTGTGCGGCCAGAATCGCAGCTTCCGCCCGTTCGGGAGCAGCCACATCCAGCAGTTGCACCTGGCCGATCATCACCGGCTCGGTGCTGCCTGTGACAAAGCCGCCGCCGGAGCGGGCCAGCCGGGCGGCATAGCTCAGCGCGGCCACAATCGAAGGCTCTTCCACCACCAGCGGAATCAGATAGTCTTTGCTGTTGATGAGGAAATTGGTGCCGATGCCCAAGGGCAGGCTGTAGCGCCCCACCACATTTTCGATGAGTTTGTCAGCCTGGGCCAGGGAGAGGGATTGATCCAGCGCAGCAGTCTCATCCGGATTCAGCCCGGCCCAATCGGAAAGCAGGGCTACCCGTTCGGCCACACTTTTTTGATAGAAACCGCTCAGCCGGGAGGAGGGGCGGGTGTCAGCCATTGCCAATGTCCATTCGATGAAATGCGGAAGTTCGGCTTTTCCCGCAAGCCCAACTTCCGCAAGTATGCCAGATATCTGCTGCCAAGAGCTATCGTCCCTGTCTGCTGTTCAGGCTGATAGATTTTGACAGAAGCCAGACCGGAGGGCAGATAGGATTTTCGGCTCGCTGTCTGCGTTCTGCCGTCTGCGGTCGGCTTTTCATCAGCCGCTAAAGGCCATCATCACCCAGGAGACGAAGCCGGTGAAGGCCTGGGGAGAGAGGGCGGCACCGCTCACAAACAAAATGGCGACCAGGGCAACCAGTGTATTGGGGAGACTTTCCGAGCTATGGGTGAGCAGGCTGCGGGGATCATACAGAATCCGTATTTGGCGCACAAAGCCGACAACGATTCCGCCCGAGGCTACCAGCACAATGGCTGCCACCCGCCAGTCGGTCTGGGCCACAGTCTGCAATGCGGCCCAATGGCCTGTGAAGCCTGCACTCAGGGGGAAGCCGGCCAAACCAAGGCCGCCCAAGACATAGGCCGAAGTGCTCCAGGGAATCGAACGGCCAATCCCGCGCAGGCGTAATGGGTTCAGCGAGCCGGCGACTGCATGCAAATTCGCCAAACCGACGGCACTGGCCAGTGTGCTCAGCATACGCAGACCGAACAGGAAGATGACCAGGGCCACCCCGTTGTTACCCGGCGCAGCCAGCATCAGCAAAATCAGCCCCCAATCGTGGAGCAGGGCATAGCCCCATAGCCGCCCCGGATGGCTGGCTCCTGCCGCTGCCACCCCACCCCACACAGCCGTCAGCAGCCCAGTCCCGGTCAACCAGAGGCTTAGGGCGGAGTTTTCTACGATGAAGGGGAATGCAGTCGTCATGCGCAAGAGAAGGCTCAACCCGGTCAATTGGTAGAGCAGCAGCAGGAATGCGAATACAAGCGAAGGGGCCTTTTCGGCCAGGTCTGGCCCCGCACTGTGCAGGGGCACAGGTGCGAGCAGGAGCAGCAGCCCCAAAGCCAACAAGCGGGCCGCGGCACCACCGGCGAGGCTGTCTTGCGGATTGATGGAGAGAGAGTCGATGTGCCAGGAGGCCAGAATGAAAAGGGGAAAGGCGATCAACGGCGGCAAAAGAGAGCGCAGAGGGCCAAGTGTACCGCCCAGCCGCCCGGCCTGAAGGATATAGACACCCAGAGCGGTCAGTACTACGAGGATCGTTGGTGTCAAGAGAAGGGGGTTGAGGGGTGCATCGGTCAAAAGCAGCAGCAGGGAATAGCCGCACATTAGTACGAGGGCAAAAGGTGGGAAACTGCGCCCCTGGTTCGTTGACACATTGAGCAGAAGAACGGTCGCAGTCAGCAGCAGCCCCAGCCCCAATATCGGCAGCGCAGTTGGGGTCAGGTGAAAGGTGAGATCGAAGCGTACCACCTCTGCCTGCATATCCACCTGTACCAGCTTGCCCAGCAGGCTGACCATCCCCTCGGTTGGCGCGTCACCCAACAGCCAAAGAGCCAACGCCCCGGTAACAATACCTGCTACCCCAGAGACGATCTGCTCCATACGCCGGAAAAGGTAGGCCAGCAGCGCCAGCAGCAGCAGACCAAAAGGCAGAAAAAGCGGGAAGGGGAATATCATTGAGGATCATCGCCTTGCAGAGAGCGAGGGATCATTCTTGCCAATCTTTGCTGCCAGGATGCAATCTTTTCAGCCAGAACAGGCTGGGACGGGCTGCTGTCAGGGAAGACCACATCGGTGAGCGGTCGGGTGTTTTCAGCCAGGGCTAGATTTTCGGCCAGCAGAAGATAGGCGCAAGCCAGGGTGATCAGCAGGAAGGTCACGCCGAGGATGACCACAACCACCGCGGCGGGTGTCACCGCGAGCAGTGCGATTTCGGCAGCGATCAACCAGAGGAGCAGCGACAGGCCGTTTTGCAGCGCGCCCTCGCCTGTGGAAATTCCAAAAATCGCGCACAGGGCCAGCCAAAGGATTCCCCGGATCATTTGGGCATCCAGCAGAGGCAGCAAATTGGAGACATCCACAGAACTGAGGAGAAACCCGCCAAGACAGAGGAGAAGGGCGCGAAAGACGAAAGTCCCTAACCGGCCATTTGGGGGTTTTGGGGCCGATTGCTGGATAGAGAGAAAAAGGATGAGCAGGCAACCAACCACTACCCAGCCAAAGACCCGCCCCCACTGATCCGGAATCAGACCGCGCTGAACCCCAATTTCGCCTATCGTCAGTTGGACAAAGAGGGTGGCGGGCAGGCAGACGCGCCAATCCCAAACCAGGACGACAAGAGCGGCCAGCAGACCGGTCACAAACAGAGGGGTAGCGGATAACCAGAAATCTGTCCCCAGAAGGTAAGCAGTCATCTTGTCAACCCAGCATAAATAAACTGATAAGGGCAAAGGCGATGAGCCAACCAATCGCGCCCCGACCTTCCACAACGTTCATTCCTGCATCCCAGATGGAGGCACTGCGTTCCCCACCCCAGGCTGTAAACCGGGCAAGCCATTCCAGTCCGGCCAGATAGGCCAAACGATCGGGCCAGCCCCCCAGAAGTTTCCAGAAGAAAGGGCGGGCCACAGCCAATCCCATTCCCAGGAACAGCGGCAGCCCCAGCGTTAGCCAGACCGGCACGTCAGCCACGGCGCTGGGCGGGTTGCCCACGTTGGCTGGGATTGTATCTGTGATGCCCGCCAACGCCGCCACGAATTCCGGGAAAATTCCGGCCACCACAAGTGGGATGGAGAGGATGACGGAAGAGAGCAGCAGCCGCCAGGCCAGGGGCGATGAGCGGCCCGTCGGGTCCCGGGGCTGGGCGCCCCAACTGCGCAGCATCGCGGACACGTAGATTGTCTGGGCCAGGATGTAGATGGCGAAAAAGGGCATGACCAGATTGCCGGAGAATTCGCCTGCGGCCAGCCGAGCGATGGCTGATTGAGTCAAAAACCCGGGGGTAAAAGGCACGCCCACCAGGGCCAGCGCGCCCACGCTGACCGGAATCTGCCAACCCCATTCCCGCCAGATTCGTTCGCCCACCAACCAAAGACCACCCCCGAGAGCAAAGGTGGTGGTGGGCCAGATGAGGGCTGCCGGCCCCCGTGCGCCGGAGAGAATACTGGTCAGGGTGGCGATGCCGACAGATGTAATGAGCACAAAAGTCGTGTGGCCTGGCTTCTCGCTGACTGTGTAGGCGGCGAAGGCGCTGCCGAGGAGTGCCAGCAGAACAGCACCCACGTAGAGTGGCTCCAATAGCAGTTCTTTGCCACCCAACCCAATAGCCCAACCGAGAAGCCAGAGTCCGCTCAGGCCCGGAACCAGATGATCCAAAAAGCGGTTGGGCAGACGCAGACGCAGGCTGTTGGCCGGAAGCAGCCAGAGGTGGAATGGATAGGTACCTGCCCGAATGGCTGCGGCGGCCACCAACAGGGCGACTGTTTCTATGGGCAAGGATCCGCCCAACAGTGGCTGGCCTGGTCCGGAGGTGCCGGCGGGGAGCAGGCCAATCATCAGGAGCAGGGCTCCGAAGAGGCTGAAGCCCTGGGCTTGATCGACAAAAAGTAGACGGCCAGGGCTGTCGTTGGTGTCGGTCAGTTCCAGCGAAGGTGGGACCAGTGCATTGCGGGCCAGAATGAGCAGGTCCATGACCACCCAGGTCATGATGATCGTCAGCAGATTGCCGCTACCGACAAAGAGCAGTGCAGTCGCCAATACAGCCAAGTTGGCTGTGAGGGTTGCCGTCAACTGGTGAACGATAGCGGTTGTACTTGCTGCCTCTGGATTTCCCCCGACAAAGACGCTCAAGAGAATCGCCACACCGCCTAGCAGCAGAATCAGCACAGAAACATACCAGTTCCAGCCATCGCCTATCCAGAGCAGATTGAAGCCTGGGAGGATGACTGGCTGCCAGGGACGGCTGTAGATGGGGACGACCGGCTGCATACGCAGGCCGATTGTCTGAATTACAGCAATCAGCCAGAAGATGAAGGCAGCGGTCCCGGTCAGGTCAATATTGGCGGTGCGTTGGCCGATCTGCCAGACGAGCAGCGCGCCAAAGGCCAGGACCAGTGGCGGACCGACAGGCGAAGCGAGGAGTTCGAGAAAAGCGTTGAGCGTTGTCACAAATGGGGATTGTATCACAGCCGGGGGAGAAGGCTCTATTTGGCGCGCCGCTGGTATTAGCCGCGCCGCTGGCGAAACTCACCCAATATTCCGCCCAGGGCACAGAAGGCCGCGGCCAGCACCGCATAGTTCCAGTTGTTGCCGGGCAGAACAAAGAGTGTCAGCACTGGAATGCTGAGCAGTCCACCTAACATCGCGTGGATGGCCGCGCGTTTGCCCACGTAAAAAGCGGTAAACAGCCCAGCAAGAATACTCCCGACCAAGGGCAGCCCGGTCAACCAACTGCCTCCAACCGGCAGAACGCCAGCTACAAGCAGGCCGATGGTCACCATCAGCAGATTAGCCGCAAGGGCGAAGATGATTCCGGCTGGGCGCAAGGGTGGACGGTTGGGCATGGGAGACTCCAATGGGGAATGCGGAATGCGGAATGGGGAGGTAGTGAGAGAATCCTGTCATTCCGAAACTTCTTGTGGTTGCAGGTGGTAGGTGGCAAGTGGCAGGTGGCAGGTGATATGCCGATTTTCTCATTCACAATTCAAAACTCGCTATTCGCCATTCACTATTTCCTTATATCTCTCCCAATCCGGCTCAGTATATTCCTGCCGCCGCCAGCGATAGCCCGGTTCGTGGATGACGCCCGGCGCACTGGCTGTCAGGAGTAACCTCAGGCTGTCGTAGATGATTGTGCGCTGTTGGGCGGGCGCATCCGCTTCCCCCAAGGGATGTCCCAGGGGCCACTTAACGAAAAGAGCGCGGGGTACTCCCACACTTTGGGTGATATCCAGCGCCAATGAAAGAGCCACCGTTGGGATGCCGGCGGCCTCAATCGCACGTGCTACCAGCCCCACGGACCGGTTGCAGAGTCCTCAGGCCGGGGTGAGAAAGGCGAAATCCACCCCATCGGCCCGCAGTTTGGCCGCGATCTCTGGTGCGGTCTTCTCCTGCAGGTGGCGCAAATGTACACCTTCGATGTGGCCCATCAGGCCGAAATGGCGGCGGGCCATTCTGCCCACACTCCCCTGCTGGGTCAACTGGCGGAAGTGGGCCAGGGGAAAGACTACATTCAAGTCTTTGTCGGCGCTGCTATGGTTGTAGTAGTCGTGGGTGATGGTCAGCTCCGCCAGCGCCACATCGCCAGGAATTTCGCGCAGGGAGGCGTCGCCATCCGGATCGGCCATATCGAAACCGGGCTGGCTGGTCAGGTGGACACCGCCCGTAGTAATCAGGCTGACTGTGCATTCGGCCAGGGGTTTAGACAGGCGGGCAAAGGGAATCGGCCCATCCGGGCTGCTGTTCGCCCGGCGGGCAAATCGCCTGGCCCACCATTCTGCCACCGCGGGAATTGCGTAGAAGCGGTTTTTCATGCGCTGGGTAAGAGTGGCAGAACGCTTGGGATTGCCCATTTTGGCTGGATTCCGCTATGATAAAAAGAGGGACACGGATTGTCCCTGATGTTGACGGTGCAGCTTTGCCCGGCCCGACGCAGAACTGCCGACTACCAATTGTACGGTGTGTACGGAGCGATGGCAAACTATCACAGGGCAAAAATGGCCGCTGGGCTATTTTCCCAGTCCCCAATCACCAATCCCTATTTTCCCATCTCCCAAAGGAATTCTCATGGCCCATGGCGGCAACTGGTGGCGATACATCGCCCACGACCCGGAAAAAACTCGTCCGCATGTCACTCGGCAGCTCTTGTGGCGGGTCTTTCATTATGGCCGCGCCTATTGGAAGCCCGTGCTGGCCGGCCTTCTCATTATCGTCCTGATTTCCCTGATCGAGCTCTTGCCACCGCTTCTCTACCGGGAACTGATTGATGACGTATTGCCCAAAGGCGAATGGGGGCGGCTGAATCTGCTGGCCCTGGCGATGGTCTCCATTCCGATTGTCAGCGGTTTGCTGGGGGTAGCCCAGCGCTACCTTAACTCGCGGGTGGGTGAGGGGATTATCTACGATCTGCGCCAGGAGCTGTACACCCACTTACAGCGGATGTCCCTGCGTTTCTTCACCCACACCAAATCAGGGGATATTATCTCCCGGCTCAATAACGATGTGGTGGGCGCCCAGGGAGCCATCGCCAATACGATTCCCAACCTGCTGACCAACATTTTTACCCTCCTTTCCACCCTGGCGGTGATGCTGTCGATTGAGTGGCGGTTGACCCTGCTGGCGATTGTTGTGCTGCCTCTCTTTGCCATTCCGGCCCGGCGGGTGGGGCTGATTCTGCGCAAGATTCGCCGCCGGTCTATGGAACTCAACGCGGATATGAGCAACGCCATCAGCGAGACGCTGAATGTCAACGGCAGCCTGCTGGTCAAGACTTTTGGCCGGGGCGGCTACGAAGTAGAGCGCTTCGGCAAGACCAATCGGGAGGTGCGGGAGATCGGCATCCGCCAGGCGATGGTGGGGCGCTGGTTCTTTCTGGGATTGAGTATCACTGGTGCCGTCGGCACCGCGCTGATCTATTGGGTGGGTGGCCGTTTTGTGCTGGACAATGTGATTACCGTCGGCACAATCGTGGCCTTTGCCGCCTATCTGGGCCGACTCTACGGACCGATCTCCTCCCTGGCCAATGTGCCAGTGGAGTTTGCCCAGGCCCTGGTCAGCTTCGAACGGGTTTTTGAATATCTGGATATGCCGGTGGAGATTGCCGACAAGCCGGATGCCGTAGTTCTGAAAAGTGTGCGGGGCGACATCCGTTTCGAGAATGTCTCTTTCCGCTATGCCAAACCAGGCACATTGCCGGGCACAGTGTCGGACGAGTCATCCACTCCATCGTACAACGGCGCATCCGCCCATTCCCCAATCCCCAACCTCCAATCCCCCGTCTCTTCCCGCGTCCAGGCCCTCGAATCACTCACTTTCCATATCGAGCCAGGCGAACTGGTAGCTCTGGTCGGCCCCAGCGGCGCTGGCAAGACGACGATCACCTATCTGCTGCCCCGGCTCTACGACCCGACTGAGGGACGGATACTGTTGGACGGTCACGACCTGCGCGATGTGACCCTGGATTCCCTGGCCGGCCAGATTGGGATGGTGACCCAGGAGACTTACCTGCTCCACGACACCTTTGCCGCCAACTTGCGCTATGCCAAATCCGATGCCACTCAGACCGAGATGGAGGCCGCCTGTCGGGCCGCCAACATCCACGACTTTATCGCCGGGCTGCCCGACGGCTACCAGACGCTGGTGGGGGAACGGGGCTACCGTCTCAGCGGGGGGGAGAAGCAGCGGCTGGCGATTGCCCGGGTGATTCTGAAGGACCCCCGCATCCTGATTCTGGACGAGGCCACCGCCCATTTGGATTCTCAGAGCGAGGCGCTGATCCAGGCCGCGCTGGAACCTCTCTTTGCCGGGCGCACGAGTTTTGTGATCGCCCACCGGCTCTCGACGATTCTGGCCGCGGACAAGATTCTGGTGATGGACGAGGGGCGTCTGGTGGAGCAGGGCAGCCACGCCGAACTCTTTGCGCTGAACGGGTTGTACGCCGATCTCTACCGCACCCAGTTCCGGGCCAGCCAGTCCGGGCTGGAGGCGATGGTTGAGGATGCGTGAGCCATTGGCTGCTCATCAGCGGGGTGTGTCAAGCTTGCCTCTGCATACCTGTAGCTGCTTTGGTTCCGTTGACGGCAAGGGGATAACCCTATATTATAATTGACCCCAGAAACTGGACCACGTGCTAAAGTAGAGGAACGCAGTAAAAACACACACGTGGAGGAAAGACAGATGGGAACGAAACGAAGACAGCACGACGGGCAGTACAAATTTCGGGTGGCGATGGAGGCCGCCAAAGGCA
>CAMDQF010000234.1 GCA_945905745.1 Litorilinea aerophila
CAGCCCCGCCTCTTTTTGAGAAGTTCAACTCTTTCAACAGGCCGAACTTCGATTTCTTAAATTTTACTCGGCAGCCAGGGCAAAGTAGACCACCTGGCCCGCCTGGGCGTCGATATCCACAATCACCGAAGCGCTGTTTTCACCATCCACGGCGTAGCCGGGAACGCTTTCCAACGAGACAGTGTACTCGCCCGCAGCCAGGCCCTCAAAGAGTACGCCCGTATCCGCGCTGTCCACAGCCACTGCTTCACCCTCTGCCGGGGTCAGGACAACCGTTGCCCCCACCAGTGCGACTTCGCCTTCGTCCATCGCCCCGTCGCCATTGGCATCCACAAAGAGCATCACCTGCACCGCGTCCGCGGCCAAGTCTGTGTGGACGACCACGGACGGCGTAACCAGGGCTGCAATCGCAGCGGTTTCCGCAGCAGCCTCGACCGGCGCCTCGACGACCGGCGCTTCGACGACCGGCGCTTCGACAGCATTCACCGGTTCGGCAGCCCCAGCAGTGCCCATTTCAGAGAGGGCCGAAGCCAGCGCAGCCGTGAAGGTGTCGAAGTTCTTGCGGGTCACGTCCAGGGCTGCCACAGATTCATCCAGGCCATTCAACCGCTCGCCCTGCTCGGTCATGGCCGCATTCAGCGCGGCGTCCAGGTCGGTCAGGCTGGTCTGCAACTGGCCGATGACGCCGGCTTCGCCTTCCATAGCGGCCAGACGGGCAGCCACGGTTTCCACATTCTGGTTCACCGCGCCCACATTTTCGTCCACCCGGGCCAGACTGGCCTCAAGGGCCGTCAGTTTGGCCGGATTGGTGAAGCGCAGGGTTCCGCCATTCAAAATGTAGAGAACGAGCAGTGTGGCCAACACGCCGATAATAGCTCCGCTAATGGCGGAAATATAGGCTTCCAGCGACTCGTCAGCCCCTTTAATGCTGAATTCCAGCTTGGGTGGTTTTTCCACATGCGCCTCCGTCTGATCGGCTACGGGGGATTGTTTCATTGTGAGATGTTCCTGCTGTACGCTCATGATTCTCCTTCTTGTTGTAAACGAACCCACGGGCCGTGGGAGCCAATTGATTGATATAGTACCATAGGCGCGCTGTTGATTGGCCGGAAAAGCCTCTCGCAGCGCCCACAGATTCTACCGATTCAGTATTGCAAAACAGATTACTATCCCATCCAAAAGGGCATCGCTGGGTTTCATTCCACGATGAGGGCGCAATCTCTTTGACTTCGTGAACTTTATCACATATGCAACCTCTTTATCATAGCGGCTAGGAGAAACGCGCGTCAAGTCGCAAAGACTACAATTTGTATACGTTTGACAGGCTTTCCTCCCACTGGATTTGGCTGGCAAGTTTGTTGGCTGGGGCTGGGGGGCTATAATGGGAGGATGAGAGACGTGCATAGCAAATGGAGCCGTATGGCAACCCAGGACACTGGAGAAGTGGATTTTCTCTTCTCCCCAAAAGCCGCAGATCTGTTGGCAGCGCTGACTGGGGCTGATCTTTCTCCCGCCGGCCACCTTTCGCTGCTCACCGAACTGCGCGCCAGCCATACCCCGGCAGAGGCAGGCGCGCTGCTCCGATTGGCGATGGCCCGCCAGAAGGCAGCGGCCAAATTTCCTGACGCTGACCGCCTCTTTTTCACACCGGAAGCATTGGAGCAGGCCACGGCCTGGCCCATCGCCCAACACCGGGCCGCCCATTTGCATCGGTGCGCGCCGCCTGGCCCGGTGCTGGACCTGGGCTGCGGCATCGGCGGGGATACCCTGGCGATGGCCCGTCACCGCCGGGTGATTGCCTACGAGACCGACCCCCTGCGGCTGCGTTTTGCCCAGGCCAACGCAGAAGCGCTGGGGTTACTGAATCAGGTCGAATTTCGTCTGGCCGACTGGACCGCTGAGTTGGCCGCGGACCGCCTGCCTCCGGCTGCTGCGGCCTTTGCCGACCCGGCCCGACGCGCCGAAGGGCGGCGGCTCTTTGGTCTGGAGCAGATGATTCCGCCGATTTCCGTGCTGTTGGCTCTGCAAGCGCGCATCCCGGCGTTAGGGGTGAAGGTGGCTCCCGGTGTGGCGGATGGGGAGATACCGGCGGGTTGTGGGGTGGAGTTTATCAGCCACGAGCGCACCTGCAAAGAGGCGGTGCTCTGGTTCGGTCCTCTGGCGGCAGGCGGCCAACGGCGGGCATCGGTACACGACGACAGGGGCTGGCACGCGATTGCCGCATCTCTTGCGCCGCCGCCCCTGGGCGCGCTGAGAGCCGGTGACTATCTTCACGAGCCAGACCCTGCGGTCATTCGAGCCGGGCCTTTTGTCGAACTGTGTGATATGCTGGGCTGCCATCTCTTTGATCCCCAGATCGCCTATCTGGTGGGACCAGCCAGCCCGGCGGGGAGCGTAGCCGCTCCTTTTGTGCAGAGTTTTCAGATCGAGGAGATTCACCCTTTCAGCCTGAAAATCCTGAACCAGCGACTGAAGGTATTGGGCATCGGGCAGGTGGAATTGAAACGGCGAGGGCCGCCCATCGAACCGGAATCTCTGCGCCCCCGGCTGAAATTGGTGGCAGGCGGGCGGCCTGGCGTAGCGATTTTAACCCGCCGGGGCGATGAGCGGCTGTTGTTGATGGCGCGACGGGTGTGAGAGTAAGCAGTGAACAGTAAGCAGTAAGCAGTAAGCAGTGGTCTCTTCTCGCTGTCCGAAAAATAGGTGGATAGCAAGGATAAAAATCTGCGAAATCGGCAGTTTCTGCGTAATCGGCGTTCCTGTTTTCATCTTCCGTGACTATTCAGGCATTGGTCTAGTGAGCGCTGATTGAGTAGCCCGGAGTCTGCGGAGGGCGTATCGAAATCAAGCGAACGGGTCTGCAAGTAATCTCGTGTATACCCGCTTGGTTTCGATACGGCGGCAAACAGCCTCCGCCTACTCAACCGGCGCTGGCCTGAACAGTTACCATTTTCCATTGTAAATAACGGCGCATCTGAAACTGGTCACTGGTTTACTGTTCACTGTTCACTATCAATTGCCAAAAGGGGCTTGCGATGGACATAAAAACTCCTATCACAGAAACCGATCTCATCCCCCTGGCCCGCTCCATGGGCGAGGCCCTGGCCAGGGCGGGTCTGCTGGCCGCCACCGCAGAGAGCTGCACCGGCGGGCTGGTGGGCCATCTGATCACTGAAGTCCCAGGCTCGTCGGGCTGGTTTGTCGGCTGTGCCGGTGTCTACAGCAACGCGGCGAAGGAGCGGCTGCTGGGTGTCCGGCACGCGACGCTGTTGGCCTATGGCGCAGTGAGCGCACAAACAGCCCAGGAGATGGCCCAGGGCGCGCTGGCGCTGTATGGCGCGGATGTGGCCGTTTCGATTACCGGGATTGCCGGGCCGGGGGGTGGCACAGCCGAGAAACCGTCCGGGCTGGTCCATCTGCACCTGTGCGCCAGCGATGGAACCGAACGAGCAGAACGGGTCGTTTGGACGCTGGATCGCAGAGGAAACAAATTACTCAGCGCACAATTAGCCCTGCAAATGCTGCTGGAATTTGCTGAGGCAGAGAAATAGGAGATTTTTGTGACAACCCAAGTTCTTGTGCAAGAAGATGTACGCGTATTGGTTCGGATGCTGCCCTCTGGCACTGTGCGGCCCACCTCTTTTGTCTGGCGGGATCAGACCCGCTATGTCTCCGATGTGGGACGCCAGTGGGAGGAGCGGGTGGAAGGCAAGAGTGTGCGCTGCTTTCTGATCAAAGCCGTGGACAACACCCAATACGAATTGCGTTGGGACCCAGCCGGGGATCGCTGGACGCTACACCGGGCCTGGCTGCAAAATCTGGTTTGAGGCTGAGGAGAGGGACGCAGATTTTCATGATTTGAATCGATCTGCGCTGATCTGGAGAAAAATCTGCGTTTTCAGCGTTTATCTGCGTCCATTTTTTCCCCCTATAAGGCGGAAAATTCTATGAATAGCCAAAACTTTCACCTGGCCCAATTGAATATCGCCCACACCCGCTTTGCTGTGGACGATCCGGGCATGGCGGAATTTATGGCTGCTCTGGAACGCATCAACGCGCTGGCCGAGGCGACGCCGGGCTTTGTCTGGCGTTTGCAGAGCGAGAGCGGCAATGCCACCGACATCCAAGCCTACGAGGATCCCCGGCTGCTGGTGAATATGTCGGTCTGGGAATCCATCGACGCGCTGCGTGGCTATGTCTACCAGAGCGAACATGTGGATTTTCTGCGTCGGCGCAAGGAGTGGTTTGAAGCCGCGGAGACCCCCTTTCAGGTGCTCTGGTGGGTGGCGGTGGGCCACACCCCCACTGTGGGCGAAGCCAAAGAACGGCTGGAATATCTGACACTTCACGGACCGACCGCTTATGCCTTCAACTTTCGCACCCCCTTTTCACCCCAACCATAAGTGAAGTCGGTAGTCACTCTTCTCTGTAATACTGCCTGCAACAATCGGACGCTATATTACACTTGTTACGGCTGGGGAAAAGACGCCCGGCAGCGATTCAAAATAGCCGAATAGATTCGGCTATAAACAACCATCAGGAGCAAGAACTAATGAGCAGTGATATCGCCGGAATGTTGATTGGAATGTTGGGCAGTGGTGAACTGGACAAATTGGGCAGTCAGTTGGGCACAGACTCGACCAGCACACAGAAAGCGGTGGGTGCAGCCGTGCCTCTGCTCCTGAGTGCGCTGGGCAAGAATGCCGCTTCTCCCCAGGGAGCCGAAGCGCTGCTGGGTGCGTTGAGCCGGGATCACGACGGCAGCGTGCTGAATAATGTGGGCGCGGCCCTGGGCAGTGGAGCGCTGGGCAAAGATGGCGCGGCCATTCTGGGCCACGTGCTGGGCAACAAACAGGGCGCTGTGGCTGCGGGCATCGGCCAGGCCAGCGGTCTGAGCGCCGACACCAGCGGTCAACTGCTGGCAATGCTGGCCCCGCTGGTGATGGGCGGCCTGGGCAAGACCCAGCGCCAGAGCGGGCTGGATGCGGCGGGTCTGGCGTCGATGCTGGGCGGTCAGCGCGAGCAGGCCAATGCAGGCTTGGGCGGTCTGGCCGGTCTGCTGGATAGGGACGGCGACGGCGACGCCACCAATGACATTATGAAAATTGGGGGGAAGTTGCTGGGCGGGCTGTTTGGCCGATAGTTGAATCGATGTGTAGAAAAGCAGAGAGCCTATTCGTTTCTCGGAGCGAATAGGCTCTTTGTCTTTGCACAACGTGAATACACAACATATCGGAAGGCGGGCAAATCTCCCCTACCCCTATCGATCACTTTTGCCCGCTTGCACTTGCCAGTTTACTACCCCCTCAATTCACAGCCCCCAACTGCTTACCATTTCCTCCCTCCCGTGCTATACTCCTATCCACCGAACGGACCCGGAACCACACCAGAAGCGCACCGAACCGGCCACCCACGAACCCACAGGTACAGCCCCAGTCTACCAGCCAAGGACGCACTATGCCCGCTGACCGCAACCAGAACCGTCGCAAGCTCCAAGAGCTTCTGCGTGAGCTTTTCCAGTTCGACACCGCTGACCTGGACTTCGGTATCTACAAGATTCTCCACCACCGCAAGCAGGAAATCGAGCGCTTCATTGAAGCTGATCTGCTCGCTGCGGTCAACGCAGCCCTTCAATCCTATCAGGCTGGTGAACAGACAGGGCTGGAACAACAGCTTACCCAAGAAGCCGAGAAAGTGCGTACCAACCTTGGGGCCAACGCCATTGACGACAAAGGCATCGTGCATCCACTCTTTGCAGTCACGCCAATGGTGCAACTCTACTTGGAGCTACAGGAAAAGATAGCATCCACCGAAGTAGCCGCCGAAACCGAAGCCGCCATCTACAACGACCTCTACACCTTCTTCTCCCGCTACTACGACAACGGCGACTTCCTCTCCAAACGCCGCTACTCGTCACGCGACCCCAAATACTTTGTCCCCTACAACGGCGAAGAAGTGATGCTCCATTGGGCCAACCGGGACCAATACTACGTCAAGAGCGGGGAACACTTCATCGACTACCGCTTCAAGCTAGAGGGTGCCAACCAGGGGCAGCAGGTACATTTTCAGTTGGACAGGGCCGACGTGCCCCAGGACAATGTGAAAGCAGCCACAGACCGGGAATTTGTCCTGCGTTCTGAAAATCCCGTCCTCTGGGATGGGGGTAGCAACGAACTGACCGTTGTCTTTGAATACCGCCCTCTGACTGACGCCGAGACAGCCAACTACCTGGATACATACAACCGCCCACTGCCCAAGAGCAAGCAGCGCAAGACACTGGACCGAGCGGCCCGTTGCGTGGCAATGGAGCAGGTGATTCTCACTGCGTTGAGCGACAACCTGCCAATTCGGGATGCCCTGGCCTTGCCCCATAAAGGTGAAGCAGAGAAGTCGCTCCTCAACTACCACCTGAACCAGTACACAGCCCGCAACACGTCGGACTATTTTGTCCACAAAGACCTGGGTGGCTTTCTGCGCGGACAACTGGACTTCTATCTCAAGAACGAAGTCTTGGACATCGACGCCCTCATCGGGGATGGCAGAGTCGAGTCCCTACAACACGCCTTGCGCCGGGCAACGGTCGTGCGCTCCATCGCCGAGAAGGTCATCGCTTTTCTGGCCCAGATTGAGAACTTTCAGAAACGGCTTTTTGAGAAGAAGAAGTTTGTGGTGCGTACCGACTACTGCGTCACCCTGGACCGTGTGCCCGCAGAATTGTACGACGCAATCCTGGCAAACCCGGCCCAACTCGCAGCCTGGAAAGAGCTTTACGCCATTGACCGCTGGCCCAAAGACCTCTTTTGGAATGGCGACTTCGACCTGGCTTTTCTCAATGCCCATCCCTATTTGATGCTGGACACCCGCCATTTTGACCGTGACTTTGTAGACCGGCTATTGGCGAGCTTTACCGACTTGGACGAGACCACAGACGGTCTTCTCATCCACGGCGAGAACCTCCAAGCACTAAATCTGTTGCAAGAAGGGTATCGCCGAAAAATCAAGTGTGTCTACATTGACCCACCATACAACACGGCAGGTTCAGAGATTATCTACAAGAATAGTTACAAACATTCCTCATGGATGAGCTTGGCGATGGAAAGAATCCAGGCAGGATATTTGTTGTTGGCGGAAGATGGAATCCAATGTTCAACCATTGATGACGCCGAGTCTGTTTATTTGCACATGATACTAAAAAGCATCTTCGGGGCAGACAACTATTTTGCTACCGTATCGATTCGGAGTAAGCCACAAGGTCGTGCGGTGCCATCGGGATTTTCACCTAATCATGAGTACGCCATTTTCTATGGCGTCTCATTACATTCGCAAGTTGGCCGACTTCCACGAGATGATGAAAAACGTTCTCGATACCCAGAGAAAGATGAAATGGGTATCTTCGCGTGGTCAAATCTTCGCGGAACTGGTGCAAGCTCTAGGCGGATTGACCGACCGAAACTTTTTTATCCTATCTTTGTAGTTTCTGGCTCAATCGTCATACCTGATTTTACTTGGGATGAAACAACTCACGGTTGGATAGCAGAATCTCAGCCGCCAAATAGCCATACGGTTTATCCTCTTGATGAAAAGGGCACAGAAAGAGTATGGAGTCTCGGATGGGAACGTGCGCAGAAAGAGACGACTACCACCCTTGATGCACGCCTAGTTGATGGCAATTGGCAAGTCTATAGAAAATATCGCCCAAATCAGGATGGCGTATTACCTGGAACTTGGTGGGGTCATTCAAAGTATTCAGCAAGTGAGAGTGGCACAAAAATTTTGCGAGACATTCTAGGTAACCGGGATGATTTTTCATATCCGAAGAGCATTAATGCTGTCATCGACTGCCTTTTAGCGTCCAGTGTTGAGACCGGAACATACGTCTTGGATTACTTCGGAGGTTCCGGTACGACTGCTCACGCAGTAATGACATTGAATAGGGAGGACCGAGGGAATCGCAAATACATCCTCGTCGAAATGGGTGACCACTTCGAGACTGTATTGCTCCCCCGTATCCAAAAAGTGGCCTTCTCTGACAACTGGCGGGATGGCATACCCCAGGACAAGGAGGGTGTCAGCCATCTGGTCAAAATCCTGCGCTTGGAATCCTACGAAGACGCCCTCAACAACGTGCGTCTGGAACGGCCAGCCACCGGCCAGGACGCCCTACTGCCAGACGAAGCCCCAGACTACCTGCTCTCCTACCTGCTCGATGTGGAGAGCCGCCACAGCCCTACGCTGCTCACCCAGGATGCCTTCGCCATTCCCTTCGACTACAAACTGCGCATCCAACGGGGCTATGTCAGCCCAGAGGAACAGAGCGTCGATTTGGTCGAGACCTTCCACTACCTGATTGGCCTCCACGTCAAGACCCTGCGCACCTACCAACACCAGGAGCGTCGCTATCGTATCAGCACCGGCGAAGTCCATACCGACAACAGCACCCAGCGGATAGCTGTGGTCTGGCGCAACAGCGCCGACCTGGACCTGGACGCTGAGAAAGTCTGGATAGCCGAGATTCTCGACCCCGCCGACTTCGATATTGTCTACATCAACGGAGCCAGCCACATCCCCAAGGCCGAACCACTGGAAATCACATTCCGCACACGCATGGAGACACCGCCCCATGCCAGCTAACGCCCTGGACCGTTTCAAGCAACGCCTTGCCCTGGTTGCCTACTTTCGTCGTGCCCTGGGCGTGGCCGATGCCCTGGACCCCGCAAAAGTAAGCGACTATCACACGGCACTGGCCGACCTGCCCAGAGACGGCTACGACGAGCAGGGGCGCAGCTACGTCTACAACAACATCAAAGACCGGGTAGTGGGCATTCCCGCCGAGGCCCTGATTCGCTACGATGACAACGTGCGCCGCCACACCGAGCGGCTCAACGCCCGCCGCACCCACCAGCCCATTGCCCTCAAATACTTTCAGGTCTTGGCCGCCCTTGCCACCGAGCACTTTCTGGACAGAGTGACCGCTGACCGCAAAGCCTTTCTCAAAGACCTGAACGATTTTACCCAATCGGTTCAGCGCCGTCTGCTTTTCCCGGCCTTTGTGGATGGCGACCTGGACAAAATCGCCTTTTGGATGGCAACAGGCAGTGGCAAGACCCTGCTCCTCCACATCAACTACTACCAATACCTCCACTACCGGCCCCACGGCCACGAGAATATCCTGCTCATTACCCCCAACGAAGGACTCTCAGCGCAACACATGACCGAAATGGAAAAGAGCGGCATCCCCTGTCGGCATTTCAACGCCGACAGCGCCGACCTCTACAGCGCAGACGAGAACAGCGTCAAAGTCATCGAAATCACCAAACTGGTGGACGCAAAGAGCGGGGAGGGCAAGAGCGTCGCCGTCTCCTCTTTGGAGGGCAAAAATCTGGTCTTTGTGGACGAAGGGCACAAGGGCACAGGCAGCGACGCCCAATCCTGGCGCAATCGCCGACAGGCCATCGCCGCCGATGGCTTCACTTTTGAATACAGTGCCACCTTTGGTCAAGCCGTGGGCACATCGGGCAATAGCACAGTCGAGGACGAATATGCCAAAGCCATCCTCATCGACTACTCCTATCCCCGCTTCTACGCAGACGGCTATGGCAAAGACTACAACATTCTCAATCTGGACAGCGTTCTGGACGAGAATCTGAATCGCCACTATCTCCTGGCAAACCTGCTCACCTTCTATGCCCAGGTGCGTACCTACCACAGCCCCCAACGGGAGCAACTGGCAGGGGAATTCAACATCGCCCCGCCCTTGCTCATCTTTGTCGGCCACAGCGTCACCGCAGGCAAGAGTCGCTCCAGCCTATCCACCGCTGACAAACTCAGCCTCTCCGATGTCCAGGAACTTGTCCTCTTTCTCCACGATGTCCTGACCAATCAGGGGGAGTGGGTTCCCCAGGCCATCGACGCCCTGCGCAACAACCGTACCAATTTGACCCGCAGCAACGGCGACCCCCTCTTTGACAACGCTTTTCAGAGCCTTGGGGCCAACGGCGCAGCCATCTACGCCGAGATGCGCCGTCACATCTTCCACGCCGAGGGCAACCAGGGCTTGGAACTGGTCAACATCAAAGGCAGCAGCGGAGAAATCGGCCTGCGTATCCACGGCGCTGACCGCTATTTCGGACTCATCAACATCGGCGACGACGCCACCTTTCTCACCCAGGCCGAAGAGAAACTGGCCGCCATCCCCCAGAGCGAAGACCAGTTCTCCAACAGCCTCTTTGACGACATCAATCGCTCGGATTCATCCATCAACATTCTCTTGGGGGCCAAGAAGTTTGTCGAAGGCTGGGACTCCTGGCGTGTCTCCACAATGGGCCTGCTCAACATCGGACGGGGCGAAGGGCCGGAAATCATCCAGCTTTTCGGACGGGGTGTGCGTCTTCTGGGCTGGAACCGTGCCCTCAAACGTTCCAGCGAAATCCCCAATCTGCCCGCATCCATCCCCCCAGGACTCACCACCCTGGAACGGCTCAACATCTTCGGCGTGCGTGCCAACTATATGGCCCAATTCCGGGACTATCTG
>CAMDQF010000235.1 GCA_945905745.1 Litorilinea aerophila
CTGGCGTTGGCCCTTCTTTTGAAACAATTCTTGGCCGAGTATAATGACCGTCCCCATCAGGGACTGCCTATTCCCGGCCTCTCCCCCAACGAGTTCGCTAACAGGCTTTGGTTATTTTGATTTCATCATCATCCTGATCACTACAGAAATCCTGCAACCTGGACAAAACAATGAACAGCCACGAAAAATATCTCTTCGATCTCCAAGGTTTCATCACCGTCCCCAACGCCCTGGATGCCGCCCAGATTGCCAGCATCAACCAAATTTGGGACGAGAAAATCAGCCAGGAGATCACCCCGGAAACGCCCACCCACCGTTGGGGGCGGGTGCTGCAATGGGGCGCGCCCTTGCTCAACCTGATCGACAACCCGCACATCACGCCCTACCTGGAAGAACTTCTGGGTAAGAACTTCCGGCTCGACCACGACTACGCCGATTTGATTCGCAAAGGCAAAGGGCCGATCGGCACACGGCTGCACGGCGGCGCAACACCCCTCGATCCATCCCAGTATTATCACTTTCGCAATGAGCGCATGTACAACGGGTTGAGCGTCGTGGCCTACAATCTGCGCGATGTCAATCCTGGCGATGGCGGTTTTGGCTGTGTGCCCGGCAGCCACAAGAGCAACTATCCCTTTCCTGATGAATGGAAAGAGTTGGAACAATTTCAACCTTTTATGGCGGCTGTCACCGGGCCAGCAGGCACGGCGATCATCTTTACCGAAGCACTGACACATGGCACCCTGCCCTGGCATGGGGCGGGCGAGCGACGCACACTCTTCTTCAAATACAGCCCATTCCCCATCTCCTGGTCGGCCGCCTACTACAACGCGGATGACTACGAGGGCGTGAACGACGCCCAACGACTGATCTTGGAGCCGCCCAACGCCCGCTACCGCGGTCGCCATGAGAATGCAAGCAAGATCGTCAATCGGTAGGTGTTGGGTTCCTGCCGCTGGGGATCGACGAACGTCCGTCAAGTATGCGGCGGGAAAGGGTGTACCTTCCGGGAAGGGGTCACAAGCAGAGCGAATTTGCGCTTATCGCCTCGACCCCTTCCCGGAAGGTCGCTCGACCTACGGATGGCGAGAACTCAACAGGGCAGCGCGGATATACTTCAGTTCAGGGGGTACTCGATTCCGAGAAGGGAGCAGTTGACCCTTTCTCAGAATCGAGTACCCCCTGATTTTCGCCGCTTGCTCCTCACGTCAGAAAGCTGTATGATAGCGGCAGTAAGGATCACATTGCAAATCCACGCCAAACTACCATGACCCAAACGCCGCCCGCCTACGATATCTTTCTCTTCTACGCCCGTGCCGACGAAGCCTGGGTGGACGGCTATCTGCTTGACGCCCTGCGTGGCTCCGGTCTGAACGTTTTGACGCAGGAGGAGTTCCAGCCTGGCGTGCCCGTCTTGCAGGAATACGAACGGGCCGTCACACAGAGTCGCTACGTCGTGCTGGTCCTCAGCCCGGCGTGGAGCGGGGAGCGCTTTGGAGAGTTCGTCGATCTGCTGGCGAATTTCCACGGGCGGCGGGAAGGGATCTGGCCAGTGGTGCCGCTGATCCTCCAGCCAGCGGAACTCCCCCTGCGTCTGGCCCATCTGGGCGCGGTGGATGCCACGACACAGGAGCGCTGGCCCGCCGCCCTGGAAAAACTCGCCCGGCTGCTGGACGCACCCCTGGCCCCGGCCCAGGAAGTCCCCGACTGTCCCTATCCCGGCATGACCCCATTTACCACGGAGCAAGAGAGTCTCTTCTTTGGCCGAGACAAAGAGATCGCCGACGCGGTGGAACGCCTGCGCCTGCACCCCTTCCTTTGCGTCATCGGGCCATCCGGCAGTGGCAAATCCTCCCTCGTCTACGCTGGCGTCATCCCCGCCCTGCGCCGTTCTCGCCAATTCGGTCCCGGCGAATGGAATGTGCGCACTCTGCGTCCCGGTACAAAACCACTGACGGCTCTGGCTGATGCCCTGGGGGTTGATGTGGTAGAGACGCAAAATTTTGCGTCTCTACCGGGGAATCGAACCCTCCTCTTCATCGACCAGTTCGAGGAACTTTACACCCAATCCGACCCGTCCGAATTTCAGCCCTTTCTCAACGCCCTTCAAACTCTCATCGGCCAGCCCAATCTCCATATCCTCCTCACTGTGCGCGCCGATTTCTACCCGGAACTGATGGGCTGCTCCCTCTGGTCGGCTATCCAGGCCAACCGGCTGGACTTGCCACCCTTGGGACGGACGGAACTGGCCGCGGCGATTGTGCAGCCCGCGGCCCAGGTGGGCGTGGCCGTCGATCCTCTGTTGGTGGAACGGCTGACCACCGACGCCGCGGGCGAAAAAGGCAGCCTGCCTCTGGTGCAGGAATGTCTGCGCCTGCTCTGGCAGGGGGTGGCCCGGCGCTATCTACCCGCCCAGGTGTATGCGGGCATGGCCGAAGGGGAGCTCAACGGTCTGCAAATTGCTATTGACCGCCACGCGAATGATGTCTACAACAACAAGCTGCCTGACACGGCCAGACCCATCGCCCGACGCATCTTTCTGCGTCTGATCCAATTCGGCGAGGGGCGGGCCGACACCCGCCGCCAAGTGGCCGAAACTGACCTGCGCTCCACCGGCGACGACCCGGCCCTCTTTGCCGACACATTGCAGACGCTCATCGACCGCCGTCTGCTCACCGCCAGCGGGGATGAAGACGTAGCAGCCCGCCGGGTGGACATCGCCCACGAGGCCCTCATCGTCGGCTGGGCGCTGCTGCGCGGCTGGATCGACGAACGCCGCAGCGCCGAACAGACCCGGCGGCGGCTGGAGTCCACGGCCCAGCGCTGGGAAGAACTGGCACGGGCAGGCGGTCTGCTCGACCCGGTTGAACTGGCTGAGGCCCAGCGTTGGCTGGCCCAGCCTGACAGCCAGGAGGTGGGCGGGGCCAGTGATTCGTTGGCCGCGCTGATCGAAGCCAGCGAAATCCATATCCGAGAGGAAGAAGAGGCCAAACAGGCGGCGCAAGCGCGCGAGGTTGCCCAGGCAGCAGAAGTGGCGACTCTGACAACCCAACGCGGAGCAGATCGTCGCCGTACCGTGCTTCTGGGGATAATCGCATTGATAGTTTCTATAGCTGCCGTAACAATCTTTGTCTTGTTGCAACAGTCCAAAAGTTCCGAGGCCGGGGCGGTGCAGGCACGCGCCACCGCCGAAGGAGCTGCCATCACCGAGGCAAACGCACGGGGCACTGCTGAAGTGGCAGTCATCGCCGAGGCAGATGCTCGATCTACCGCAGAAGCCGAGGCTGCAGCAGCGGCTGCCAGCGAAGCTGAAGCCCAAAAGCAGAAAGCCATTGCCGAAGCTGCCCGCAAGGCCGCCCGCGCCGGGGAACTAGCGGGACAGGCCCTGGCTGAACTGGATTTGGACGCCAACGGATCCAAGTCCCTGGCCCTGCTCCTGGCTCGTGAAAGCGTGCTGACGACCTGGCATAGTAAGGGCTATGTTACCAACGAACCTATGTTCGCTCTTGTCAATAGTGTAAGTGAGGCATCTCCTTGGTTGATGGATATCCGTGGTCACACAGGCAGCATAAGGTCTGTCGCATTCAGCCCCGATGGGCAGAGCATCATCACAGCTAGTGACGACAACACCGCTATGGTCTGGGATGCCACTACCGGTGCTCAACTTCTCATTCTCTCTGGTCATACCGAGGGTGTCAGTTCTGCCATGTTTAGCCCCGATCGACAGCACATTGTTACTGCCAGTCGGGACAGCACGGCTATAGTTTGGAGTAGTGTCACTGGTGTTAGACTCCTCACACTTGGTCATGCTGAGAATGTTAACTCTGCCGCCTTTAGCCCCGATGGCTGGCGTATCGTCACGGCCAGTAACGACGAAACTGTCAAAATCTGGGATGCCATCACCGGTGCTCAACTCCTCACACTCATTGGTCATCGCGGATTCGTTAATTCTGCAGCTTTCAGTCCCGATGGCCTGCGTATCGTAACAGCCAGTAACGACGAAACTGCCAAAGTCTGGGATGCCACCACTGGTATTCAACTCCTCACACTTAATGGTCATCGTGGGTCGATTAATTCAGCAACCTTCAGTCCCGATGGCCTGCGTATCGTAACAGCCAGTAACGACGAAACTGCCAGAGTCTGGGATGCCCGTAGCGGGGCTGAACTTCTCATCTTCTCAGGACACACAGAGGGCGTCAACTTAGCTGACTTCAGCCCTGATGGCAACCGTATTGTCACCGCCAGTTGGGATGGGACCGCCAGAGTCTGGGATGCCCAGAATGGGGCCGAACTTCTCATCTTCTCTGGGCATACAGAGGGCGTCAACTCAGTTGATTTCAGCCCTGATGGCAGTCGCATTGTCACAGCCAGTTGGGATGGAACCACCAAAGTCTGGGATGCCCACAGCGGAGCGGAACGTCTCTCTTTCTCCAGCCGCCCATACTCCTTATTCTCGGCTGTTTTTAGTCCTGACGGCAGTCGCATCCTTACATCTAGTGGTGGAAACGACGGCATATTACCGGATGCCCGGCCCAACTTTTGGGATGCCCAGACCGGCATTAAACTCTATAGCTTCGCTGGGCACGCAGGCGTCGTCAACTCTGCTATCTTCAGCCCTGACGGTCGCCACATCCTAACGGCTAGTGACGATGGGACGGCCAAGCTCCGGAATGCTTACGGTGGCACTGAATTTCTTATCCTTTCTGGACACACGGGCTACATCAACTCGGCTATTTTTAGTCCGGAGGGTAGTCGCATCCTCACCGCTAGTGATGACGGTACAGCGGTAGTTTGGGATGCTCAAAGCGGAAAGAGACTCCTCATCCTCGGTGAACACAGAGGTCCCGTCAACTCAGCTACTTTTAGTCCTGATGGCAGCCGTATCCTCACCGCCAGTGATGACGGTACGGCAGTAGTTTGGGATGCTCAAAGCGGCGTACAGCTTATCTCCCTTCGGGGTCATTCTCAAGGCGTCAACTCAGCTGATTTTAGTCCTGATGGCAGCCGTATCTTCACAGAAGGATGCAAAAAAAGGGATAGTTATGGGCTCTGCACCGCAGATACCGTCACGATTTGGAATGCCCTGAGCGGGACCGCACTTTTTTCATTCGTTGCAAAGGAAGCAGATTTCAAACCTAGCTTTAGCCCAGATGGTAGCCGCATTCTCACCACTAATGGCGATACGGTAAAAGTCTGGGATGCTCACAATGGAATTGAACTCCACTCACTTGGCAAGTATAAGCATGGGGCTGTTTATTCTGCTGCCTTCAGTCCCGATGGCAGCAGAATTATTACTATTAGTCTCGGCGAACTGGTCAAAGTCTGGGACGCCCGGGATGGAGTCGAACTCTTTTCTCTCGGTGGGCACTCTGAATTCGCCATGGAAGCAGTTTTCAGTCCCGATGGTAGCCACATTCTCACCGCTGGTGGTGGAAACAGGAAAGCCATCATATGGGATGCCCAAAGCGGTGTCGAACTCTTTTCCCTCATCGGTCACACTGGAAACGTCTGGGCTTCAGCCTTTAGCCCGGATGGACAACGTATTGTTACCGCTAGTGACGACGGGACAGTCCGCACTTGGCTGATGCCAGATGCGCTGTTGGCCCTAGCCCTGGCGCGGGTGCAGCGGGACCCGCGGGAGTTCACGCCGGAGGAGAAGACGCGCTATGGGATTGGGGAGTGATCGCGAATGGGAGTGACAACGAATGGGAGGAGTACACGAATGGTTGGCGGGACGGGTGGCGATCTGGTGTTTGACGTTGACGCAACAGTTGGACATACAGTAGGTGCATTGCAGCAATTCCAAATGAGGAATTTACCCTGGTAGTTTGGCCGTTTTGAGGGCAAATTTGGGCTGCTTACACGTGGATTTGACGCTTCCAATGCTGAGAAACACGGCAACCGTAGTCGTAAGTCCAAGTTCGTGCCCAAATTGTTAGCCAAACCGCACGTATTCGCAGAGTTTCGCCTTGAAACCAGTTCATTGTAAGTGCGCCTTCATTTCTCATTTGGAATTGCTGGTGCATTGGCGTCATCCTCTGATTCGCTGTCACAGGGGATTACCGCGAATGGGAGGAGTACGCGAATGGTTGGCGGGACGGGTGGAGATTGATGAGCCAACGACAGAAACCCAGTGACGGTCTGGTCGCCATCCTCAACGACCAGCGAGATTTCGAGATTCTGCAACGGGAGGGCTGGTACCGTATCCCCGTGACTAACGCGCCCCGGCGCTGGCCTCCCCGCTGGTTGGCTTTCTACCAAACGAAAATTTTTGGGGAAGATGCCTATTCTGTGCGCTACTACGGCGAAGTGGCGAAGATGGAAGTATTGCCCCGGGCCGCGCTCTTTCCCCAGGAAAGGCCGAACCCAAAATCGGACAAAGTCTACCACAAAATCTCCCTGCGCGATGTGAAGATGCTGCCCCAGCCCATCCGCAGTCTGCGCCCGCGGCGGATCGTTTTCATCCCCACCACCTGGCAGAAGTTGATCACCGCCACCGAGTTCAACGACCTTTTCGACGACAGCCCACTGGAAGACAATCTCTGGCATAGTTTGCGTTCCTGGCAGATTCGCGCCGAACGCCAGTGGACAGTAGATGTAGGCAGCCAGCGTTTTCTGCTCGACTTTGCCATCTTCTGCAATGAGGGCAAGATTGATGTGGAGACCGACGGGGACAGCTATCACATCGGCAAAGAGGAGGGCGGGCGGGACAATCTGCGCAACAATTCCCTGGCGACCGTGGGCTGGCAGGTGCTGCGCTTCAACACCGCTCAAATCCGCGAGCGTACTGCCGACTACTGCGTGCCCGAAATCCTCAAAACCATCAACCGGCTGGACGGCTTGCAGGACGAGTCTGCTGCGCCGCGTATCTTCTATCAGACGGACGAGGGCACAGCCCAGCAACTCTCTCTGTTGGAAGGGGAGGAGGAATACGACGCAGACGACGCATTAGAGGGGTGATCGTGGGATTGACACATAGGCTATATTTTTTGTACAATTTATACGGTTTTATGGTTTTGCACAAAAAAGCGATAGGTGCTACGTCTGGGAATGGAAAGAAGAACTCCTATGCTGAAAACGATTACATCCTCTGATCTGCGTGTACAGGTAAAACAGGTCCTCAATGAAGTGGGCTACGGCCAGAGTCAATACATTGTGGAGAAGTTTGGCGAACCGACTGCTGCGATTATCTGTATGGCGGATTTCCGCCTGTTGCAGGAAGTGCGCCAGGCCCAGTCTGCCACTGGGCTGGCCGAGAGTCGGGTCGCCTACAATCCCTATCCTCTGCGCGGCATCGGTCGCCTGGACATCGATCCATCTGCCTCGGCCCTGACGCCCGACGAGTGGGATGCAGAACGGGGGATGCTGGTCAATGATCCTGCTTGACACACACATCCTCCTCTGGTGGGTGGGGCAACCGGAACGCTTGACCCCTGCGCAGATTGAGGCCATCCGTAACAGCGAGAGCGATAGCCTCGGCGTCAGTGTCATTACCTGCTGGGAGATTGGCAAACTGGTCCAACTGGGCAGGATTGATCTGGGGCGGGCTGTGGATAAATGGCTGGAAATCGCCCTGACATATCCGGGCATGCAGCTATTGCCGCTGACGCCACGGATTGCGCTTGCCTCCAGCCAATTGCCCGACGGATTTCGCAGCGACCCGGCAGATGAAATTCTGGTCGCCACCGCGCGCCTGTACGACTGCCCATTTGTCACGTCCGACCGCAAACTGCGCGCCTATCCCCACGTGAATTCAGTTTACTGAGCGACCCACACGGATGTTGGGTGAATTGCCTGTGTTGTTGGCGGGGCGTTCGCTATTGATGGCAGGCCATTCACCCAACCTACGACCCCAATCACTTAATCATCTGATCCCCACCCAATGACCTCCACCCCCCGCCTCCCCGCCGTCCTTGCACCGCTCACTTCCCCCGCCTACCGCCGCTTGCTGTGGAGCAGCGCGCTCTGGTGGCAGACCCTTTCCATGTGGACCGTCGTGGCTGGGGTGCTGGTGCTGGATATGACCGATTCCGCCCTGGCTGTGGCCATGCTCACCTTCTGGCGGCGGGCCGCGCAACTGCTTCTGGGCGGCTTTGCCGGTCCCATCGGCGACAGGCTGGGGCGGCGTACTACCCTGCTGGTGACCCAAAGCTGCGTTTTCAGCGGTTCTCTGCGTCCAGCTTTTTTCATCATCAGATTGATCACTACACTGTTTCCCAACAATCCACAAAAGATGATATTGATGTGTGCCTCACCTTTTATACGTTACCCATCTGAATGCTCATCACCGTCCCTCGCCCTGCCACACTCTCCGCAGTCAGCGTCCCCCCGTGCAATTCCACCAGAGACTTGGCGATGCTGAGTCCCAGCCCGGACTCTGTTTCGTCAATCGTGCGCGCCGTGTCTGCCTTATAAAAGCGTTCAAAAATATAGGGCAACTGCTCTGGCGCAATGCCGCTGCCGGTGTCCACTACCTGAAGCAGAATGCCGCCCTGCGCCGCCAGCCCACGCAATGTCACAACCCCGCCCGCGGGCGTGTAGCGGATGGCATTGCCCACCAAATTGCCCAACACCTGCACAATGCGCTCCGGGTCCAGCGATACCGGAGCCAATTCAGGGCTGGTTTCCAGGCGCAGTTCGACGCCTTTGGCCGCGGCTTTGGATGCAAAGGAGGCTGCCACCCGTTTCAACAATTCAGCCGGGGCGGTGAGTTGCCGGTTGAGGGTCAATTCTCCGGCGTCGGCCAGGGAGAGGGTGCGCAGATCGTCCACCAGATGGCTGAGCAGGCGACTCTCTTCGTGCATAGCGCGCAGGATGGCAGGGCTTGGTTGCAGCACCCCATCGGCGAGGGATTCAGTGTAGCCCATCAGCACACTGAGGGGTGAGCGCAGTTCGTGGGCAATGTCGGCGGTCATCTGGCGGCGCAGATGGGCCGCGCGGGCCAGTTCGCTGCTCATCTGGTTGAAGGCCCCAGCCAACTGGCCGATTTCATCGCTGGATTCCACTGCCACCGGCTGACCGAAATCGCCCCCGGCAATGCGCCGGGCCGCGGCGGTCAGGGCCAGCAGAGGGCGGGTCAATGTGCGGGCCAGGCCCAGCCCCAGGAGCAGGGCAAAGAGGGTTGCACCCGCCGCGGCCTGCAGAAGCGCCCGGCCCAACTGGGCCAGAAATAGACGATCCTGGGCTGTGCGGTTCGGATTGCCTACATTCACGACCACCCCCACGGCCTTCTCCTCCACCTCCACCGGCAGCCCCTGGGCCAGGAGCGCTGGGGAAAGGCGTTGGCCGGCCTGATAGGGAGGGATGGCCCGCAAAATGACGCCGTTGGCATCGGCCAGAATGTGGGGCGGCTGGCTGGCGGCTGGCCCGTTGCTGCCCCGACCCCGCATTGCCAGATTCTCCACCCCTACCCAACTGCCCCGCCGCTCGTAATAGTCCGCCATATCTTCGGCAAAGCCCTGCACAGACTGGTCCGCGCGGAAACGGTCGAAGGCGGTGGTGGTATTGCGCAGGGAGAAGAGGGCGACCAGCACCGCACCGGACAACCCCACAATCAAAAAGGCCAGGGTGAGTTTGAGGGTCAAGGAAGGTAGCTTCATCTTATCCCCGCATCCGGTAGCCCACGCCAAAGACCGTCTCCACATAGCGGGGATTGGCCGGGTCCGCTTCGATCTTGCGGCGCAAATTACGTATGTGAACGTCTACAGAGCGCTCGCTGCCCGCCACAAAGATGCCTTGCAAGTTGTCAAGAAGGGATTCACGGGAGTAGACCCGACCGGGACTTTCCATCAGCAGAGCCAGAATATCGAACTCAGATGGGGTGAGGGTCACGGCCACACGGTTTGCCCAGACCAGACGGCTGGTGCGGTCCAGACGCAGACCGTCCACTTCCAGCACAGCAGCGGGGGCTGCCTGCTTCTCGGCCCGGCGCAGGACAGCCCGGATGCGGGCCACCAGTTCGCGTAGGGAAAAGGGTTTGGTGATGTAATCGTCCGCGCCCAACTCCAATCCAACCACTTTGTCCACCTCTTCCAGCCGAGCGGTGAGGAGGACAATCGGCGTGTCCCGCTCCTGCTTGTGGGCTTTGATAAAGCCAAAGCCGTCCAGTTCCGGCATCATCACATCGAGCAAAATCAGGTCCGGCTTCTCCTGGCGGGCCACAAAGAGCGCGCTGCGCCCGTCGCCGGCGGTCACCACCCGGTAGCCCTCCTGGGTCAGATAGGCTTCCACCATTGTGCGCAGACTGGCTTTGTCGTCTACTACAAGAATTGTTGTCATTGGTTGCTCGGAAATTGTTTGTATACACGGATAGGAGGGAACACGGATTCACTCTGCAAAAATCTGACTTGAAAATAGGACGCTGATGGCGCTGAAAAAGATGATTGACGCTGATAAAATCTGCGCAGATCAGTTGTTTCTGCGTGAATCTGCGTCCCGCTTTTCATTGCTGATTGTGCCCCCTAGGGCATGAACACTGACTTGAAAATAGC
>CAMDQF010000236.1 GCA_945905745.1 Litorilinea aerophila
AACATCGGGCGCAGCAAGCAAGCGCCCCTATCGCTTTCTACAGCGCTACACTGCGCCCTTCGGCCAGACTCACGTTCACCGCCTCGGTGAATTCCATATATTTGACGCCGGTCAGAAAATCCGTGTGGGTGATGACTTCCTGGCCGCGAATGGCGTTGACAAATTCCTCTTCCACCCGCCATGCGCCGACCTCGGACGCGGGAATGTCGATTTCGATCAGCCCCTTGTCGCCCCGCTGCCCGCCGAGAAGTTTGTTGTCCACAAAGCGCAATGTGCCCCGGCTGCCGTAGAGCGTAGCCGAGGGCGACCCAGCCAGACCGGTGACGCTGCTGACCTGGATGTGGGCCTGGGCGCCACAGGCCAGATCGGCCAGAATGTCGATGTGATCCGGGATGCGCACACCAATCCGGCGACCCTCCCAGTCTGTGCGGGTAGTCACAAATGTCTTGCCCGTGGCTGTGACCCGCTTGGCTACCCCCACCCAGCGCATGAGCGCCTCGTACCAGATGCCCATACTCATTATATTCAGCCCGCTCAGGTCCTTGTCGTGTCGCCAGTGCAAGGGTGCGCCGGTCTCCTCCACAAAGTCGTTGCCGGCCCGAATCTCCACGGCCAGTACATCGCCCAGCCAGCCTTCGGCCAACAGCCGCTGAATTGTCCTGTCGGCACGCAGGCTATAGGGCGACGGCACGATCTGCGCGGTCAGGTGGGGGCGCTGACGGGCGACTTCGTACATTTGACGGGCCTCCGTAGCATTCATCGCCATACGTGCCTCGCACATCACGTGCTTGTCCGCTTCCAGGGCAGCGATGGTGAGCATTTTGTGCATATAGGGCCATGTCCCGATAACCACAGCGTCCAGGGTGGTGTCGTGGATGACATCTCGCCAATCGGTCACGACCTCTGGGATGCTCAGTTCGTCGGCCACCCGCTGGCCCGACTCTTGGGTGCGGTTGCAGACCTTTACGACTTCCACGCCGGCGATGGCCTGAAGTCCGGGGATGTGTTTCGTGCGTGTGTTGGCGCCCGCGCCGATGACGCCGACGCGTAGAGTATCTGTTGTCATTGGTTAATTCCTCCTGTGTTTGGATATTGGGTATTGGGTATTGGCTGTCGGGAAGCCAATACCCAATACCTGATTGCACTTCAATACCAACCGTTCGCGTACCCCGCCGCGTACATCGCTACCACATTCTCGGCGGGGCTGACCGCCTGGATGTTGTGGCAGGGGGCCAAAATGTAACCGCCACCCGCGCCCAGCACGGCCAGATTCTCCTCCACCTCGGTGCGCACCTCCTCTACACTGCCGAAGGGAAGGGTCTGCTGGTTGTCCATCGCCCCGTGAAAGACAACCTGACCGCCAAAGTCCCGCTTCAGTTCCGCCCGCTCCATCCCCGGCGAACGCCACTGAATAGGATTGAGGATATCAATGCCCGCCGCGATCATATCCGGAATGATTGCCCGGATGGCACCGTCGCTGTGGAAGAAGACCTTTGCGCCGTTCTCGTGGGCCAGGTCGATCATCCGTTTCATGCGTGGAATAAAAAACGTGCGGATGGTTTCCGGCGAGAAAAGCAGGGAACTCTGACCGCCAAAATCCTCCGCCACATAGGACATTTCTACCCGGCCCGGTATCTGCTCGTAGATACGGCAGGTGTTCTCATAGGCAAAGCCGAAGAGTTTGTCCAGGCAGTAGTGGACGATCTCCGGGTTGAGGACCAGATCCATATAGGCCTGCTCCCGCCCGCGCAGATTGCAGTAGATAAGAAAAGGTTCCGAGCCACCACCCCGCACCGGATAGGCATCTTTGCCCTTCACCTGATCGGGAATCCCGGAATAGTCGAACCAGTCCGGGCTGGGCCAGATATACTTCTCGGCGATTTCTTCGGCTGTTACGTACCCAGCCAGGGGTGCCGAGACCACCTCCCGATAAGCTCCGCTGCCGTAATCCACCATCTGGGTCCGGCAGCCGTACACATCGTAGCCACGTCGCCGGGGACCGACGTATTTGGGCGCGACGCCGATCACTTTGTCTATGCGCAGTTTGTGGAACATCTGCCAGTTGGTGTGGCAGCCCAGATGCTTGCGCACTTTGGCCGTGGCCTCGACGGTTCCCCAGTAATCCATCGGGACCCGGTCGGGCTTTTGGCCGCTCAACACAGCCAGCCAGCGTTCACGAGGTGTCATTGATTCGGTTGGCATAGTGCATTCACCCCTTATAGAAGTGATTGTGAGATGACAGGGAATCCGTCCCCGTCACCTCATCATTTTACCCCAGTTCCACCATCTCTTCCTCACTCAGCACAATCTCCCCCGCGGCCAGATTGTCGGCCTGGTGTTTCGGGTTGCCCGACATGGGAATGGTAATTACCCGCTTCTGCTGCACGAGCCAGGCCAGGGCGATCTGCTGGACAGTCGCGTTGTGGGCGTCGGCGATAGATTGGAGGGCCGCGTTGACTTTCAACCCGCCCTGCTCGACCGGCGAATAGGCGGTGAGGAGAATATCGTTTGCCTGGCAATAGGCCAGCATCCCGTTCTTCACATACGAGCGATCCCCCAGGCTGTAGGGGACCTGATTGGTGAGAATCGGTGTGGCGCAGAGAGTCTGGGAGCGGCGCAGCAGCGGCACGTCGAAGTTGCTCACCCCGATGTGGCGTACCTTTCCCTCCTCTACCAGTTGGTTGAGGGCGCGGAAGGTATCTTCCAGAGGCATAGCAGGCGGGGGCCAATGGATCAGGTAGAGGTCCAGATAGTCCATACCCAAACGGCGCAGACTACCGGCGCAGGCGTCAAGAACGCTACGATAGCCCAGATTGGCCGAGGAGACTTTGGATGTAATGATGAGAGAGGCGCGGTCAACGCCCGTCTCGCGCACGGCCTGGCCGGTCAGTTCTTCCGAATGGCCGCGCGCGTATATCTCCGCGGTGTCGAAATGGGTGTAGCCCAACGCCAGCGCCGAGCGCAGGGCCGCCAATGACCAGCCGTCCAACGACGGATCCGCGCTGTTGCCCCCGCCGATCTTCCATGTGCCAAAACCGATTTTGGGGACACGCAGCCCGTTGGGGAGAGTTTCGTACTTGTTCATGCGAAAGACATCCTTTCTCGATTAAATCCGTGTGAATCCGTCCCATCTGTGTCAATCTGTGTCCTTATCTTGTCATCATCCATTCGCCGTGCCCGCCCCCGTCACCTCATACTTCTCCAGCGTCTCCCGGTTCAACTCAATCCCCAGACCGGGGCGCTCGGTGAGGTGCAGACAGCCGTCGCGCACGTCCAGGGGCTGATCGACGAGGATATTGTAGCCGGAAAAGTCGTAGCGGTGGCATTCCAGTTTGTAGAAATTGGGCACAGTCATCATCACCTGCGCGCCCGCCAGCACATTGACCGGGCCGCTGGCGTCGTGGGGCGAGATGGGGATGTAATAGGCTTCGGCCATTGTGGCAATCTTCTTCAATTCGGAGATACCGCCGGTCCAGGTCACGTCCGGCATAATAAAATCGGCCAGACCGCCCTCAAAAATCGGCACAAACTCCCAGCGGGTATGCAGCCGCTCGCCCGTGCAGATGGCGGTGGCGACCTGTTCCTTCACCTGTTTGAGCGCCTTCCAGATCTCAGGCGGCACCGGCTCCTCAAACCAGTGGATGTTGTATTCGGCCATTTTGTTGGCCAGCCGCACGGCGGTGGGCACATTGTAGAGTCCGTGGGCGTCGATGAGAAGCTCGAAGTGGGGACCAACCGCTTCCCGCGCCGCGGCCAAAGTGTCCAGCGCTTTGGCCTCCACCTCTGCGTCCAGTTCGCCGTCCAGATAGCTGGCGTTGCCCACGTGCAGGTGGGGCAGCATCGGGTCCATTTTGAAGGCTTTGAAACCCGCGGCTTTGATTTCCCTGGCCGCAGGCACAATCGTCTCGGGCGATTGGTTGCCGTAAGGGTGACAATAGAGGGCGATGCGATCCCGCACGGGGCCACCCAGCAGGTTGTAGATGGGCTGGCCCAGCACTTTGCCGCGGATATCCCACAGCGCGATGTCCACCGCGCTGATGGCCGCGGTCGTCGCCCCGCGCGTCCCCACGTATGTCATGGCCCGGAAGGTCTTCTGCCAGATGGCCTCGATGTGGGATGGGTCTTCACCGCGCAGCCACTCGCCGATTTCGTTGATATAGGCGGCCACCGCCCGGTTCGCCACCGGGCCGGGATAGGTGGTCACTTCGCCCCAGCCGGTAATGCCTTCGTCCGTGTCCACCTGGACAAAGATGAAAGCTCGATTGCCGGGGTCGCGCACGACACCTGCGCCGGGGTTGTGGTCCCAGGGAATTTTGACGATCCACGAACGCACATTTGTGATTTTCATTGGGGAGGCTCCTTTTGTAAATTCTGTGGCGCAAACTGACTGTTTGCGTTACGGGCGGATGTCCAGCTTCGGGCGGGTAAACCAGGCCGGCTTGATGGCAGCATCCACGCCAGCCGGGTGAAGAGCATCTGGCGAATCGGCGAAGGGCTGGCCCGGTTCCATTACTGGCCCCCGCAGCAGCGGGTCATCCGTGCGCTGCATCCACGCGTGCAGCCGGGTCCGCATCGCTGCCAGCACCTCGACGTAGGCCGGGTCGCTGACAAGATTGGCCGCTTCGTTGGGATCGTAGAGCAGATCGTAGAGGGCCTCCGGGTGAAGGGGCCGCTGGGCCAGGCCGTGGCCCATCAAATACCGATCACACTACCTTTCTTGAGTCTTGGAAAACAGCTGGCCAGGTGGCGCACAAAGGCCCGGGCCACAGGTGGGAGAGGGTTCTCGTCGTTCCAGAGCAGCTTCAGCGTGCGCTGCATGGGTTTGTCCGTCACCCGCAGGCAGCGCAGCACACCCGCCTCCACCTCCGCGGCGATGGCATAGCCGGGCAGTACCGATATGCCCATGCCCCGAGCCACCGCCCGTTTGATCGACTCCACATTGTCAAACTCCGCCACCACCTGCACAACCGTTCCCACCGCCTGAAAACGGCCATCCATCCACTGTCGGGTCTGGCTGTTACGGGGTCGCATGACAAAGCTCTGGCCGTTCAGGTCGGCGCAGACCAGCGAGTCCCGCTCCCACCAGGCGTGAGAAGGCCCCACCACCACAAACTGTTCCACCACTTCCAACTCTTCTAGGGCCACGCCTTCCAACTCCAGATTCTCCAACTCCCCTTCGACCAGGCCGATGTCGATCTTCCCCTCCCGCAGCGCGGCCACAATGACCGAGGTGATACTCGTCTGGCTATGAACGCTGAGGTTGGGATAGGCTGCCTGGAATGGCTGAATCCAATCGGGCAGGTAGTAGACGCTGACGCCGGGGGTCGCGGCCACACTCATCTGCCCCTCGGCCAGGTTTGCCACATCGGTCACCGCGGCCGCGGCCTCGGCCAACAGACGCAAGATGGAGCGGGTGTAACCGTGCAGGGTCTCGCCCGCGGGCGTCAGCGTCACCCCCCGGCGGCCCCGGTCAAAGAGACGGCTCCCCAGGCTGACCTCCAAATCCTGGATGTGCTGGCTGACCGCGGGCTGGGTGAGCAGCAGCCGTTCAGCCGCGGCGCTGAAGCTGCCGGTCTGGACGACGATAGAGAAAATTTCGAGTTTGTAGAGGTTGAGCATAAGCGTTTACTTATGGCAAGTATAAACGGTTGGGAGGCGCTGGGCAAGCGAAAATGGGTGTAAAGTAACACTGAACCTTGAAACGGCAGTGCGTTGGAGCATTGTCGAACATAACCACTCTACTACCGGAGCGTATTCTATGAACTTACTCTCTCGACTCTTTGGCGGACCCGACACCCCAGGCCACGCACGTCTGCGGCCCGAGGAATATACAGCCCAGTATGTGGATGTCAAAACGCCCCACACCCTGCTGGATGTGCGCACCGCGGAGGAATTCGGCAGCGGCTACATCCCCGGCGCTGTCAATATCAGTTTGCAGGATTTGCCCCAAAAACTCAAACGCGTCTCCACAGCGAAACCGGTTGTCATCTACTGCCGTAGCGGCAATCGCAGCGCCACCGCAGCCCGATTGCTGCTGGAAGCGGGCTACACAAATGTTTACGACCTGGGCGGCATCATCGAATGGCAGCGGATGGGGCTGCCTGTCAAGCGATAGAACGCGGATGACGCGGAAAGGACGGATAAAAGCGGATAAAAATCTGCGTAAATCTGCTCTTTCTGCGCAATCTGCGTCCCTGTTTTTAGCAACGGAGGATCAATCAATGCTACTCAAATATTTCTACGACGAAAAGCTCGCCCAGGCCAGCTATCTGGTGGGCTGCGCCGCCACAGGCGAAGCGCTTGTCATCGACCCGGCTCGCCACGTCGCTCCTTATCTGCGTGCCGCGGAGAAGGCGGGGTTGCGCATCACCCACGTGACCGAAACCCACATCCACGCCGATTTTGTCAGCGGGAGCCGGGAGCTGGCCTCAGCCACCGGTGCGTCAATTTACCTGAGCGATATGGGCGACGCCGACTGGAAATATGGCTATGCCGACGACCCGAATGTACTGCTGGTGCGGGACGGTGACTCCTGGCAGGTGGGCAATATCAAAGTGGATGTACTCCACACCCCCGGCCACACCCCGGAACATATCGCCTTTCAGATCACCGACACCGCCGGCGCGGACAGACCCATCGGCATCTTCACCGGCGATTTTCTTTTCGTTGGCGATGTGGGCCGCCCAGACCTGCTGGAAGAGGCCGCAGGGCTGGTGGGGACAAAGGAAGTAGGCGCACGCCAGCAGTTTGCCACTGTCCAACGCTTCAAAAACCTGCCCGACTATCTGCAAATCTGGCCGGGCCACGGCGCAGGCAGCGCCTGTGGCAAGGCCCTGGGGGCCATCCCGTCCACAACCCTCGGCTACGAAAAGCTCTTCAATCCGGCCTTTCAGTTCGAGGCGGAGGAGAATTTTGTAGCCTGGCTCCTGGCCGATCAGCCAGAAGCGCCCACCTATTTTGCCCAGATGAAACGGGTGAACAAAGTCGGGCCTGCCCTCCTGCGCTCCCTGCCGCTGCCGGTGAATTACGACCGGGCCACCCTGGACGCGGTGATTGCAGACGGTGGGCAGGTCTTCGATCTGCGCAATCGGGGCCAGTTCGCCTCCACCCACGCACCGGGCACAGTCAATGTGCCTGCGGACAACAGCGGCTATGTCACCTGGCTGGGCTGGCTGGTGGACTACGAGCGCCCGGTCTACGTGCTGCTGCCATCGGTGGACAGCGAGCGGGAGATTCTCACCGACCTGCACTCCATCGGCATCGATGCAGTCCCCGGCTACTTCAGCCCGGAAGTGCTGACCCACCGCACCCAGGCTCTGGCAGTGATCACTGCCCGGCAACTGGCCGAACGGCTGCCGCAGAACGGAATGATTGTGCTCGATGTGCGGGGCAAAGGGGAATATGCCCAGAAACACATCAGCAGTGCGCGCAACATCCCCCTGGGCTATCTCGCCCGTCATCTGGCGAGCCTGCCCACGGATCGCACGATCGTCACCCAATGCGCCACCGGCTACCGTTCGCAAATCGCGGCCAGCCTGCTCCAGGCCGCAGGCTTCGACAAAGCCATCTCGCTCAATGAGGGCGAAGAGTGCTGGACCCGCTTCCTGCCCACGGAAGGAAGTTAGGGATTGGGGATTGGGGATTGGGGATTGCGGATTGGGAGATTCGTATCCGCCAATCTCCTCATCTTCCAATCTCATCCCATCCGCATCTATCCGCCTGATCCGCGTTATCCGCGTTCTATTCTTCCAAGGCATCTGCTGTGATTGAACAAATCCTTCTCGATCTGCTCCTCGGTTTTGGTATCGGTCTTTCCCTGGGATTGCTGGGCGGCGGCGGTTCGATCCTAACTGTTCCGGCGCTGGTCTATCTGGTGGGCCAGACGCCCCAGGCCGCGGTGACCGCTTCGCTGGTGATCGTCGGCCTCAACAGTGTGATGGGCGCACTGACCCACCGGGTCCAGGGAACCCTCAACTGGCGGGTCGCCCTACTCTTTGGCGGGGTAGGGATGGGCGCGGCCTATCTGGCCGCGGGCTGGTCCAAGCTCTTTCCGCCCAATACCCTGATGGTTCTCTTCGCCCTGCTGATGGTAACGGTGGGTCTTTTCCTGATTCTGAAACCCCAACCCAAAGACGGGGATACAATCGGTCGGGGCTGGCTGGTGACGATTGCCAGCGGTCTGAGCGTTGGCCTGCTCACCGGACTGCTGGGCGTGGGCGGCGGCTTTCTGATCGTCCCCGCGCTGGTGATGTTTGTCGGCCTGCCCATGCGTCAGGCCGTGGGCACGTCTCTGGTGGTGATTGCCATGAACAGTCTGGCCGGTTTTCTGGGCCATCTGGGCGGGCCAACGATTGACTTGCAGGTAGTGGCGCTCTTCGTGACCTCAGGTCTCGTTGGCGCGCTGGTGGGCGCACGCCTCACCCGCGTTATCCAGCCCCACCAGTTGCGCCGGGCTTTCGCTTTCTTTGTGATTGTACTGGCGGTCTTTCTGCTGGTAGACAACATCTCGCAGTTGTAACGCGGGCCGTTAGCTTGCATTTTTTTCTTCTCCGCTTGTTTGACAGGTGTTCATTCCGACAGTATGATGTACGTCAGTTTGTCCTAACCAGCGCGCGCTACTTCCCAGGAGGAATGGAATGACTATTAGCGTATCCTCGAACGAAGCCCGTAACCGATTGGGCAAATTATTGCGTCTGGCTGCGGAGAAAAACGAGGTGGTGGTGATCCGAGTGCGTGGAGAAGCGACAGCAGTGCTGGTCTCCTATGCTGATTTTGAAGAATTTACTCGATTGAAAAAGGCGCAAAGAGCGTCGGAAGCGTTGGAAAAAATCCGCGCGGTGCGTGACCGAGTGCAGACGCAGACCGCAGATCTTTCGGAGAGAGAAGCCTATCAATTGGCAGGCTTTGGAGGGCAGGCCACCGAAGATATCATCCAGCACGATCGAATTCTCAATGGCGAAGAATAATGAAGGTGATTCTGGATGCCAATGTCTACGTCAGCTATCTGCTAGGGCGACGTTCCATGGGCAGTGTAACGCAAGTAGTCGAGACGTGTATGGCGAATCCACAAATCGAATTGATTGTACCGCCAGAATTGCTCGATGAAATTCGCCGCACTCTCCTGGCAAAACCCTATCTACGCAGCCGCATTTCGTCCGAGGATCGAACCAACTTACACGATGCCCTCGTTCTGATTGCCCACATCCCCACTCCCCTTGCCGAAATCCTACCTCTATCCAGAGATCCAAAGGATGATTATCTATTGGCACACGGGCTGATTGAGCAGGTAGATTATTTGGTTACCGGGGACGACGATCTGCTGGCGCTACAAAGGATCGACGATCTCAAAATTGTGAGCGTTCCCTCTTTCCAGTCTGTACTGCATAATGAAATAGGCTGACCTTCTGCATACAATACTGGCCGTAACTTTAGGCTTGACCGGAACGATTGCTCCCATTTCCCATTCCCAGAGAAATCCCATGCAAAAGCTACAAACCCAGGGCGTCCATCACATCACATTCATCGGCGCAGATCGGCAGACCTCCATCGACTTCTGGGAAGGGATGCTGGGGATGCCCTTCATCTTCGAGCAGCCCAACCTGGACGTGCCCACGGAGAATCACCTCTATTTCGACCCCGGCGACGGACGGCTGATTACTGTCTTTACCAACGAAAACCGCAAACCCGACCCCACCCACATCCCCGAAGGCATCGGCCATCTGCAGCATATCGCATTTTCTGTTTCACGGGCGACGTACACTCAGGCCAAGAAACGGCTGGACGAGCGTGGCATCAAAAACACCGGGGAGGTGGATCGGGGCTTTATGTACTCCATCTACTTCCGGGACCCATTGGGGCTGCTGGTGGAACTGGCCTGCTACAAGTTCGAGCCGCCGGTGGGCGTCACTCACGCCGAGGTGCTGCTGGAGGCTCATCTGATCCGCACGGAGCGGGGTGACTATGCCATCAGCGACGAACACCTGGCCGACGCCATCGAACGGCTCACCCAGCGCACCACCCGCAGCCTTTCGCCGGATCGGGGCGTGGCTGACCCCTACGGCGGGAGTACAGACGAAACCACCGACCGGCACGTGGCAGAGAGGCCGCGAGGATGAGGCAACTTTAGCGCAGGGGCGCAGCGCCGCAGAGACAGCACTGGGTCTCGTGCCCATCGCTCCGCGTGGGCACGTTTTTTGGACGCTCCCGCGTCCTCGGCCTGGTCGGTTGGGGCTGTGGACGCGTAGCGTCGGGGGAGCGATCCCGCGCTCCGACGTGGGACCGCGATATACTGACGATTGTCCAGCAGATCAGCGACCAGCAAGCTCTGGCCGATTATCAGCCAAGCCAGCGGTAATCCAAAGCTAACCGACATCGCCTCCCTTGCGTGCAAAGAGAAGTGCCCCG
>CAMDQF010000237.1 GCA_945905745.1 Litorilinea aerophila
GGTTGTGATTGTTTCCCATGACAGAGCCATTGCCCGCGTCGTCGATCGGGTGGTGAGCATCCGCGACGGCAAGACCAGCTCGGAGACTGTGCGCCGTTCCCCGGACACCCACCTCCACAACGCCGAACACTTTCAAGAGCGGGTGGTGTTGGATGTGGCTGGCCGGATGCAACTGCCCCGCGACTATCTGATCCAGCGTGGCATCAATATCCGGGCGACGGTTGAGTTGGTGGAGGAAGGCATTCTCATCCGCGGCCTGGCAGGAGACGCAACGGGTGAGCGCGCCCAGTCTGCGCTGACGCCCGCTCTTCCACAGCAGACGCCCGGGCTGGTGGTGGATGGGCAGGACGATCTGCCGGAGACTCCGCTTGCCTGGTGGCAACGGCTATTGCGACGAAGACAACCAGCCCCGCCTGCACCATCCCCCAGCGAGGAGGCTCTGCTCATCCCTTCCCCCGTCGGCAGCGCCCGCCCGTCTGGTGCAACGACTGACGACGGCGCGCCCATCATCATCACCGAAGGCGTGCGCCGCCATTATCAGGTGGGCAACGAAGAGGTGCAGGCGTTGCGCGGGGTTGATGTGCGTATTGCCCGCGGGGGTCTGGTTGTCTTCAAAGGGCGCTCGGGTTCGGGAAAGACGACGCTGCTCAATCTGATCGGCGGGCTGGATCAGCCCACCGGCGGGCGCGTCACCCTTTTTGGGCACGACCTGAGCCAGCTTTCCGACGATGCCCGCACGACATTGCGCCAGGAGCGGATTGGCTTTGTCTTTCAGTCCTTCTCGCTCCTGCCCATTTTTTCTGCCCTGGAAAATGTCGAGATGTTGCTGCGCGTGTCCCAGATGGACGAAGCAGCCCGCCGCGCCCGCGCGCTGGACTGTCTGTCGCTGGTTGGCCTGCGCCGCTGGGCCGATCACCGCCCGTTTGAGATGTCGGGCGGGCAGCAGCAACGCCTTTCCATTGCCCGGGCCCTGGCCTATGGGCCGGAGGTTCTGATCGCGGATGAACCGACCAGCAATCTCGACAGCGAGACTGGGCGACAGGTGTTGCAGCTCTTTCAGCGATTGGTGCAGGAGGAGGGCTTTACTGTACTCATGGCCAGCCACGACCCGGCCAGCGACGAGTATGCGACGGAAGTGTATGAGTTGCGCGACGGGGTTGTTGTGACAAGATAACGAAGTACCACACCACACAGGAGAATTCGCATGACTGAACTACGCATTGCCTTACTCGGCTCTGGCTATATGGGGCGCACTTATGCGGAATGTATTGCCGTACACAACAGCCGGGCCAGATTGGTGGCGGTCAGCGGGGGCAGCCGCGCGCCGGGGCTGGCGGCTGATTACGGGGTGGACTATGTGGAAAGCTATGCAGACCTGCTGGCGCGCGGCGATGTTGATGCCGTATTGATCGCCACGCCGCATATCAACCACATTGAACAGACATTGCAGGCTGCCCAAGCTGGCAAACATGTGCTATGCGAAAAGCCGCTGGCAACGTCGGTCGCCGACTGTACGCGCATGATTGATGGCTGTCGTCAGGCGGGTGTGATGTTACAGGTGATCCAGACGTTGCGCTTTCGGGGCACACCAGCCCGGGCCAAACAGTTGATTGTCAGCGGCGCGATTGGCAAAGTCTGGATGATCCGCGGCCAGACTCTCGTGCGCAACTATATTATCGACAAATCTTCCTGGGCGGCCCAGCCCGAAAATGGGGGCGCGTTCCTCGATATGGGCGTCCACAACTTTGACATTATGCGCTTTTGGACTGGTTCCGAGGTGCAGCGGATCTTTAGCCAGATCAACACCTTTGGCGCGGTGGATGCACCCGATATGAGCGCCATGACACAGATGACGATGACCAACGGTGTCGCTATCCAACAGTGGATGTCCTTTGAAGTGTCGACACGCTATATGACCGGGAGCCAGCACATCTATCACATTCTGGGCGAAGAGGGAATGATCGAAGTGGACGGCTATGGCAAATTACTCCTGGCTAAAGGCGATACAGTGGAGACGGTCTGGGAACAGCCCAAGTTCGACTTCGTGAACCGTCCGCTTGACCCGATCCGGCTGGAAGCCTTCTACACCCAAATTCAAGCCTTTGTGGACGACCTGCTCGATGGCCGCCCGGCCACGGTGCCCGGCGAAGAGGGGCGCGCGGCGGTGGCAATTGTCGAGGCGGCCAGAGAATCGGCGCGCACCGGGCAGACGGTGGAAATGATCAAAAAATGATGCTACTTTCCGACGCCGACTGGCAAGAAATCCGACAACGGGCCGGCCTGCCAACCTTTGGCCCGGCCATGCAGCGGCTGCGCGAGGAGGTGGCCGACTTTCTGGCCCACCCGGTCGCGGTACCCGCGGAACCGGGCGGCTACTATCACGACTATTTCTGCCCGGCCCACGGGGTACAATTGCGCTTTGACCCGGCGTCGCCCCAAAAGCACGTCTGCCCGGTAGACAATGCGGTCTGGCAGGGCGAGCGCTTCGATGCGGCCTGGCGCTGGTTTGTCAACAACCGGCTGGCCGAGAGCGCCATCCGTCTGGCCCTGCTCTGGCGGCTGGAGGGCAATCCGGCCCATCTGGAACCGGTGCTCCGCACCCTGACCGGCTACGCGGAACAGTACGCCGCCTATCAGAAAGTGCCCCGCACAGTCGCCAATCCCGGCGTGGCGACCTATACAACCCTGGATGAGTCGGTCTGGGTGCTGCCTCTGGCCTGGGCCTACGAAATGGTGACGGATACCCTCTCTCCCTCCCAGCAGCGCCTGATCCAGGAGCAGTTGTTTCTGCCTGTGGCGGAACATCTGATCCAGCACCACTTCGGCGGCATCCACAACTTCGCCTGCTGGCACAACGCCGCGATTGGCACGTTGGGCGTTCTCCTGGGCCGGGACGATCTGATCGACTTCGCCCTGCACAGCGACTACGGCTGCGACCGGCAGTTGCAGGAAGGGGTGTTGGCGGACGGACTCTGGTTTGAAGGCTCCTACAGCTATCACTTCTACACACTCTATGCGCTGTTGGCGTTGGCCAAAGCCATGCGCCATCTGCTCGCCAGGGATCTGCGCGCTCGACCGCAATTGCGGCTGATGCTGCTTGCGCCCATCCAGTCAGCCTACCCCGATGGCTCGCTGCCAGCCACCAACGATTGCTGGTACTTCACCAGCACGCTGGCCGACTGCTGTCACGGCGTGCCGCCGGCCCCGGCCTTTTATGAGATCGGCTATGCCTGGTTCGACGAAGCCGCCTTTGGGCAGACGTTACAGCGGGCCTATGAGCAGACAGCCCGGGAGAGCCTGGATGCGTTGCTCTTTGGGCGCGCCGATCTGCCGGGCGCGACAGGCGAACCCTTGCCCAGCACACTGCTCCCGGCCTCCGGCTATGCGATTTTGCGCTCCGACGCCCCGACGCTGAGCGCGGACGAACAGCGCTATCTGCTGCTCAAATATGGCCCCCACGGCGGCGGCCACGGCCACCCGGACAAACTGAATCTGCTCCTCTACGCCAACGGTCAGCGCTTTTCGCCCGACCTGGGCACACCGGGCTACGGGCTGGACCTTTTTGAAAGCTGGTATCGCCAGACGGCTTCCCACAATACAGTGACGGTTGATGGACAATCCCAGCCGGAAGCCAACGGCGAACTACACTTCTTTCAGGGGGAGGGTGCCTTTCAGGTGGCAGATGCCGCGGTTGGTTGGGCGGGGGAAGAGGCTGGGGTCTATGCGGGCGTTTCGATGCGCCGGGTTGTGTTGGCGCGACCAGCCTATTTTCTCGATCTATTCATCGTCAACGCGCCCCAACCCCGCCGCTTCGATTGGCTCTTTCGCACTATGGGAAGCTTGCATACGACCCTACCGCTGGCTAAATATCCTGAGATTACGAGTGAAGGGCAGGGCTACCAGCACATTGACGCGGCGCAGCGGGCCGCCAGCCCTGGGGACTGGCAAGCCGAGTGGCGGTTGCCCACAGGTGGACTGGCGCTCTTTGCACCCGGCGCGCTCGATGGCGAAGTACTCACCGGCGTGACGCCGGGCAATCCGCCTACGGATCAGGCGGTGACTCTGATTCAGCGGCGCGCTGGGACGACCGCCATCTTTGTTACACTCTTTCACCCCTATGCCGATTCACCCACTATCAGCGGGGTAGAATGGATGGCGGATAACCGCTCGAGCGCAGGTTGGGCTGGCTGCCGGGTGACGGTAGGCGGTCAACGAGAGCAGTGGCTGCTTCAACTGCGCCCCGATCGGATAGCGCCGGATTGGGGCGCTGCATCCGAGGCTGAGACGAAATTCAGCTATGCGCTGGACAAAGCCATAGCCTAACCTGGCACAGCCAGAAAGGAACTGCCCTGAAAGATAGAACACGGATGAGACGGAAACAACGGATTTGCACGGATTGAATCAGCGAAAATCTCTGGTTGCAGTGAAATCTGCGTCCCGCTTTTCATCCCCTGCCCTGAAAAATAGAACACGGATGAGACAGAATCAACGGATTTGCACGGATTGAATCAGCGAAAATCTCTGGTTGCAGTGAAATCTGCGTCCCGCTTTTCATCCCCTGTGGCGAGTAACCGCACATGGAGAACTGTCCTGGATTGGTCCGATTTTGGCGACTTGACAAGAGCGGGCGAAGTGTTTATACTTTACGTGTAGGATAGCCAGACATTTCCGTTTTCTGCCCCCAAAATAATAATCCAGCGGACCTGGCTGTCTATAGTAGACAAGCAGTCCTCAACAAAGGAGGTGACAACGTCATACCTTGCGAAGTCCGAAAGTGAATCTACTTATTGAGAGGAGAGAACAGGTGATGAATGCACGAAAACGATCCCGCACGATTGTTCCGAGTTTTGTGATTGCTCTGATAGTCACCCTATTGCTGGCCGCTTGTGCGGTGCCAGCCGCACCCGTGGCGGAGGCACCGGCCGCAGCACCCGCAGCCGCCGAAGCGACAGCCGCCCCAGAGCCAGAACCAACTGCCGTTCCTGAAGCTGAGTCTGGAGAGGCGAGTACGTTGACCTTTGCCACCGAATCTCCCTGGGGCACCTACAGCCCCTTCCGGCCAACCTATCAGTATGGCTATAGCAGCAACTTCCCTGCCATGCTGACCCACAGCCGCCTCTTCGACCTCGACCGCAACAATGTGCCCCATCCAGATCTAGCCCTAGAGTGGGAGGTGTCGGACGACGCCACTACCTATACCTTCCACCTGCGCGAGGATGCCAAATGGCATGACGGCAAACCGGTGACGGCCCGGGATGTGGAAGCGACGGTCAAGTTCATTATGACCAAGGAAACCAATATCAATCCCCAACGCTGGATCAGCAGTCTTGTGGGCGGCCAGGAGTTCTACGACGGCGTTTCCGAGGAACTGCCGGGCGTACAGGTGCCCGACGACTTCACTGTGATCTTCCAGTTGACGGAACCCAAAGTCGGTTGGCATCTCTCCGCAACCACCGACCTGCAGATTCTTCCCGCCCACATCTTTGAAAATGTGGCACCAGGAGATGTTGTCGAACACCACGCGCCGGCCTGGTACACGCCGGAACTCAACATCGGCTCGGGGCCGTTCAAATTCGTGCAGGCTGAGCGCGATCAGTTTATCGAGCTTGTGCGCAACGAAGAGTATTACGGCGGCGTCCCCCAGGTAGAACGCATTCTCTTCAAAAACTTCGGCACCCCAGATACCCAGTTCATTGCGCTGCAGAAGGGCGAACTGGATGTGTGGAAAGTCCCCCAGGATTTCTACGAACAGGCTCTGGGACTGGACAATGTGAATGTCCAGCTTGTCAACCGCAACTACATCCGGGTCTTCCTGCTGAACTACGAGTCGGATAAGCTGTCGGACAAGCGGGTGCGCCAAGCCTTGGCCTACGCCATCGACCGCGAGGGCATCTGCGAGGTTCTCTACAGCGGTCTCTGCCAGCCCTATAATTCGTATATGGAGATGCGGCCCTGGTTGGCGCCAGACCTCAACCAGTACGAATACAACCCGGAAAAGGCCCAAGAGCTATTGGACGCGGCGATTGCTGACGGCACCTGGGACCCCAACAACGAACTGACGGTGAATTGGTACTACGGCGACGCGCTACACCAGGACATTATGGCCGCGATCCAGCAGAATCTGGCCGCGGTCGGTGTCAAGACCGTGCTACAGTTCCTGGAAGGTACGTCGGTCGCCGCGGCGGCGGCCAATTGTGAATACGATCTGCTCTATCAGGGCTGGGGTTTCGCATTCCCGGAAGACTACAACTCCTTCTTCACAGATGGCGAGCGCTGTACTTCACCCTGGGGTGATGAAGAAGCACGCGCGCTCTTCAACCAAACGGCTGCTACGGTTGACGAAGACGAACGCCGGGCCATCCACAATCAGCTTCAGACTCGCTTGAATGATGAACTGCCCATGATGCCCTTCCTCCAGTTTACCGGCCCGCTGGCGATCAACAAGCGGGTAAGCGGATTCGACGAGGACGCCCAATGGAACCAGTACTACCTGTGGAACAATGGGTATGCCAACGCAGTAAATTGGTCTGTGTCGGAATAGCAGGGCGATGAATCTGCTGAGTTAAGACGGGAACTGCTTAGTGTGTGAGAGTGGCGGCGCGCTGCGTCTACCCACGGCCGCCACTCTCACACGGCACGCTGGGCGACTCAACCACCCCCAGCCATCTTCCTGCGAGGTGATAGCATTGCAAACCTATATACTGCGTCGCCTGGCTATCTCTGTGCCTATCCTCATCGGCCTGACCGTTGTCACATTCCTCCTCACCGAACTGATGCCAGGTGATTTCGTGGATGGCCTGATCCCAACCACAGCGATCGTCAATTTCTCCCCCGAACAGATGGAAGCCATGCGCGAGAGCTACGGCCTGAACAAGCCAGCTTACGTGCGCTATTTCATCTGGTTACGCGAGCTGGTCCAGGGCAATCTGGGACGGTCGCTTACGTCCGGAGCACCTGTGCGCGATGAGATATTGGCGCGGTTGCCGGCAACCCTACAGCTAACCTCAACCGCGCTACTGATTGGCATTGTCGCGGGGATAGGATTGGGCATTGCCTCTGCTGTCAAACAGTACACTTGGGTTGACCAGCTATTGACACTACTGGGATTCTTCTGGATATCGACGCCCGGCTTTGTCTTTGCCATCGGTGGCATCTTTCTCTTTTCCCTCAAGCTGCCGATCTTCCCAACCTCCGGGATCATCAACTACGGTGAGGAGGCCACACTGCTGACCCGCATTCACCATATGATATTGCCATCGCTGGTACTGGGATTGGGGAGTATGGCTGGCTTTATGCGTTATGCGCGGGGCAGTCTGCTCGATGTCATTCGCCAGGACTACATTGTCGTTGCCCGGGCCAAGGGATTGGCAGAGAGGGCCGTCCTGCTGCGGCACGCCCTGCGCAATGCACTCATCCCCCTGATTACAATTATTGGTCTGAACATCCCTTTTCTGATCGGCGGGACAGTCATTATCGAGCATATTTTTGCCTGGCCTGGCATGGGCACCTATAGTTTGGCGGCCATCTTTGCCCGGGATTATCCAGTCATTATGGGGGTCAACTTCGTAGTTGCGCTTGTGGTGTTGTTGAGTAATCTGCTGGCTGACATCACCTATGCTTTCGCCGATCCGCGTATTCATTACGAATAGAGACAGAGAACATGACAGCTTCGGACGAGACGGCTGGCACTCAAAAAACTGCGAGTGGACCTTCGGTCGAATTGGCGGGGAGATTGCCGGAACCCCGCCGGGATTCGGCCAGGTATCGTTTCTGGCGTCGGCTCTGGCGGCACAAGTTGGGGATGGTTGGATTGGTCATGCTTGTGCTGCTCATCATTGCGGCCGTCTTTGCGCCTCTGGTGGCAGGCGCAAACCCAGAGGCTATGGAACTGAGGGCAAAGAATCAGCCGCCCAGCGCCGAGCATATCCTGGGCACCGATGCGATTGGCCGCGATGTCTGGGCGCGACTGGTGTACGGCGCCCGTGTTTCCCTTTCGGTCGGCCTTGTGGCCGTGGGCATCTATACAGCGATTGCCCTGCTGCTTGGCAGCATCTCTGGATATGTTGGTGGTCGCGTGGACAGCATTATCATGCGGTTTACCGACATTATTATGTGCTTCCCCACCTTTCTCCTGATCATCACCGTTGCATCCGTTCTCCCACCGAATATTTTCAATATTATGGTAATTATCGGGGTCTTCGGCTGGCCGGGCATGACGCGCCTGATACGCGGTCAAATTCTGAGCCTGCGTAGCCAGGATTTCATCCTCGCCGCGGTCGCCGTTGGTGTGCCAACACGTCGTATCATCTTCCGCCACATTCTTCCCAATGTCGTCGGTCCTGTAGTCGTTGCGGCTACCCTCGGTCTGGCGGGCGCCATTATGACCGAGTCGAGTCTTAGCTTTCTCGGCCTGGGTGTTCAACAGCCAACCCCAAGTTGGGGGCAGACATTGACGACCGCGATGCAACTGCCCATTCTGGAAAATATGCCCTGGCGCTGGCTGCCATCCGCGCTTGCCATTGCTTTTGCGGTTCTCTCGATGAACTTCTTTGGCGATGCCCTGCGCGATGCGTTTGATCCGCGCTCGAAGTTGGATTAGCGAGAAAAAAGACAGACTTCTCTCTCTATTCGATTCGTTTTGGTACGTAAAGGGACAAAATGAGACCTGAGCCGATCCGCACGTTTACCCACCGCGAGCGACAACTTTTCTTCGACGACGACGACATCGCCGAGATCAACAATCTGCGGGTGCGTATGCATCGGCCAAACAAAAAGGGCGCAGTGATCCGCGCCTATCCCGAAATCAAATTGCATGCGCCTGAAGCGGATGGCCCTTCCTACCGGCCGCAAACACGTACAGCGCCGGTCTGGGATCCAGAAGCGGGGGTGTGGAAATTCTGGACCATCAGCGCCAAGTTGAGCGCCGACGCAGGACTCTCCGCCTATCACGAAAGTCGAGACGGGCTTCACTGGTATCAGCCAAATATCGGGCGAGTCGAGCTCGCCGGCGCGACCGCCAATAACTTTGTCTATATTCCCATCGATGAGAAACGCACGACTGAAGTGCTTGGCGTTATCTACGATGCCGACGATCCGGACCCGCGTCGCCGTTTCAAGGCCATTACATTTACGCTCGTGTCAGAACACGCGGTCTTCTTTGGCGTCTCGCCGGACGGTATCGTCTGGACACGTCTCGACACCCCGCCCATTCTGTCGGGTGACGAGCCAAACTTCAGCTTTGACGCGGCAAACCGCCTCTTCATCGCCACAGTCAAAGTCAAAGGACCCTACGGGCGTTCCCACGCGCTCACCACCAGCCGTGACTTTGAGCACTGGACCGAGCCGGTGCTGGTTTTCCACGCTGATGACGAGGACCAGGCGTTGGCGCGTGCCGTGATCGCAAAGCGTCTGGACAATCCGGCTTTGCAGCAGACAATTTTTAACCATCCCGAAGAACACGGCGTTGACGTCTACAATTTCGCCATTTCCCGCTACGAGAGTCGCTATATTGGTTTTGCGTCTATGTTTCATCATGTGGGACGCAACCCCACAGGGCGCAACCACGATGGCTTCCACCACGTCCAACTTGCCAGCAGCCGAGATATGCACCGATGGCAGCGTTTGGGCAACCGGGAGGCTATCATTGACTCATCGCCTCTGGGCGCAGGGGCCTACGATACTTTGCAGATACTCGGCCCTTCGTCGCCTGTGATCCGTGATGACGAGCTCTGGTTCTACTACACGGGGGTCAAGTTCCGTTGGCCGCCGCAGGAATGGGATGCGGACTGCGCGGCCATCTGTCTGGCTACCCTGCGGCGGGATGGTTTCGTCTCGCTGGACGCGGCGGAAGAGGGCGGCACCTTTACCACTGCACTCTTCCAGTGGGAGGGGGAGCGGCTCTATCTCAACGCCGATGCCGGTGGCGGGGCGATCAGCGTTGAGATTCTGGACGCCGCGGGCGAACCGCTGCCAGGCTATGAGCGGGCGCAAGCGATTGCGATGGAGTACGACTCTGTGCGCCAGGCGGTTGTGTGGCAACAGCAGAATCGAATGCCGGAGGCAAGCCACGGCCCAATTCGGTTACGCTTCCACATGCGTAGCGCTCAGCTCTTTAGTTACTGGTTTGAATGATTCCATAGAGGAAAGCCGCTTGCAGGGGGCGAAACAATGGCTGAAGTGAGCAAAACGCTGGAAGATATCTACGCCGCGGAAAACCCAACGTCCCGGGCGCAGTTTGAACGGGATCGCCGATCGATGCCCGGCGGCGCAAAGGGTGCCTATTTCTACAAACCCTACCCGCTCACAATGCAGCGGGGGGAGGGCTGCTACCTCTACGATGTGGATGAACGAGAGCGCGTTG
>CAMDQF010000238.1 GCA_945905745.1 Litorilinea aerophila
TCCATTCCTTTTGTTTCGCCTGTCAATTTACTGCCACCTTTCCCTTTATCCTACTCTATTCTCGCCCTAAAACTGAAATACACCCGATAAAATAGAATATGTTGACAAAACAAGTGACATTGCCTATGATATGATCTATGTGGCGAATCGTATTGGACACTGATGTAATTATTGCAGCCATGCGTAGCCCATCAGGGACCTCTGCCGCTCTTTTGCGCGCAACAGATCAAAGGCAGATACAAATTCTGGTCAGTGTAGCCATGGCTTTGGAATATGAAGCCAAATGCCGATGCCAGAACATTTCCGCGCAGCCGGTATTTCACGCCTGGATGCGGTGAACTTCGTGGATGCCATTCTTTTTCTGGCAGAACCAATCAGCCAGCGTTTCGTATGGCGTCCTCAATTACGTGATCCAGACGATGAAATGATCCTGGAAACCGCTATCAATGGACAGGCGAGTGCAATCGTTACATTCAATCTTCGGGATTTCGGCCAAGCCCCTTATCGGTTCGGCATTGAAGTCCTGCAACCGGGACAGATGATGAGGAGACTGCGAGAATGACAAAATCAGCCGCTTATGCTCTGCGCTTGCCCGTTTCCCTAAAGGAAAATCTGGCGCAAGTCGCAGAAAAAGAAGGTATCAGCATCAACCAATTTATCACGCTTGCTGTGGCCGAAAAGTTGGCAGTCATAGAAACGGCCCGCTTTTTCAACGAGCGCGCAGATCGAGCGGATATGGACGCCTTTCGCCGCTTGCTGGATCGACAAGGCGGTGAACCCCCACGGGCTGGCGATGAACTGCCGGAATGAGAGTGAATCTGGAGTAGCGAACTTCCTGGAAGGCCGTGAAGAAATTAAGACGGGTGGTGGCCGCCCGGCTTTTCCGCTATACTGGGATGAGCGCGGATGAATGAATCTGAAGGAGACACGAGATACTCCTATGAAAATCCAGGTCGTGATACACGAAGCCGAGGAGGGTGGCTATTGGGCAGAAGTGCCTGCCATTCCGGGCTGCGCAACCCAGGGAGAGACCTTCGAAGAGTTGCTGCAGAACCTTTACGAAGCCGTCGAGGGGTGTCTATCTGTACCGATTGAAACACCGACAAATGGTTATAAACAGCGCACGATTGAGATTGCTGTATGAAATCTGTGTCCGGAAAGGAATTCGCCAGGATTCTGGAGCGATACGGTTGGACACTTCTGCGGGTTAACGGCAGCCATCACATTTACGGCAAACCGGATATACCACGCGTATTTCTGTGCCGATCCACGGCAACCGACCGCTGAAAACTGGCTTGCTCAGCCATTTCCTCAAGGCCGCAAGTCTAGCAGAAAATGAAACATTTGCTGATCAAAGTTGTCGCGTTTGAACGTGTCGCTTCATATACCTTGCGCGTTACATTTGACGACGGCACTGCACAGACGATCAATTTTGAACCGGTTCTCTCAGGTCACTATTTTGGTCCCCTGCGCGACCCGGCGCTGTTCAAGCAGGTGCGTCTGGACTCGGAAGTCCATACCCTCATCTGGCCGAACGGCGCTGACTTCGATCCGGCTACTCTCTATCACTGGCATCGGGGCGACGGGGCTGAGTTGGCAGAGAGAGCGAAGCGCAGAGAGAAGATCGCCGCTTGACGATTTGTGGGCAAAACCGTAGTCAATCGGGACCCAGGCCTGGAGACGGGCAGTTTTGCCATATTTCTGGCATTTATAGGCGCACTCACCCTCTTCAGCGTTTATACGGGGGCTGCGGCTGGCACGCCTGTTCATCGAATGCACCGCCACTGCGAAGTCCCGGTCTACACCTTCGCAGCCCTGCAATGTGCCCTGGATCGGCTCCCCCCCGGCGACTGGCCGCTGGTCGTCATCGCCCACCCCCGCCATCTGCCCCGGATACGGATGGGGCTGTCGGCTCTGGCTGCCGACCGCAAAATCGTTTACATCTCGTCTGGTCCCGCCTGCTCTCTGCCCATCCCCGCTGCCCCCAGGCCGCGCGGCTTGACCCCATCCAAATCGAAACCCGGTCAGATCGGCAGTTTTCAAATAGCTCTTTTTGTCGTATGCTGGGGGAGCGGACGCAAACAATCGCAAGCCGACCGCCACAGCTATTTCTTCCCCTCTCTCCGAAAGGAAAGCCAAAATGTCACCTCAATCCATAGCGGAACAGGCATTTGACCGGGTCAATACCCATTCCAGCCCCACCGAACTCAAAATCACCGACATTCGCACAGCCACCGTCGCCAGCATCTACGACTATCCCATCATCCGCATCGACACCAACCAGGGCGTCTATGGCATCGGCGAAGTACGAGATGCGGGCCACCGGGAGAACGCTCTCCAATTCAAGAATGTCCTTGTGGGCCAGAATCCCTGTAATGTGGATATGATCTTCCGCCACATCAAACGCTTCGGCAATTGGGGGCGGGAAGGCGGCGGCGTCTCTGGCATCGAAATCGCCCTCTGGGATTTGGTGGGCAAAGTCTACGGCGTGCCCTGCTATCAATTCCTGGGCGGCAAATACCGAGACAAAGTGCGTCTCTACGCCGACACCCCCGCGCCGACCAGCCCGACCCCGGCCGGCTATCGCAAAGCACTGGAAGGACGCAAGGCCCTGGGGCTGACATTCATCAAATTTGACATCCTCCCCCATCTCTTCGAGACAACCCCTGGCGGGCTGGTGGGACAGGCCACTCAGGGCGAATTCCCACTCGGCAAGCACTGGCGTGCGCCGGGCCACGGACAGGGGGCAAAGTTGACGGACCAGGGCATCCAAAGGGCGGTGGAAGTCGTCTCGGCCATCCGCGAGGCAGTGGGGGATGAGGTTTCCCTCTGCACGGATCACTTCGGCCACGGGCTGATGACCTACAAGGAGATGATCCGCATCGGCGAAGCGCTGGAACCTTTCCACCTGGCCTGGATCGAAGACCCCATGCCCTGGTACGACGTGGACGGCCACAAGCAGGTGACCGATGCCCTGCGCACCCCGACCGCGGCGGGTGAGGAACTCTTCTTGTGGGACGGTTTCCGGGAGTTCATCGAGAAGCGAGCCGTGGACATCCTGCACCCGGACCTGCTGACCAGCGGCGGGATGTTGGAGACGAAGAAGATTGCCGACTACGGCGAGCGCTATGGGCTGCCCACGGCCATGCACTTTGCCGGTTCGCCCATCGCCTTTATGGCGGCGGTCCACTGCTCCGCGGCCATCCCCAGCTTTATGGCCCTGGAGCATCACGGGCTGGACATGCCCTTCTGGGAGTCGTTGGTGACGGGGCTGCCGAGCGACTACATGGCCGACGGTTACGTTCACGTGCCGGAGCGACCTGGTCTGGGTGTGGATTTGAATCTGGAGGGAATCGAGGAGAATTTGCGCCGTCCTGGCCTCTTTGCGCCGACCGACGAGTGGAACGATCCGAAGCTGGGCTTCTGGCAGCCGGACAATCGTTGGGGCGCGTAGCCAAGTAATGCGTGGTGCGTTGTGCGTGTACTGCTTCTCGCACAGCGCACCACGACAGAAAAGAGGGGCGTGGGCAACTATTCTGTGGTTTCGGGGCTAAACGCAGCTTCCAATTCCGGGTTGGGGATATATTCTGGTGCAGGCTGGCCAAAGTGATGGAGGGCCATGGCCGCCGCGGATTGGGCGGCTTCCTGTTTGCTGCGGCCCCGGCCCACGCCATAGGGGGTTTTGTCGGCGGAAACCTGCACAGTAAAGAAACGGGCGTGGTCCGGCCCTTCGGTCAGAACGGTCTTGTAGCGGGGGGTGACGCCCAACTCACTCTGAATCCACTCCTGCAAACGGCTTTTGGGGTCTTTGGCCAAAGCACTGGGTGCCACCCGCTCCACTTCTTCGGTCAGCCGCTCCTCGAGAAATTCCCGCACACGAGCCAGACCCCCGTCCAGATAGATGGCCCCGATCACAGCCTCGAAGGTGGCGCAGAGGGTGGCGGGTCGGGTGCGGCCACCGCTCTCCTCCTCGCCGTGGCCCAGCAGCAGAAAGTCGCCCAATGACAATTCCTCGGCAAAGCGGGCCAGGGTCTCCCGACGCACGAGCGCGGCGCGCAGATTGGTCAGCTCCCCTTCCAAGCGTTTGGGGTAGCGGCGGAAAAGCAGCTCGGCGGCCACAAAACCCAGCACGGAATCGCCCAGAAATTCCAGCCGTTCGTTGTCGGGGATGGCAAATTCGTCATCAGCTTCGTTGAGATAGCTGCGGTGGACGAAGGCGCGCTGAAGCAACAACGAATCGACAAAAGCGAAGCCGAGGCTGCTCTCAAACTCAGATAACGGGCGCAGGGCTTCGGTCATACAATATCCTGTAGATCGGGCAATTTTTTCAGTCCAAGACCGGTCAAGTTGGCGACGACAGTCTCTCCGGGCTGAACGTGGGGTTGCAGTTTGCGCAGGGCCGCCGCCACGGTGGCGCTGGTTGGCTCGACAAAAAGACCCCGCGCGGCCAATTGGATGCGGGCCGCTGCGATCTCCCGGTCGTTCACAGCAAGGGCCATCCCTCCCGAGCGGCGGATAGCGGAAAGGATGGAACGGCTGCGCACAGGATTCTCCACGGCAATTCCATCGGCCAGCATTCTGGATGAAAGCTGGCGGCGGGGGCGAATGTCCTCCCATCCGTAGACAAAAGCATCGCAGATGGGCGTGATCGGCTCGGCCTGGACAGCCACCATCCCCGGCAATTTGTCGATAATCCCACATTCGTAGAGATGTTCAAAGCCGCGCCAGGCGCCGAGAAAGAGGCCGCCATAGCCACAGGGCGTGACAATCCAATCGGGAACCTGCCGGCCCAACTGTTCCCAAATTTCCCAGGCATTGGTCATAAAGCCAAAGAGACAGGCCGGATGCCAGGCGTGGGAGGCGTAAACCGCATCCGGGGATTGGGCGGCCTCGGCCGCGGCGGTGGCCGCGGAACGGGGGCCGCTCACCTCGACCAGCTCCGCGCCGTAGACCGCGATCTGGGCCTTTTTGGGTTCGGGCGCAGTCGAGGGGACGAAGATGCGGGCTTCGATACCAGCCCGGGCCGCATAGCAGGCGAGGCTGGCCCCGGCGTTGCCACTGGAATCGTCCATCACAATCTGCGCGCCCTGGCCCAGCAAAAAGTTGATCAGTACGCTAATGCCCCGGTCTTTGTACGATCCGCTGGGCATCAGCCCCTCGTTCTTCCAATAGAGGGGCAGACCCTCCCACTCGTCGTCGATCAGAGGTGTCCAGCCCTCCCCCAGAGTAAGGCGCTTCTGGCCGGGGGCAACCACAGGCAGCATCGCCGCGTAACGCCAGTGGCCTGGCTGGCTGGGGTCGATCAGATCGGGATCGAAGGCAGGAACCTCCCGGTATTCCAGAGGTTCACCAGTGATGGGGCAGCGCAAAGGGCTTTCCTCGGCGGGTGCAGTAAAACGGCTACGCGGGCAATAGGCGATCAAAGCAAAGCCTCCGGGGGCGAAGGGCAAGTAAGGGAGCAGTCACAATAGCTTCATCATAGCAGGTGACTGAAGAAAGAAGAAACGTGAAACGTGAGAGTAAGGACGATCTCGCGTTTCACGTTTCGGTTTGCAGAAGTTGGCAATTACGGACAATCAGGCCCTGTATCAGAATCACTTTCCCAGGTTGCTGACAAAGGCATAGAGGTTCGTCATGCCTGAAGGGCTGATAGCGCTAGAGCCGTAGAGATGGTCGTTGCCCAGTGCGCCGTTGTCACCCGTGCGCAGAATATCCTCAAATTTTTGGAATTCCAGCGTAGTCCCGGCCAGCGCCTTGCCTTTGTCAGTTACGCCTTCGCCCTGTGGGCCATGGCAGTCCGCACACTTTTTGTTTTTGTAGACCGTTTCTCCCCGGCTGACACTGGCGTCGGCTGTGGGTGTGATCAGCGTCTCCACTTTGGGAGAAGCGTTGGAGCTTGCGGAGGCAGCCTGTTCGGCCACGGCGGTGAAACGCGCCGGCGGCATGGTGGCTACTGGTTGGGATGTGGCGGCGGGCGCTGCTTCTTCTTTATCGCCACCGCAGGCGGCGACGATAAGCAAAACCAGAGAAATCAGAAGGATTAGGCCGACCATTCTTTTGCTTTTTATCATGTTGCGCCTCGCTTCAAAGTTTGTTGAACTGTCCGTTGTCGGATTATGTTGCGTCGAGCCTGACTATTCACAATCTCACAATCTCACAATCTCACTTGAAAGATTAAGAATTCGGAGATTTGTAAAACTAGCGGGTCATCCTCGGGTCGAGGGCATCGCGCAGGCCATTGCCCACGAAGGAGAAGCCAAGCATAGCCAGGGCAATCGCCAGGGTGGGAAAGAGCGCCATGTGCCAGGAGACCCGCACGTAGGCCCCAGAGATTCCCACCATTTTGCCCCAACTGGGGATGGGATCGTTGATGCCGATGCCCAGAAAACTCAACCCTGCCTCGCCAAAGATGGCGGCGGGGATGCCAAAACTGACAGCTACCAGCAGGGGCGAGAGCGCATTGGGGAGCAGATGGCGGAAAATAATCCCCCGTTGGGTGACACCCAGGCAGCGGGCAGCCTCCACATATTCCTTTTCGCGCAGGGAGAGCACCTGGGCACGGGTGAGGCGGGCAATGCCGATCCAACTGGTGATGCTGAGTGCGAAGATCACCTTCCACATCCCCCCGCCAAAAAGGGAGATGACGAGGATAGAGAAAATCAGACCGGGGAAGGCGGTCATAATATCAATCAGACGGGTGACCACAAAATCAACTTTGCCGCCCAGATAGCCGGCCAACCCGCCCATAGGCACGCCGATGAGCAGGGCAATGAATTGGATGGTGATACCGACGGTCATCGAGGTGCGCGCCCCGTAGATCAGCCTACTCAGATAGTCGCGCCCGATTTCGTCTGTGCCAAGCGGATAGGCCGGGTTGCGCCAGGGCAAGACGCGCACCTGGGCAAAGTTGGCCTTGTCGTAAGCAAAGGGAGCCAGGAGATCGGCGAAGATGGCAAGAAAGAGAAAGAAGACCACGATCGCCAGACCGATCACAGCCAGCCGATTGCGCGAGAAGCGACGGACCGCGTCCTGCCAGAGGGTGCGGTGTTTGCGCAGAGTAACCGGGAGGGCTGGGCTGGGTTCTGGCACGCTCTTGTCGGCGAGATTCGCACTGGTAGTCATCAATGGCCCTCCTTTGCGCCCAGCCGCACGCGCGGATCCAGACGGGTGTAGGTGATGTCGGTCAACAGATAGACCAGCCCCCAGAGCAGGGCGATGAGGAGAACCGTCGCCATCACCATCGGATAGTCGCGGTTGAAGGTGCTTGTGACAAAGTATTTGCCCAGACCGGGGATGCGAAAGATCGATTCGATGAAAATGCTACCCGTCATCAGATCGGGGATGATAGGCCCCATCACCGTCACCATCGGGATCAGCGCATTGCGCAGGACGTGGCGCAGCATCACCGTGCGCTCGCCCAATCCTTTGGCTCGCGCTGTGCGCACAAAGTCGGAGTTAAGATAATCAATGACGCTGGAACGGGTGTAGCGGGCGATGATGGCCAACGGGGCCAGGGCGTAGGCGGTGACAGGCATAATCCAATCGGCGCAGAAATAGCGATCCACCAGACAGCCGGTCTCGCCCCAGCCACCCAGAGGCAGCCAGTCCAGATAGACACTGAAAAATAAAATAGAGAGGGTGCCCAGCACAAAACTGGGCATAATAAATCCCAACATCGCCATAAAAGTGACGCTCGTATCAATCCAGGAATTCTGGTTGTAGGCGGCAACAATGCCCAGCGGAATGCCCAACCCAAAGGCAACCAACAGTGTCATCAAACCCACCTGGGCGGTGATTTTCCATGTCTTCTTGATCAGTTCGGCTACGGTTGTGGTTGGCTGCGAGTAGGGAATACCGAAATCAAATTGCAGCGCGTTGCCCATATATTTGGCATACTGCACCCAGACGGGCTGGTCCAACCCATACTTGCGCAGAATGTTGGCTTTGGCGGCGGGGGGAAGCGGCTGGTTGGTCTCGTCGAAGGGGCCGCCGGGCACCGCAAGCATCATACTAAAGGTGATCATCGAGACCGCGATGATCACAAGAACGAGGGAGAGCAGACGACTAAGAATATAACGCGTCATTGGATTCGGCCTGTGCGAGCAGAAACGACAAGAAAAGAGGAATGCCATTCAAGAAGTGATTGTCTTCTGAAAGGCGGGAGGATAAGGATATAGTTTTTCAGATACTCATTTGTAGGGGCGCTGCTGGCTGCGCCCGGCACACAGGCGGCGGGCGCAGCCAACAGCGCCCCTACAGAGCAAATCTTTATCTCAAAAAGCTATAACTGGCACTTTACCGCCAGCTATCCCTATCAGTTGCAGCCAAGAGAAAGGATAAGACCTGCCAGGTTTGCTTAAACCTGGCAGGTCTGCTACCCAAATCTACAGCTTACTGCTTGGCAAGATAGATATCGCCCCACACCCAATCATTACCCCAATGGAAAGCGGCAATGCCATTCGAATCAGGCGTGCGCAAGCCGTCGCCCAAGACGTTGGGTTGGTAAAGCGTACCCTGCCAGCGGTGGTTGATGAAGATACCGCCCACATCATCGACCAGAATCTTCTCGGCGTCGCGGAACATCTGGTCGCGCAGGGCCGGATCACCCACCAGCGGCGTGGCCTCGCTGATCAAGGCGTCAAATTCGTCGTTCTTCCAGGAGTGACGACCGGTGGAAACCCAGATGCCCAGCATATTGGACGGGTCCAGATAATCCATACCATAGGAGACGGCACCAAAGGTCAGTTGAGTCGGATCCGCATTCAGGGCATCCATGTAGACCTTGCCGTCTTTGTTGGAAACCTCGATCTGCACGCCCAGACATTCGGCGATGGAAGCCGCGGTAGCCTGGAAGACAGCCTGCATGGCAGGACCTTCGTTGCGTAGCCAGAGTTCCTGGGCCGGGAAGCCCGCACCGTCGGCAAAGCCGGCATCGGACAGATGTTGCTTGGCCAGATCGCAGTCGTAGTTCTGGTACTCGTTTAGCTCACCCTTGGCCGAGGAGGAGGGGAAGCCAGGCATGAGGAATGCATAAGCGGCCAACCCCTTGACCTCGCCCAAGACACTCGCCACGATGCTCTCGCGATCCACGGCGTGGGCAAAGGCTTTGCGCACATTGAGATCGTTGAAGGGCGGGTTGTAGGTGTCGAAGAGCAGATAGTCGGTGCGGAAGTCGCCGAAGTGGCGTAGATAGTTCTCTTTCAACACCGGGTCCGCCATCACCAGATCAAAGTCCGCCGGAGTAAGTGACTCATAGGCGATTTGCGAAACCTCACCCTTTTGGAAGGCAGCAAACTCGGTACTGACATCCATGTATGTGATTTCCCAGCGCTTCAGTCTCAGCGGGTTGCGCCCGGTGTACTTCTCGTTGGCTTCCAGGACAGAACCCTTGCCTGGCTCCAGGGAGACCAGTTTCCAACGGCCCATGCTGACCGAAGTGGCCGGGTCGTTGTTATAGAAGGGGCCGTGGGCTTCCAGGGCTTTGGCCTGGAGCGGCCAGGCAAACTTCATCATGCCAGGCAGGGGCGGGAACGGGTTGTAGGTGGTAACGGCAAGGGTCGCGTCATCCACGGCCACCACGCCCAGTTCCTCAACAGGCAATTCGCCAGCGATGATCTCGTCCCAGTTCTTGATGACGCCCGCGTAGAACCAGGCAAAATCCCAAGCGCTTTCCGGATTGGCCGAGTAGCGATAGGTGGCAACCCAATCGTGGGCCGTGACTGGCGTGCCATCATTCCACATCAGGCCCGGCTGAATGTGGAAGGTCCATGTCAGACCATCGGCTGATGCCTCCCAGCTATCCGCGGCCATTGGGATGACATTAAAATCTTTGTCCAGATCTACCAAGGACAGCGTGAACGCATTGTCCAGCCCACAATAGCGCTGGTAGACAGAGACCATAAAGTCGGCGGTGGTGGCATTGGCAGTGATACCACAGGCAGTCTTGTAGACCTGTTCTTCATAGGGCAGGGCGTCATCGGGCAGCATTGTGCCAAAGACAGTCATCATGGGGTCAACTTCGGCCGCCGGAACAGCTGTTGGTTCTGCCGCGGCGGGGACAGGCGTATCTGTGGCAGCCGGGGCAGCTTCCACTTTGGGGGCTTCGGTCGCCGCAGGGGCGGCTTCGGCGGGGGCGGGTGCTTCGGCGGCAGGGGCAGCTGCGCCACAGGCAGACAGCACCATTGCCGCAATAATGAGGATATACAACAAAACTTGGCGGGACGAAACACGTTTGTGTTTCAAAGACATTTCCACTTTTGGCTCCTTTTTCTACATTGGACGAACCGATTGAGGACTGTTTTCAGCCGGGGAGGAT
>CAMDQF010000239.1 GCA_945905745.1 Litorilinea aerophila
CCACAACTGATAAGGAGAGAGTCCTATGCGGGTATTGGTTACAGGCAGTCAGGGCCGAATCGGACGCTATGTCCAGGCCCAGTTAGAAGAAGCAGGTCACACAGTCGTCGGCTTTGATGTGACCGCGGGCGACGACATCCGGGACCCGGCGGCTGTGCGGGCCGCGGCGGAGGGCTGCGCTGGGATCATCCACATGGCCGCGATGCTGGCCGACCCCAAGGACGATCCCAACGATGTGATGCACGTCAATTTGCAAGGGCTGTGGCACGTGCTGACCACTGCCGAGGCGCTGGGCATCCGCCGGATCGTCAGCTTCAGCAGTGTCAACGCCATGGGCATTTTTATCGGCGAATCGGTCCCCGACTTCTTCCCGATCGACGAAAGCCATCCTTGCCGGCCCGGTCGCCCCTATGCGCTTTCCAAATATCTGGGCGAGGAGATGTGCGGCCTCTTTTCCCGGCGCACAGGCATCACAACTGTCTGTCTGCGCCCGCCGTGGGTCTGCTTTCCAGAGAGCTACGAACGGGTTTGCCAGCGCTGGGCCGAGAAGCCGGAAAGCGAATGGACGCCTATCTGGGAGTACGGCGCGTTCTGCGATGTGCGGGATGTGGCGGCGGCGGCGGTGTTGGGGTTGACCTGTGCCGATCCGGGCCACGCACGCCTGCTTCTCTGTGCGGATGATGTGATGACTTCGGGTCCCAGCAGCCGGGAACTGATCGCCAAAATTCACCCGGAAGTCGAGTGGCGGGGCGGGGAACCATACGCACAGGACCCCTTCCGCAGTCTGGTAGACAACAGCCGGGCCAAAGCGGTGCTGGGCTGGCAGCCTCGCTACAATTGGCGGGATATGAACTGAAAATAGAGACTGGGGACTGGGGATCGGGGACTGGGAGTTGCGTCCTCATCACCTGCAAGCCCTATTTTCATTGCTGATTGTGCCCAATCGGGCATGGAATAACTGACTTAAAAATGGGAAGACCTGACAGTGACAGGAGGAAATATGGCCGAACAGGATGAACGGCTGGCAGAGTGGCATCGGGTCGTTTTCGAGCGGGATTATCCGGCACTGAACGCGCTGCTGGCTCCGGATGTGCGCTTTCGCTCACCCTTTTTCTGGAAAGCGAAGGAGGGAGCAGCCATCGCCGGGGCGATTTTGACCGCGGCCACGGCTGTCTTCAGCGACTTCACCTATCACCGGGAGTGGCTGGACAGCAAGGATTGGGCGCTGGAATTCAGCGCCAAGGTGGGCGATCTCTCTGTAAAGGGAATCGATCTGATCCACTGGAACGACGACGGGCAGATTGTGGAGTTTGAGGTGCTGGTGCGCCCGGCCAATGGCTTGCAGGCGTTGGGGATAGCAATGGCGGCCAAACTGGCGGAGATGGGGGTAAGTCTTTGAGACAAGGGATTGGGGACCCGGGACTGGGCAGGACGATTTTCCCGACGAATTACCCGATTCCCAGTCCCCTGTCCCCGATCCCCTCTACTAACTCCTCGGCATCGGCTCGATGCCAAAAGCCTCGCTGAACCGTCTCACCACTTCGCCCTCTTCGGCGTGACGGCCCTCGGCTTTCTTGCTGTAAATCAGTTTGTCGCCGACCAACACCTCAAACCGTCCCCCGCTGGAGGGAATGAGCTTGACGCTTTCGACAACCGGCGTAAAGTTCTCAAGCAATTCGGCTGTCGCACGGACAGCACGTGACGTAAAGTTTCATTGTACGCAGTATTCGATGCTCACCGTATACTTCTGCATAAGGTTCTCCTCATCCATTGCGGCCTGCCCGCATGAAACGCAGGCATTGCCAGGGTAGTATGAAATATGTAGTGCCCCTCGATTATAGCCTATCCCACCGTAGAATTACAACTACAAATTTCATAGCGCGCTCAGGAACACGCAGCAGTCGGTCGTCGTTTGGAAAGGGGTGGGTTCAGCAATTCCAAATTTGACAGAAATAGAACGCGGATGACGCTGATTGGACAGATCAAAGCGGATAAAAGCCAAAACCTGCGCCGTAAAATCCGCAAAAATCCGCTCCATCCGTGTGATCCGCGTTCTATATTTGGAACTGCTGGGGTGGGTTGATTTGAGTCCCTTTCTAAGCGGTGATATAGTATGGCTATGCAAAACCAAACGCAGTACACCCCTTCCGTCGGGAGTGGGCAGGGTGAAATCGGTGTCAATGGAGACACAGCCGGGAATGAGGACGACGACAAAAACGCGACAACTGAACAGCGCACTGCCCGTAAGTGGAGTCGTCGCCGTTTTTTGACGGGCATGGCAGCCGGTGTGGGTTTGTTGGCAGCCGGCTGTGGGGCGGATGATCCCACGCCGACCGCGACACCCACAAAGACGGCGCTACCGGCAATCGGCGGTACACCGACTGCCGCAGTCTACCAACAGCATCTGCCTATTGTCCAGTCTCAGTTGGCGTCGCCACTTGTGGAGCCAACATTGACGCCGACGCCGCCGAAGACAGCAGCGGCCACGCCGGTTCCGCCCACGGCCACACCAGTCGCCACGCCCTTCCCACCGGGACCCCCCAGCAAACTGGGTCTGTTTGTCTCCCGCAACGATCCCCAGCTTTTTGAACTGCTGGCGACAGGTGGGGTGGCAGTGGTCAAGACCCTGGAATTGGATGTAAACTTTGCCCGGCAGATCAAAGATACGTCGCCCCGCACGAAATTGATTGGGCGCATTGACCTGCCTCAATTGCATCTGGAATCGATGGACCCAGCGGGTGCGGCCCGGGATTTTGTCAACGCCCTGCTCATCTATGCAGACGACGGGCGGCGGCGAGACACTTTTGACGGGTGGGAAGCCTACAACGAGCCTGTCCCCGGCACCAGCGACGAGATGGCGAAGCTGGCCGATTTTGAGGCAGAGCGGGTGCGTCTGCTGGCCGAGCGGGGCATCCGCAGCGTCATCGGCAACTTCGGCACAGGTCAACCGCCGTTGGAGATGTGGGAACGCTTTCTGCCCGCGCTGCACGCGGCCAAGCAGCACGATGGCTGGCTGGGCTTGCACGAGTATTCGGCCCCGACGATCTATCATTTGAGCACTCGCGACGGTGTGGGGCGCTATCCCGGAGTGACACCGGGGGATACGGGCTGGCTGACCCTGCGCTATCGCCAGGTCTACAACCAGATTTTGCGGCCCGCCGGGCTGGAGATTCCGCTGGTGATGACCGAAATGGGCGTGGATGGGCTGGTATCCAACCGGCCCGGTCCGGCCAATGCCCGCGGGTGGACCGACTTTCAGGACTACTGGGCGCAGAATGGCTACGGGCTGTGGGGGCCGGGGGCCTATGTGGAGCAACTGGTCTGGTATGATCAGGCCATGCAGCAGGACGCCTACGTCATCGGTGGCACGATTTATGCGTTGGCCGCCAGTCAAGGCTGGCACAGCTACGAAATCAGCGGCGCGGTAACCCAAGTGCTGAAGCAGTATTTGGCTGTTCATGCGGGGGCGTAGGGGACGGATTTGGGTTATCCCGATGCTTTTCTCGTCAACGGAAACGTGAAACAGAAAACGTGAGAGCATTCGACGATCTCACGTCTCAGGTCCCACGCTTCACGTTTCAAAAACAACATTTTCTCCTTTCCAGGAGTCTTGTCCGTGTCATTTACGACTATCCACGCTGGCCTGGCCCAGACCAGCACACTGTTTATGATCGCACTGGGCGTATGGGCCATTTTCTTGCGTATCCGTTCCCGCCCATTGGACGGCAGTTGGTATGGGGCGCTGGCCGTGGGCGAGATTTTGATGGTGGCTCAGTTCGCCCTCGGCTGGATTCTCTACAGCCAGGGGCTGGGTGACAATTTGCCCAGAGCTTTTGTGCACATTCTCTACGGCGCGGTAGCTGTAATCACCCTTCCAGCGGCCTATGCCTATTTGAGTAAACTGGAAGACGAGAATGTGAAGTCGATTTTGTTTGCTATCGTCTGCTTCTTTATGATGGAGGTCGTGATTCGTGCCCGAGATGTGGCACTAGGGTAGGCGTCCCAGCCACTGGAGAGGTTTGGGACGCAGAGGTGAGGAGTGTCCCAATGGCTAAGTCCGTGCTCGTGCTAAACGCTACATTTGAACCGCTCAGTCTGGTCTCCGTGCGCCGGGCTGTTGTTCTACTGTTACATGAAAAGGCAGAACTGGTGGAGGCGACGGAACGGATGCTGTCTAGCTCCAGCCGCGCCTTTCCCGAACCGCTGGTGATCCGGCTGACTCGCTATGTGCGGCTGCCCCATCGCTCAGTCCCCGCCACCCGGGCCGGTGTGATGTTGCGCGACGCCTACACTTGCCAATACTGTGGGGACACACCAGGCCGCTACGAGCTGACGGTGGATCACGTGCTGCCTCGCAGCAAGGGTGGCGATCATAACTGGACAAACTTGACCACCGCCTGCAAGCGCTGCAACCACAAGAAGGGCAGTCTGCTCTTGGAAGAGGCCCAATTGACGCTGCTGCGCAAGCCTTTCGAGCCGAGCTACATCGCGCTGGTGCTGTTGAGCAATCCCATCGCGGCCAACTATTGGGAAACAATGATGAACGGGGCACTGCACGCCAATGAGTATGCCTAAATACGACGCCCGCCAGGAACTCCTCGATTCGGTGATTCGCCGCATTGACGACTTGAACGAACAATCCCTGCTGCAACTCTCCCAGCACATCAGCTATCTGAAGTGGCAGGAGGAGCTGTGGCATAGCCTGCTGGACGAGACGGAGGCCGGAGACGAGGGCCTCCGCCTCGTTTGGAAATACGATCTGCTGGATGCCTTCCCCGAAGCCCGCAAAGAGGCCACCCGCAACCCGGACCTGATGGAAGTCAAAGTCGGCGTGGCCTCCTCCGGGATGATCCAGCAGTTGGCCCTCTGGCAGCACCCGCCGGTGGTGGGCAGCGCGGTGGTGGAGTACGAAATCCACGTGCCTGTAGAGATCGACCGGCTGCGTATGCACTTCGCCGTGGGCATCCGGGACGGCGCGCTGATGGAGGGCGACAATCTGTGCGCCTTCCGGGTCTACGTCAACGGGATGCGCCTGTGGAGCACCACCAAACAGAGCTGCGTCTGGGAACGCCACCAGCTTGACCTGCCCAATCTGGGCGGACAGACTGCCATCGTGCAGCTGATGACCGATAGCCTGGGCAACAACCGCTGGAACTGGGCCGCCTGGGCCGAACCGCAGTTGTTGGGATATGCGGCGGAGTAAAAGAAAGAGAAATAGTGAATGGTGAATAGCGAATGATGAATTGTGAATGATCGGCACTTCACCTGCCACCTGCCACCTGCAACTTTCCACCTTCCCCTCTTCATGCCCACACTCGACCTGATCGCTCTCCTTCTCATATTTCTCTGGGCTGCCTTACTTTTTGGGGGCTGGCTGCGGGGCAAAGACCCCCAACGCTATCGGCGTATGCCGGTATGGACCCGTATGCTTTCCTCGGCGGTGCTGGTGCTGCTGGGCTGGTACGGCTTTCTGCTTGCACCTGTGGCTGAAGTAGCCACCTTCGCCCGGCTGATTGCCCTGGGGATGAGCTTTGGCTTCATCGGCGATCTCTTTATGGCCGGTCTGCTGCCCGCGCCCAACCGGGTGCTGGGCGGGATTGGTGCTTTCGGTGTCGGCCACATCGCCTACATCAGCGCGATTGTGGGCTATCGGCCTGTGAACTGGTGGGTGGTGGGGCTGGGGCTGCTGATCGCTGCGGGGCTGTTTTACGCCGTCTTTCTGCGCAACAAAAAGCGCAGCCCGCTCCTCTGGGCTGCGCTGGTCTACTCTCTGCTGTTGGCCTCTACCGCCGCATTGGGCCTCAGTCTGGCCCTGCAATTGCCTCTCTTTGCTGTGCTCGCCGTGGGCGGGCTGCTCTTCTTCGCCAGCGATCTGATCCTCGCCCTGGAACTCTTCAACAAAACCCGCTTCCCCTGGCTCGGCGATTGGGTCTGGCTCACCTACGGGCCGGGGCAGGCGCTGATTGTGCTCTCCGTCTGGTCGGCGCTGCAGGCGATTGGATGAAGGAGGACGGGGAGAAGGGAGGAAGGGAGGAAGGGAGACTTGTCCTCCTGTCCTCCCTTCCTCTTGTCATCCCTTCATCTTCACCACCGCGTCCCCCCGCCGAATCGTCCCCGGCTGCACGACTTTGGCACAGAGACCCCGCAGACGCATCTGACGGCCTACCGGTGTCATCACAAATTTCTGGGCGTCGTTGCCGAAGCGGGCGGCGAATTTGGCGCAACCGGTGTGTGGCTGGTCGGTCACTTCGATAACTGCTTCGCCAATCGCCAACCGGGTCCCCGCCGGCAGATTCTCTTGGCTCAAGTCCAAATCTATAAACAACTGATCTCCGGCCAACTGCCAGCGCTCCCTCTCCTGGGCCACCAGATCGATGAAGCGGGTGCTGACGACGTTCAGTTGCATATCCGGATGGGCCTTGCCGTCCGCGCTGCGGGTGCTGGGCCGCTCGATCCAATTATCCCCCACCAGCCCCACTTTCAGGTCCAGTTCGCCCGCCTCCAACACATCCCGCACCCCGCTCTCAGGACGGCGTACAATCAATTCCAACACACCGGCATCTTTGGGCGACTGTCGAACCCCGTCCAAACCGGCTTCGATCTCGGCAATAGAGAGTTGTACAGCTTCGGCGATCATTTTTGTCTCCTTAGGAAAGAACACGGGTGGACACGGATTGGAAGGATTTGCACGGATTCGATCTGCCCAAATCTGCGCCATCTGCGAAATCTGCGTTCCACTGTAGTTTGGCAGTAGAAATCAGCCCGCTTATTCTATGTGCCGCCTTTCCTTTTGTCAAAGTGGATTCGAGCAGCCCGCTGTGATACAATCTCAGCAATCGTCCCTCTCTCCAATCCGTGAAAATCCTTCCCATCCGTGTAAATCCGTGTCCTTCTTTTTGTGGAGACAGGTGCATTTCAATGACTGAACCGAATCACCCCACCTTCCCCTTCGGCCAGAAGATCGCCTGGCAACCCAACCCTACGTGGATGGCTGCCAGCAACTTGCAGGCATTTATGGATCGCCACGCCATCGCCTCCTACGACGAACTGCTGGCCCGTTCCATCGACGACATCGCCTGGTTCTGGGACGCCGCGTTGGCCGATCTGGATATCCGTTTCGAGCAACCCTATAGTCAGGTGGTGGACCTGAGCGACGGCATTCAGTCCCCCCGCTGGTGTGTGGACGGTCGCATGAATATCATCCACAACTGTCTGGACAAATGGCAGGGCACGCCCGCGGCAGATCGCCCCGCTTTCATCTATGCCAGCGAAGAGGGCGAGAGCGTCACCCTCTCCTACGCTCAACTCAACCGGGAGGTCTGTCGTTGCGCCAACGCCCTGCGCAGCCTGGGCATCGGCGCAGGGGACGCGGTGGGGCTGTATATGCCCATGACGCCGGAATTGGCTGCGGCTTTCCTGGCGATTGTGAAGATCGGCGGGGTGATTCTGCCCCTTTTCAGCGGTTATGGCCCCTCCGCCATCAGCAGCCGCCTGCGGGACGCAGAGGCCAAAGCCGTCTTTACCGCGGACGGTCTGCTGCGCCGGGGGCGGCGGGTGGCGATGAAGCCGACGCTGGACGAGGCGTTGGCTGGTGTGCCGACGGTCGAGCGGGTGATCGTCGTCAACCGGACGGGGGGCGAGGATACACCGATGCAGCCTGGACGGGATGTCTGGTGGGATGCGATTGTTCCCCAGCAGCCGGAGACGGCATCGACTGAATCGACCAGCGCCGAAGATATGCTGATGATTATCTACACCAGCGGCACCACCGGACGGCCCAAAGGCGCGGTACACACCCATTGCGGATTCCCGGTCAAAGCGGCCCAGGATATGCGCCACGCCATGGATCTGAAGGCCGGGGAGATCATCTATTGGATGACGGATATGGGCTGGATGATGGGGCCCTGGCTGGTCTTTGGCGCGCTCTTGAACGGCGCGGCCATGCTCTTCTACGACGGCGCGCCCGACTTCCCGGCGGTGGATCGGGTGTGGCAGCTTTGCGCCCAGCATCGGGTCACCCATCTGGGCGTCTCGCCGGTGCTCATCCGTGGCCTGGCTCCCCACGGCGTGGAACCGGTGCAGCGTCACGACCTCTCGTCCCTGCGCGCCGTCGGCTCCACCGGCAGCCCCTGGGACCCGGACTCCTGGCGCTGGGTCTACGAGAATGTGCTGGGCAGCACGAAGCCGATTCTCAACTATACGGGCGGCACGGAGATCAGCGGCGGCATTCTGGCCGGGAATTTCTTCAAACCGCTGAAACCCGCGGCCTTTGGCGGGCCGATTCCGGGAATGGCGGCGGATGTGGTGGACGAGGCGGGCCACTCTGTGCGGGGCGCGGTGGGTGAGTTGGTCATCCGCCAGCCCTGGATTGGGATGACCCGGGGCTTCTGGCGGGACGAGCAGCGCTATCGGGAGACCTATTGGAGCCGCTTCCCGAACGTCTGGCTGCACGGGGATTTCTGCGCCATCGACGAAGACGGTCTCTGGTACATTCTGGGGCGCAGCGACGATACGATCAAAGTGGCGGGCAAACGGCTTGGCCCCGCCGAGGTGGAGGCGATTGTCAACAGCCACCCGTCGGTCACTGAATCCGCGGCCATCGGTGTGCCCGACCCCATCAAAGACAACGAGGTGGTGATCTTTGCCGTGCTTGCGCCGGGGGTCGAGGCCAGCGAAAGCCTGCGCGCCGAGTTGGAAGGGCTGGTCACTGCCGAGTTGGGCCGTCCGCTCAAGCCGCGGGAGGTGAAATTCTGTACGGCCCTGCCCAAAACCCGCAACGCCAAAGTGATGAACCGCATCATCCGCGCCGCCTATCTAGGCACGGCCCTGGGGGATGTGAGCAGCCTGGAAGATGTGGGCGCCGTGGAGGCGATACGCAATGCCTGTTGAACGGTTGATTGGGGGTGAATGATCTATCCAGCGGTGATTGAATGTCGTTATCGCTCAAAATAGGCTATACTGTGAGTTATAAAGGGGGATTTTATCACTCATGGGTTGGAATTGGCAGAAGCCGGACTGGCCGGATTTTTCTTATGACAGGGCGCAATTGGATGTAATGGAGGCGCGCTTCCTTTACAATGCGGGCGTTTTGTTCGGCGCGTTCAAGCATCTGACGGATGGGGAAACGAGTCAACTTACCGTTGAATTGATCGGCAATGAAGCACTGAAAACGTCGGAGATCGAAGGGGAATACCTGAATCGGGAGAGCCTGCAATCCTCCATTCGTCATCAATTTGGATTGGAGGCAGAGACTCCCAAAATCTCACCGGCAGAGCAGGGGATTGCCGAGTTGATGGTCGATCTTTACCGTTCATTTCGTGGACCGCTAACGCACGAACAATTATTTTTGTGGCATAAGATGCTGTTGCAAGGGAGGAGAAATTTGCAGGACTGGGGGCGTTATCGTACCCACACTGCACCGATGCAGGTTGTCTCCGTCTCTATGCGTGAGACCAGAATCCATTTTGAAGCCCCCCCTTCAACCCAAGTGACCGCAGAAATGGAGCGTTTTCTCGCCTGGTTCAATCACACTTCGGCTGAGGGGGGAAACCAACTGCCCGCATTGATCCGGGCTGGCATCGCGCATCTCTATTTTGTGTCGATCCATCCCTTTGAAGACGGCAATGGACGGATTGGTCGGGCGATTGCCGAAAAGTCTCTGGCCCAATCCCTGGGTCAGCCGACGTTAATCGCGCTCTCTCATACAATTGAGAAACACAAAAAAGCCTATTACGACGCCCTGGCCCAGACCAATCGTTCCAACGAAATTACCCCCTGGCTGCGCTACTTTGGACAAACCATTCTGGATGCCCAAGCCTACACAAAGTTACGCATTGAATTCCTGATTGAGAAAGCCAGACTCTTTGACAAACTGCGCGGCCAACTCAATGCCCGACAAGAAAAGGTGCTGGCGCGAATGTTCCGTGAGGGGCCGGAAGGATTTGCCGGGGGACTCAGTGCGCAGAACTATACAGCAATTACGAAGACATCCAAAGCGACAGCCACACGCGACCTCCAGGATTTGGTGCAAAAAGGCGCGTTGTTCAAAACCGGTGATTTCAAGAGTACCCGCTATTATTTGAGCTTGTCGAGTAGGGCGTACCTGACCAGTCCAAAAACCGAGTTGCTGGCTGAATAGTTACTCGACTTTTGCAGCTACAAAGGGGCTGAATAGGTAATTTAACAACAGAAGAACAAGAAAGTCAGGTAAAGTGAAAGGAAAAGCGGTAGAATTCAGACAACGACAATAGTGCGATTGGAGTTGACTGGGAGGATACCGATGATTCCAC
>CAMDQF010000240.1 GCA_945905745.1 Litorilinea aerophila
TGCGCCCGGCACACAAGACGGGCGCAGCAAGCAAGCGCCCCTACCAATGGTTATCAGAACAACTATTTCAACTTAAATTCCCAGACAAGGGTACTAATTTCATGACAAACAGAGCGAATCACGCCTTTCCTGGCCCAGACAACGTATTCCGCAGCCAACTGAGCAACGGCATTACCCTGCTTGTGCGCGAAAACCACGCCGCGCCTGTCGTCGTATTGGACGGCTATCTGGCTGTTGGCAGCATCCACGAGTCGGCGGAGAAGGCAGGTTTAGCCTCTTTCACCGCTTCTCTCCTCACACGGGGCAGCAGTCGCTACGACTTCGACACCTTCAACGAGACCGTCGAAGCGGTGGGGGCCAGCATCAGTGTGGGCGCGGGGGATCACATCACCAGTTTCAGCACAGAAAGTCTGGCCGAAGATTTCCCACAAATGGTAGAATTGCTGGCCGATGTGCTGCGTCACCCCACCTTTCCCGCCGAACAGATGGAGCGGGTGCGGGGCCAGTGGCTGGTCCGTTTGCAGGAGCGGGAGCAGAATACCCGCAGCGTGGCCTCCCGCCGCTTCCACGAGCTGCTCTACGGCGATCACCCTTACGGACGACCCGGCTCCGGCTACCCGCAGACCATTCAGGCCATCAGCCGGGAAGATGTGATTGCCTTCCATCAGAACAACTACGGACCCCAGGGCGCAATTATCGTCGTCAGCGGTGATATCACGACCGAGGCGGTTGTCGATCTGATCACAGTCCATCTGGGCGACTGGCGTGGAACTTCACCCCAGCAGACTCTGCCGCCTCTCTCTCGTCAAACCGAGATCCGCCGGGAATCGGTGGTCATGCCCGGCAAAGTCCAGTCCGACATTCTCATCGGCTCCCTGGCAATTGCCCGCTCCGACCCGGACTATTTTGCCGTGCAGGTGGCGAACAGCATTTTGGGCCAATTCGGTATGATGGGACGCCTGGGCGAGGTGGTTCGGGAAGAGCAGGGGCTGGCCTATTATAGCTACAGCATGCTGGATGCGGACATCGGCCCTGGCCCTTGGCTGGCTGCGGCGGGTGTGAATCCGGTCAATGTGGAACTGGCTGTGGAGAGCATTCGTGCCGAGTTTGCCCGTTTGGGTGCGCAGCCGGTGAGTGACGAGGAGCTTTCCGACAGCAAAGCCAATATGACCGGTCGCCTACCCCTGGCTCTGGAAACCAACGACGGCGTGACCTCCCAACTGCTCAATATGGAGTGGTATGGGCTGGGGCTGGACTATCTGTACCGCTACGCTGACAATATCAACGCCGTCAGCACCGCAGATGTGCAGCGGGTGGCGGCCAAATACTTGACTGCCGATGCCTATACGCTGGTTGTGGCTGGCCCTGGGCTAGAATAGAAAATCAGCGCTGACGGTTCAGCCTGTTATGTAACGCGATGCGTCGGGGAACTCTGGCCCCTGGCAGAATAATTGCCTTCAGCGCAGGATGGTTGGGAGCAAAAAGCTGCGAGTCGAAAGGTAGCCTACCTTTCGACTCGCAGCTTTTTGCTTACTGTTGATTCCGTCGTACAAACCCTACGCGTATGCCTCCACTGGCGGGCAGGCGCAGACCAGATTGCGGTCGCCGTAGACGTTATCGATGCGCGCGACGAAAGGCCAGAATTTGTTCTCCTTCACCCAGGGCGCGGGGAAGGCCCCCACCTCCCGGCTGTAGAGCCGGTTCCACTCGGCCGCGCTGATGGCCGCGGCGGTGTGGGGCGCGTTGTGCAGGGGAGACTGTTCCGGGGTCAGCTCGCCCCGCTCCACCACAGCAGCCTCCTCCCGGATTGCCAGCAGCGCGTTGCAGAAGCGGTCCAGTTCGTCTTTGGATTCGGATTCGGTCGGCTCGATCATCAGCGTTCCTGCCACGGGGAAGGACATTGTGGGGGCGTGGAAGCCGTAGTCGATCAGCCGCTTGGCGATATCCTCCACCTGCACACCGAACTCCTTCAACGGGCGGGTGTCGATGATACATTCGTGGGCCACCCGGTCGTTGGCCCCGGTGTAGAGAACCGGATAGACGCTGGCAAGCCGGGCCGCCATATAATTGGCGTTGAGAATCGCGTATTTCGTCGCTTGCGTCAGCCCTGTGCCGCCCATCATCGCAATGTAGGCGTAGGAGATGGGCAGAATGCTGGCGCTGCCCCAGGGCGCAGCCGAGATCGCGGCGATGGCTTTTGCTCCGCCTACGCCAGCCACAACCGGGCTGCCGGGCAGGAAGGGCGTCAGATGCTTTGCCACGCAGATGGGACCCATACCTGGCCCGCCGCCGCCGTGGGGAATACAGAAGGTCTTGTGCAGGTTCAAATGGCAGACATCCGCGCCGATGTCGCCGGGACGACACAGCCCCACCTGGGCGTTCATATTGGCCCCGTCCATATAGACCTGGCCGCCCCGCTGGTGGATGATGCGGCAGATCTCCACAATCGCCTCTTCAAAGACGCCGTGGGTGCTGGGGTATGTGACCATCAGGCTGGAGAGCTTCTCCCCGGCTGCCTCGGCTTTGACCCGCAGATCGTCCACATCGATGTTGCCGTTGTCGTCGCAGGCCACCACCACCACCTCCATCCCCGCCATCACTGCGCTGGCCGGGTTGGTGCCGTGGGCTGAGGAGGGGATGAGGCAGATCGTGCGCTGGTCGTCGCCCCGGCTGCGATGCCAGGCTCGGATGACCATCAGCCCCGCGTACTCCCCCTGGGAGCCGGCGTTGGGCTGCAACGAGACGCCGTGAAAGCCCGTCACTTCGGCCAATGCCTCGCCCAATTTGTGGAAGAGTTCGGCGTAGCCCTGGGTCTGGTCTGTGGGCGCAAAGGGGTGCAGATGGCCGAAGCCAGGCCAAGTGACTGGGATCATCTCCGTCGTGGCGTTGAGCTTCATCGTGCAGGAGCCGAGGGAGATCATCGAGTGGGCCAGGGAGAGGTCCCGGTTTTCCAGCTTTGTAATGTAGCGCAGCATTTCGGTTTCGGAGCCGATGCTGTTGAAGATCGGGTGGGTGAGGAATTCGCTGCTGCGGGCAAAGGGCGCGGGGTAGTCCAACTCGGCGGCCTCGGCCAGCCCCTCCAACTCCTCGTCCCCATCCACACCGAAGATTTCCAGCAGTGTGCGCAGGTCGTGGACAGTCGTCGCCTCGTCCAAAGAGACGCCCACCGCACCGTCACTGTAGATGCGCAGGTTCACTTCCAGCGAGAGGGCTTCTTCCACCAGTTCCGCCTGGTTGCTGGGTCCGCGGTGAATCTTTAAGGTGTCGAAAAAGGGGCCATCGTTCAGGACATACCCCTGGCGCTTCAGTTCACCGGCCAGGATGGTGGTGAGCAACTGCACCCGGCGGGCGATGCGGGTCAACCCGGCCGGGCCGTGATAGACCGCGTACATGGACGCCATAATCGCCAGCAGGACTTGGGCCGTGCAGATGTTGCTGGTGGCTTTGTCCCGGCGGATGTGCTGCTCCCGGGTTTGCAGGGAGAGGCGCAGGGCCATTTTGCCCTCGGCATCTTTGGAGACTCCCACCAAGCGGCCGGGCATAATCCGCTTGAGATCGTCTGTGGTTGCCATAAAGGCAGCGTGGGGACCGCCGTAGCCCAAGGGCACGCCGAAGCGCTGGCTGTTGCCCACGGCAATGTCCGCGCCGAAGCCGCCGGGGGGGGTGAGAAGGGTGAGGGCCAACAGGTCGGTAACGACGACGACCAACCCATCGCTGGCGTGGGTCTGCTCGGCAAAGGCCCGGTAGTCGTGGATCGTCCCCTCCGTGTCCGGGTATTGGAGCAGCACACCGAAGGTATCCGGGCCAGGGGTGTAGCTCCGGTGATCGCCCACGACGACAGTATAGCCCAGGGGTTCGGCCCGGCCTTTCACCACATCAATTATCTGAGGGTGACACTTCTCCGAGACGAAGAAGGTATTGGCCTGGGAAGAGCGTTTCTGGGCGCGCTTGCACATCACCATTGCCTCGGCAGCCGCGGTGGACTCGTCCAGCAGAGAGGCGTTGGCAATGTCCAGCCCGGTCAGGTCGCTGATCATTGTCTGGAAGTTGAGCAGCGCCTCCAGCCGTCCCTGGGCGATCTCGGCCTGGTAGGGGGTGTATTGGGTGTACCAGCCGGGGTTTTCCATAATATTGCGCAGGATGACACCGGGGGTGATTGTGTCGTAGTAGCCCATGCCGATAAAGGAGCGGTAGACCTGGTTTTTGGCTGCCATGGCTGCCATCTCGGCCAATACATCCGATTCTGGGCGGGGTGCAGGCAGATGCAGTCCCCGCTTCAGGCGGATGGCCGCGGGTACGGTCTGGTCGATCAGCTCATCCAGGGAGGATGCGCCGATCACAGCCAGCATCTCCTGTACCTCGGCCGGGTTGGGGCCGAGGTGGCGCTCCACAAAGGCGTCGGTGGGGGCGAGCAGACTGGCCTGCCCCGTGCGGCGGGCAGGGGCCTGACCAATGGTCGGGGTACGGCCATTGGACGGGGCAACAGGTGTACGGGTGGGCGTCAAAATCTGTTCCATTGGGTCTCTCCTCGGCTACTCAATATGGGTGATGACAGCAGAGGGCAACAAAAAGACGGGCATTCCAAATGAATGCCCGTCTACTCTGTACTGGACCTGAGAGATTGATCCCATCGGCTGGGGAGAGCCGGGCTGGGATTTGCCCCGTCGGTGGTTACGTCAGCCTGGTTGAGAAGTTCGGCTTTTTGGAAAAAGTCGCCCTTCTGGCAGGCTCACGCAACGCTTTCCAGAGCGGCTACTGCGCGACGATCCTTTTGCCTGAGAGTGTCACGTAGAAAGAGGGGCGCTCTCTCTACGCTTGCACCTTCGGCGCCCTGGGGTCAGGGTCTCTCTCGCCGCACTGTTTGCGCCCGATGATTCGGTTGTGGATTCATTATACACGGAATGGCGGGGAAGGAAAACGCGGTTGGTGCGGTTTGGGAAGACCGCAGATGACCGACGGCAGATGGCAAACCAGCCATCCCGGAAGCTATGAGCTTCCGGGATGGTGAATCGTTACCGCTCGAAAGCCTCGAAGGCCAGATAGGTGCTGCGTTGAACTATGCTGCCGTCGGGCGCTACACTGCTCATGTCCACGTCGATCCCGTAGACGCCCTCCATCTCCGGCAGGAAGATCGCCCCGATGCCCCCGTCTTGCCCGGTGAAGGGAACTTCCTCTGTCCGCCCATCGGGTGTGTGGATCACAACTTTCCCACTCTCCACCGGGAGCGGCTGCTCCTCCAGTTTCAAAGTAGCGGTCAATTCCACCTGCTCGCCAACGCTGGGGACGTGGCTGCTCAGGTTGGCGGCAATGCTGGCTCCGCCCACATACTGAACGATGATCCCATACTCCACACCCAGAGGCGGCGTTTTGGCTGTGGTCTGCATGGTAACGCGCCAGGGGCCGGGTTTGGGATTCTCGAAACCGTAGCCCAGATAAAGCAACGAATCCGGATCGTCTATGACGGTCAGCCCGTGCTTCTCTGGTTCAAGGACGATCACATTGCCGCTGGCCCCGCGCACAGTCACGGAGAGGGAGCGGGAGGGATCGAAAGTGCCAAAGCTGGCGACAGCCACATTGTTGTCGATATGGATGATATGCTCGTTGTCTGCCCCAGAACGCACAAAGCCTGTGAAAACCTGGCTGAACTGGATCGGCGCTGGTTCCGGGAGCGCTTGGGCAGGGGTAGATGGCTCTGCCTGGTTGGCAAAGGCGCTGGGTGATTTGCGCAGAAGGGGCGCAACATAATCGGTAAAAACTACCTCATCTGAGTTCAGGTCAATGTGCAGGAAGGGAATTTCCTGCAAAATCGTGGGGATGGCAGCCGCGCTTTCCAGAGAGACGACCAGATCGTTGGGCGTTTGGCTGCACGGGGAAAGAATGCGCCGTTGGATGCGCGTCCCTGCAAATTCGTAGAAGGGGATACCCCGCCGCTCCTGGGTCTGGGGGTTGAAGACATTGATCATGTAATTGGAGCGAATCTCGAAGGCGGCAGGTTCGTGCCAGCCGATGCCACTGGCGAGCAGCACGCAGTCACTGCCGGCGTGGGGCGTGCCCAGCATAATCAACTGCGCTACATCCCGCTCCCCCATGATACTGGCGATGTACTTGCGCGAGATGAATCCGCCCATGCTGTGTACCAGCAGATCGACCTGTTCCGCGCCAGTTTCCGTCTTCACATTGGCGATGTACTCCGCCAGGATGACCGCATTCTGGGCAATTGTGTTGGTCTTGGTTTTCGGTTTCAACAGGTTGCCTGTACGCATGATCCCTTCTACCTGTCCATCGCCCACGGCAAAACCCGGCAGGCCAATGCGGGCCAGATAGCCGGATGGCCCCAGATATTCGCTCCAGGCAGTGAAGTCCGACCCGAAGCCATGCACCAGCACCACAGGGCGGGGACGTACATGGATGGTGGCTACAGCGATGTTGCGCCGCAGGGTGGTCGCATAGAGTGTGCGTGCCGGCGCAATCTGGCCGTCGTCATTCCAATACCAGCCGAGAGCCGCAAAGGGGGCAGTGAGGCATCCTTTCTGCCCTGCCGGGATGGTGCATTCCCCGATGGTCTGGGGGTCTGTGTCAAGATAGAAGAAGATCGGCGTCGCCTGTTGGACAGCCTTCGCTGTCTCTAGCGATAGCTGAATCAGGTTGCCGTCGGTGATCATTGTTACGTCGTCCCCGGCCCGATCGATTATATGCAGCTCTCCCGTTGACTGGGCGGATACAGACAAAATGAACGTCGAAACCAGAAGGAAACCGAGCAAAAGGGAAGTCAAAAATCGTCTCATCTTCTCACCCAATACCTTGTCAATATTGCGCAATGTGCGCCAAGTTCATCTACTCACTGAGTATACCATAGGCGGGAAGTGGTACGTGGTGCGTGGTGCGTGGACCTGTATTCAAAATTGGTTCCAATTATAGGGGTATTACTCGTTTTCCATCAATCAAAAACGCCCTGTAAAAAACAAGCATCATCACTAATAGTTCACGCACTACGCACTACGCACCACCATTGCGTTTAGGGACTTACGCCGCGCTCTACTCGCGTGCGTTTGCTATTGGGTAGCCTTGATGAATGGGAAGACTGGGGCACTTGCCGGGTGTGATGGCCTGCACAGCGATACGCCATAGGGAACCGGGAGAAGCAGTTTACGGTAGCTGATTAGCTGTGTTATCATGGACTGGTTTGAGCCATGCACATGAGGAACGAGGCTGCGTGTGATCGAAGCCATTACCTTCGATTTTTGGGATACTATCGCCATCGACGATTCGGACGAGCCAAAGCGGACCGCGTTGGGGCTGCCCAGCAAACCCGAATCCCGCATTCAGCTCTTTGCAGCCCGGGTGACGGCCAACCACCCGGAGATCAGCTTCGAGCAGGCCGCGGCCGCCTATCAGCACGCCAATCGCAATTTCAACGACGAATGGCATTCCCAGCAGCGCACGCCAGGGGTGGCCTCCCGTCTCTACGATGCCTACGACTTTTTGGGGCTGCGCCCGGAGCCGGGCAAATTTGCCGGGTTGATGCGGGAGGTGGACGAACTGGTGCGGGAGATCGAGGATATGGAGGTGCGCATCCCGCCGGACTTTGCGCCGGGTGTCCACGGCACTCTGGAACTGCTGCGCCAGCACTACAAGCTGGGCATCATCTCCGACACCATCCACACCACAGGCCGGGGGCTGCGCTATCTGCTCCAACGCCAGGGACTGCTCCAATACTTCAACTATTTCATCTTTTCCGACGAAGTGGGCGCATCCAAACCCGCGGCCAAAGTCTTCCGTCAGGCAGCGCTGGGTATGCAGACCGCGCCCAGCGAGATCGTCCACATTGGCGACCGGGAGAGCAACGACGTGACCGGTCCCCAAGCGATTGGGATGAAAGCAATTCTCTTCACCGGCATCAAAGACCGGGGCAGCGACAAGAGCCGGGCCAACGCCATCTGCCGCAGCTACGCCGAACTGCCCGACATTATCCGCCGCCTGCCCGTCTACACCCCGCCCGTCTTCCAGCCAATTGACCGCTATCCCAAGTATTAGGGATTGGGGACTGGGGACTGGGGATTGGGGATTTCGTGGGGGTGAATGGCGCGGGAAATGATTGATGTGGACGCAGATGGGCGCTGAAAGGGTTGATCTGCGCAGATTTTATCAGCGGTAATCAATTTTTCAGCGCCCATCTGCGTCCCCGTGTCCTCTCTTTGCCTTTCTCACAAGGAGCCTTCCCATGCCCACACTGATCAAAAATGGCACAATTGTCACCGCCTCGGACACCATTCGGGCCGATGTGCTGATTGAGGGGGAGCAGGTGGCGCTGATCGGCCGTGGCCTGCCGGAAGCGGGTGCAACGGTCATCGACGCGTCGGGCAAACTGCTCCTGCCCGGCGGCATTGACGTGCATACCCATCTGGAACTGCCCTTTGGCGGCACACTCTCGTCGGATGACTTCTTCACAGGCCAGCGGGCCGCGGCCTTCGGCGGCACCACCAGCCACATTGATTTTGTGATCCAGCCCATCGGCGGCAGTCTGAAAGCGGGCATCGACGACTGGCACAGCAAAGCGACGGGCAAGGCCGCCATTGACTACGGCTTTCACATCGCCATCACCGATCTGCGGGACGAAGTAATGGCCGAGCTTCCCTCTGTAGTGGACGAGGGCATCACCAGTCTGAAGCTCTTTATGGCCTACAAAGGGGTTTTTCAGGTGGACGACACGACCCTCTTCCGGGCCATGCAGGTGGCGGAGAAGCACGGCCTGCTGGTGATGGTCCACGCCGAGAACGGGGATGTGATCGCCGAACTGACCACCAAACTACTGGCCCAGGGCAAGACGGAGCCGAAATATCACGCGGTGGCCCATCCAGCGATGGCGGAGGCCGAGGCCACCGGACGCGCGGTTGCGCTGGCGGGCATCAGTGGCGCGTCCCTCTACGTCGTACATATGACCTGCGAAGAATCCCTGGAACAGTTGGCTCTGGGTCGGGCCAAAGGCTTTCGGGTGATGGGGGAAAGCTGCACCCAATATCTCTACGTTTTCGAGAGTGACCTGGCCCGTCCCGGCTTTGAGGGGGCCAAATTTGTCTGTTCACCTCCTGTGCGCCAGCCAAAGGACGCGCCGATCCTCTGGAAGGCTCTGGCCGACGGCACGCTGCAAGCCATCTCCACGGATCACTGCCCCTTCTGGTACGCAGGGGGCGTCGATGGGCGTATCCCCGGCAAAGAGTTGGGTATGGCGGGCTTTCACAAAATCCCCAACGGTATGCCCGGCATTGAAGACCGCATGGGGGTGATGTGGCACGGCGGGGTCAACGGCGGCCACTACAGCCCCAACCGTTTCGTGGAGATCACCGCCACCAACCCGGCCAAAATTTTCGGTCTCTACCCGCGCAAGGGCACAATCGCCCCGGGCAGCGATGCGGATATTCTGATCTGGGACCCGGCGCAGATACATACGATTTCGGCTGACACCCATCACATGAACACTGACTATAACGTCTACGAAGGCATGACCGTGCGGGGCTGGCCGCAGAAGGTCTTCCTGCGCGGGCGGCTGATCGTAGACGGGGACACCTGGCTGGGCGAGCGGGGCAGCGGCCAGTTTCTGCGGCGTCGGCCCTTTGGGGAGGTGTTGTAGGCTTACAGGATTCCGGTTGACGGCGCAATCGAAAGCCGGTGTACAGGTTATACTTGTTCGATGGGGTGAATTTTGCAGGAATTCTTCTTGTGACAATCGGCGGAAGCTGCTACTATCCAAATAGTCGGATGCTGTAGAGCATTCTTGGTGGACAGGGCGGGTGGGTAGATAGGTGGACGCTGCATGATAATAGTTGGCTTGCCCCTTGCATAACATAGGCAAAGCCTAACAAATACTCTGATAAAAGGTTTATATGTGGTTACTTAAAATCTTCTCTCCAGACAATAAACGTAAAAAACCTGAAGCAGAGAATTATAATTGACCCCAGAAACTGGACCACGTGCTAAAGTAGAGGAACGCAGTAAAAACACACACGTGGAGGAAAGACAGATGGGAACGAAACGAAGACAGCACGACGGGCAGTACAAATTTCGGGTGGCGATGGAGGCCGCCAAAGGC
>CAMDQF010000241.1 GCA_945905745.1 Litorilinea aerophila
TGAGTGATTCGGATTACCGCGTGCGGATATCGGCGGCGAGCAGTCTGGGGGGGTTGGGGCATGCACCAGGCCAGGTGCTATCGGCGCTGGTGGGGGCGGTGGGCGATTCTGATTCAGGTGTGCGGGAAGCGGCGGCGAGGAGTCTCGGGCAGTTGGGGCAGGCATCAGGCGAGGTGGTGTCGGCGTTGGTGTCGGCGTTGGTCATGCCGCTAAGTGATACCTCTGATGGCACGCCTACCTACTTTATTGGTCTAGGTTATATACTTCGATCTTCGGCGGCGAGGAGTTTGGGACAGTTGGGGCAAGCATCAGGCGAGATAGTGTCGGCGTTGGTTGGGGCGCTTGTCATGCCGCTGGATAATTATAAGTCATTTGGGTCGGGAGCGCGGGAAGCGGCGGCGAGGAGTCTGGGGCAGTTGGGACAGGCACCAGGCGAGGTGCTATCGGCGCTGGTGGGGGCGTTGGGCGATTCTAATTCCAGTGTGCGGGAAGCGGCGGCAAGCAGTCTGGTGCAGTTGGGGCAGGTATCGGGTGAGGTGGTGTCGGCGCTGGTGGAGGCGTTGGGCGATTCTTATTCTTCCGGTGTACGGGAAGCGGCGGCGAGCAGTCTTGTGCAGTTGATAATAGAAGACGAAACCCAACTGCGTAGCGTCCTCGTCGCCCTCAACCGCCGCCTGCATGACCGCGACAACGACGTGCGCCGGGAAGCCCTGACCGCCATCCGCCGTCTGCTGGACGGGCGGCAAATCCCCGGCTATCGCTGGGTGCCGATTCGGGAGCGGCGGGAGAGGGCAAGAAGTCGGCGGATATTCTGGTATTGGGTATTGGGTATTTCGGTGGCGGTGCTGGTGGCGTGGGTGGCGGCTGGGCTGACGACGTACGTGAGCCTGGACGAATTTTGGGTGCGTTTTGTCGGTGCCCTCGCCGCGCTGGTGGCCCTAGCCGCGGGCGGGGTGCAGGTGCTGGGCTGGTTCCGTCGTCCGCCCTGGGATCGGTAACGCGTGCTGATTCCGGGAATCGACCAGCACCAGAGGGAGAGGCCGGAGATCGTCCGGTCGATTCCCGGAATCGGGCGATCGCACACCTCCGCACGGGATTGCATGCCAAAGGAGCGTAGACTCTATGCAAAGAGAACGCTGACCAGTACACCTTTCCGTGTATTCTGTGTTTTCCGTGGTTGAAGTCTGTGCGGCGCTTTTTGGAGGAGGCAGGAATCGAGCAATGATGGAATACAAAGGCTACATCGGCAAAGTGGAGTTCGACGACGAGACCGGCGTTCTGCACGGAGAGGTCGTCAATCTACGCGACGTCATTACATTTGAAGGCGAATCGGTGCAGGAAATTCGTCAGGCATTTCAGGAATCAGTAGACGATTACCTAGCCTTCTGCGCGCAACGGGGCGAAGAGCCGGAAAAGCCCTACTCGGGTATATTCACGGTGCGTATCCCGCCAGAACTGCATCGGACCATTACCACCAAAGCCCGTTTTGCCAACAAAAGCCTCAATAGTTGGATGACCGAACTTCTGGAACAGAGCGTCGAAGGGGCGGTGCGTGTGGGGTGAGCTGACTAGTGCTGAGGGAATCGACCACCACCTGATTGCAGGCGGGAGAACGTCCGGTCGATTCCCGGAATCGCCCGCCCACCAGTCCACGCACCACGCACTACGCCCCCTCAATCCGCCGACTCCCCCGCCACCACCCGGTTCTGACGCCGCCCAATCCAAAAGGCCCAGGCGATCAGCGCCAGCGAGAAGGCCAGCCCCACCGCGGCCACCGCGGCCATCCCGCCTACGGCAAAGACCCCGCCTGTGCCCAGGCTGCCCGCGCCCGAAGCCAACGAGACCAGCGCCTCGCTGGTGCCCTGCACCCGGCCCCGCTCGTGGCTTTCCAGCGCATCCGAGAGCAGGGACGAACCTGCGATAAATGTAAAGTTCCAGCCCAGCCCCAGCAGAAAGAGAGAGGTCGCCAGCAGGGGAACATCCGTTGAAATTGGGGTCAGCAGTGCAGCCACCACCAGCACCAGTGCCCCCACCATAATCATCGGCGCCCGGCCCAGTTTGTCGATCAGCCAGCCGGTCAGGGCCGAGAGACCGAACATCCCCAGGGTGTGGGCCATAATTACGAGGGAAATGGCCCCGGTCGTGTGGTCGTGGTGGCGCATGTAGAGGGGGGTGATGACCATCAGCAGGGTCATCACCAGTTGACCGATAATCATCGCGGCCAGGGCCACCAACACCGAATCCTGGCCCAAAATCTGGCCCAGGGTGCGGGTACTCTTGACTGTTCCCGCGGGGCGTAGAGCCGCCTCTTGGCTTTCCATCTGTGCGCCCAGGATTTTGGGGTCCGGGCGCAGGAAGCTGAATACGGCGATCAGCGCCACCACCATCAGCCCGCTTCCGATCAGATAAGGCCCGGCGTCTGGAGGAAAGCCGAAGGATGCGACCAGATTGGTGGCTGGGGTCACCAGCAGGGGACCGCCCACCGAACCGATTGTCCCGGCAAAGACGAGCACGCCAATTATTCTGGCCCGCTGGCTCTGGGGGAAGACCTCTGAACCGGCAAAACGGCTCTGTTCGCTGGCCGAGCGCCCCACGCCGATCAGCACCGAACCGGCACAGAAGAAGAGGAAGGAACCCCAGTCGATGGCAAAGGCGCTGATCAGCAGACCGGCAATGGCGGCGACAAAGCCCACTGTGAATCCAGCCCGCCGACCCACCCGATCCATCAGCGCGCCGATGGGATAGGCTGCCGCGGCCCGGCCCAGCATCCCCACAGTCGCCGGTACGCCTGCCCAACTGTCCTGGCCGCTCAGGTCCGCGGCGACGATGGCCGTGAGGGTAAACGCGGCGATGGTGGCCGCGCTGAAGAGGCTTTGGGTGGCGAAAAGGGTGGCGACGGTGCGCCGTTGAGCGGAAGTACTGACAATAGTGGCAGCCATGGGGTACTCGCAGGGTGGGGCAGGTGGATTCCATGCCGACACCCATTGTAGTCCCGGACGTGACGGATCGTCAAAGCAGAGGAGAGAACAGAACACGGGAGAGACGATCAGTCAGTTGTTTATGTAATCGGATTGTGATACCCTATCCACATTCAGCGTGACGAGTCTGTTTGTTTCGGCCCACTCCACATTTTCCACGGGCAGACAGCAGAAGCGGGTCACAACTACATCTTCCATATCGCGCAAAGGGAGAAAGCACGACAATGCAACCAGGCGCAAAACCAGAAACTGGGGACAAGAATAGCCAGGAGCCGTGGTGGACTCGGGTTGGGAATGCCAGCGCGGAGATCAGCGGCCTGAACGCATCCGGTATCAGCGGTGATTTTATCGTTGCCAATGTGGGGGCCGGCTCCAAAAACGTGGCTGTCGGTAAGGGGATTACCCAGACGGTCTATGAAATTGTGGGCGAGCCGACGCCGGATGACAAGGCGATCATCACCGAAAAACTCTCCGAAGTCGAGGCTACCCTAGCGACTGATGCGGGCGCTGGGGGGAATTCTATGCTGAGTCAGATGGCTCAGTTTCAACTTAAATTGTTGACCGGCGAATTGTCTAAGGTGGCCGAGGGGGAGATTCCCAGTGCCATCACTATCACCCAGATCGGCGACTGGCTCCTGGACAATCTGCCGGGAATGGCCGAGACCCTGACCAGCCTCTTCGCTACGCCGGCGGTCGGGCGTGTGGTGGGCAAAGCCGGCGAGGCCGCGATTGCCTGGCTGCGTCAACGCTTCGGCGGCGGATAGAGCCTTGTAGGGCGGATTGGTAATCCGCCCAGTTTGCACGACCGTCTGACACCGGTAACGACGAAAATTGTAACCCGCACTGTTAGCTTGCGGCAGCCCGCACTAACAGTGCGGGTTACAATTTTATTTACACAACAGGCGGATTGCCAATCCGCCTTACGCAGAACGCAACGGGCAATGAGCGAAAAGTCTCCCGAATCGAACGGCCAAGAGAAACAGAACTGGCTGCTGCGCCAGTGGCAGCGGGTGCGCGATATCGCCAAACGGGATGTGATCATTGCCCAGGTGGGCGAGGGTGCACAAAACGTCGCCGTGGGCAAGAATATCTTCCAGCTCAATGTGGGCGGGCGCAACATCACCCCCTACGTACTGATGATCGCGCTGACTCTGCTGATTATCGTCGGCTACTTTCTCTATCCCCTGGCCGAACCCATATGGAACCCCTGGCAGATGCGGGGCAGCTTGAACATTGCCGTAGCCGATTTTGGCATTCTCAGCGACGGCCAGATGAAGAGATCGGACCTGGGGTCTGATCTCAGCGCGTCGATGTACGAAGAGTTGGCTAGTCAGTACGCGACGATCAAAGCCGCGGCCAGCGATTACAGCAGCCGAACGCCGGTCAACGATGTGCTGATCTGGCACGACACAATGCCCGCAACCAGAGGCGAAAAGAATGTTTATTTTGGCGTGATGGATGGCGCGACGCCCCAGGAACGGGCCGATGCGGCTGCGGCTCTCGCCAAGCGCATCAACGCCAATATCGTCATCTATGGCTATTTGACCACCGACAGTTCGACCGAAGGGCTGGTGCTGGAATTCTATTTCGACTCCCCTGCCATCGCCGAGGAACCGGACGCGGCGATGGGCAGCCAGCAGATGGGCGCGACGATTGCCGCGGATGTGCCCCTGGACGACCCCAGCACTGCGTCCATGGCCAAACTCCAGATTGTGCCTGCCCTGAGCCTGCGCAGCGGTGCAGTCTTCTGGCTGACCCAGGCCCTCTCCTACGATTTCGCCAATCAGCCAGAGGTGGCTCTCCAGATTTTGCAGGAGGCGGAATTGCAGCTGGCCGAATGGCCCGACGCCGACGGCAAGGAGATTCTCTACTTCTTTCTGGGCCGGGCCGCCCTCTTTTCCAGGGAATTTGAGGAAGCTATCCGGGCCGGGGAGACGGCCATCGCCATCAACCCGGACTATGTGAACGCCTATATTTTGCTCGGCCTGACCTATATGGACCGGGCACAGCTACACTTTGTGCGGGGGCGGGAGCTGACTCCGGAAGAGGCCGCCTGCACCTCGGCCAAGAATGTGGAGCAGTCGGCGGAGACTCTGGAAGGCGCGGTGGCCGATGCCGAGCAGTCCGTGGCCTATTTGGAGCGGGCAGCCCGATTGGCCCCCACCTCCTTTTGGCCGCCCATCGAACCATCGGTACATATGAATCTGGGGCTGGCCTACCGGGTGTTGGGATTGGCCCGCATCTTCGAGCAAGAGTACGACCCGGCTGGCGAGGCCCTGGCAAGCGCAGCCACCCAATTGTCCTCCGCGCTGGCCGCATTCCCTGTGGAAAAATCGCCCCAATATTTCGCCTGGAGCCAGATGGGGCTGGGGCTGACCTATCGCTTGCAGGCCCATCTATCGTCGGTGGACGAGCTTCTGGCGACCGAAGCCGGCCAGACCGCAGAAGCCGCGGCTGCCAAAGCGCGTACCGTTGCCCTATTGGGCGACACGATCAACGCCTATCAAGCCTGTATCGACCAAAAGGAAGTGACCCGGGGCTTTCCGGTTTTCCAGAAGAAAGTATTGGAGTGCAGCTGTGTACCCTATCGGGAGAGCGCAGAAACCGCACAAAAGACCCTCCTAGAGGAAGGAAAGAAGGAATGAGACGCATCGCACACACACAGCCCAGGGCGCTTTGGGCACTGGGTTTTTTGGGCGCATTGCTCCTGTGGGGGATGACCCATCTCTCCACCCTGGCCCAGGAACCGAACACCCTGCCCTTTGGCGTTCCCGTCACCGGCGATATCCAATCCGCCGAAGGTGACGAATGGCAATTCAACGCCTGCGCGGGCAGCGTCGTCACAGTCACAATGCAGAGCGCAGAGTTCACACCCTATCTGGAACTCTATGCCGGGGACGGCGCGCTGCCACTGGTCGAAGTCAACGGCGTGGACGACAGCGCCGCAATCGATGGCTTTGCCGTGGAGGAGACGGGTAGTTTTCTCGTGGTGGCCGCGGGCAGACGACGATCGGATCGGGGCACTTATGAACTGCACCTGACCACTGCTCTTTCCACCACATCTGACTCCCAGGAAGCTGTAGACGGCGTGATTGCGCCGGGCAGCGAAGTCAGCGGCACCATCCGCGCCCGTCAACTCGCTGCCTGGGGTTTCCAGGGCTGCGCGGGGGATGCGGTGACAATTCAGGCCATCAGCGATGATTTCGATGTATTCGTGGAACTCTTCCATGGCGGCGACGACGACGTTCTGGCCGAAGACGACAACAGTGGGCGCAGCAGCGACGCCGAGATTGCCGAATTTATCCTGCCTGCCTCTGGCAACTATACAATCCTGGTCTCTGGAGCCACTCGCCTGGACGCAGGGGTCTATACCCTGATTCTTGACTTGGAAGCGGGCGACGGCTCCCCGGCGGCTTCGGCTGGTTCCACCGGGGCCACGGCCACCCGAACATCGACAGCGACCCGGTCAGTTTCTTCCTCCGCTGGCACAACCCGGACACCGACCCGCACCCGTACACCTGTGGCCACACGCACGCCTACCGCTGCCCCGGCCTCCTCCGCGGCCACCTGCACAGTCCAATCGTCCACCCTCAACGTGCGCTCCGGCCCCGGCACAGAATATACACCGCCCGTCGGCTCCTTGCGCCGGGGGACGGTCGTGGAGATGGTGGCCCGCAATGGCGATTCCACGTGGGTACAGATCGAAGACTCTGTCACCGGACTCAACGGCTGGGTGAACGCGACCCTCCAATTTGTCGTCTGCACAGAGCCTGTCGCCAGCCTGGAACTGGGTGTCGTTCCACCCACGCCGACAGCGGAAGCAACGGTTACACCCACTTCTACACCGACAACTGCCCCCGCGGCCGTCGTCCGCATCCCCACCCCGCCCACAGAGATCGGTATCGGCGGTGGTGGCGGCGCGGGTCTGAGCGGGACGATCCAAGCCGATATTTCGATGGTCACGGGGACGGGCGACAATATCGTCTTTAGCCGTCAGGTCTACTTCCGAATGCTCGTCTGGGACCCGGATCTGGGCAACTACGACGGCACGGGCATCGAACACACGGAATTTGAGATAAAGGAGCAATTCGGTAACCAGCGCATAGTACACACCCAGCGGGAAAATACGGCGAGCTACTGCTCCTTTGGCGGGGGCGAACCCAACTGCAACATCCTCGAACTGCATTCCGGGGCCAAATGGCCGAGTACGGGCATTCCGATCGAGAATGGCCGTTACACTCTGGAGGTCACTGCCTTCCGGGACAATGGCAACAGCCTGACCTGGGACACGGACTTTACTATCGATATGCAGAGCAGCCCTGCGTATGGGGGCGGTGGGAATAACAGCGGTGGGGGTGGCTCTGCAACTTCCTTCATTCTCTACGAAGGCAACCCGGCCAGTGACAATCCCAAATTGTGCAGCGGTTTCCGCACAGATTGCAGCTTTGGCGATAGCTGCGCCAACGACCAGCGCCTAGTCTACGGCCCCTATTGCCGGGCAGAGACCTATTCCAATATCCGCGAGGGTCTCTATCGTGTGCGGCTGGAAGGGAGTGGCTCGGTGGATGCGGGGGCCACGGACTGGGGTCCCGCCCAGGACAATTGGTCCTTTGGCAAGCAGCGGCTGAATCTGCCCGGCGAATATACCTTCTGTTGGCCGGGACTGGCTGCCAACGGCCAGGGCTTTGAAATTATGGTCAAGAACATCGGCCAGTCGGCGAAGGTGGATAGGATTATCATCACCTGGCTGTCGGATAGCTGCTGAGCGAATACCTGATTCCGGGAATTCGCTACGAATTTTCGTTGCCTTTCCAATCTATTCACCCAGCCAAATATGCGGACCTTTGGCTCAATGGGCTTCTGACCATCCAAACAATCCTACAATCAGGATAGAACAATGAACAGCCACGAAAAATATCTCTTCGATCTCCAAGGCTTCATCACCATCCCCAACGCCCTCGATGCCGCTCAGATCGTTCGCATCAATCAGATTTGGGACGAGAAAATCGGCCAGGAGCTCACCCCGGAAACGCCCACACATCGCTGGGGACAGGTGCTGCAATGGGGCGCACCTTTGCTCAACCTGATCGACAACCCGCACATCACGCCCTATTTGGACGAACTTCTGGGCAAGAACTTCCGGCTCGACCACGACTACGCCGATCTGATTCGCAAAGGCAAAGGGCCGATCGGCACACGGCTGCACGGCGGCGCAACACCCCTCGATCCATCCCAGTATTATCACTTTCGCAATGAGCGCATGTACAACGGGTTGAGCGTCGTGGCCTATAATCTGCGCGATGTCAATCCTGGCGATGGCGGTTTTGGCTGTGTGCCCGGCAGCCACAAGAGCAACTATCCCTTTCCTGATGAATGGAAAGAGTTGGAACATTTCCAATCTTTTATGGCGGCTGTTACTGGGCCAGCAGGCACAGCCATCATCTTTACCGAAGCCCTGACCCACGGCACCCTGCCCTGGCACGGCGCGGGCGAGCGACGCACCCTCTTCTTCAAATACAGCCCATTCCCCATCTCCTGGTCGGCCACCTATTACAACCCTGATGACTACGCCGGGCTGAACGATGCGCAACGGTTGATTTTGGAGGCGCCCAATGCCCGCTATCGCAGTCGCCACGAAAATGCGAGCAAGATCGTCAACCGATAAGCGCCGAACGGCTATACTTGACAAGGTGACAAGCTGACCTGGTGACAAGGCAAAAAAATGTCACTCTATGCCCGCGACGAGTATAAAGGGCACTGACACAGCCACGAAAGAGTGGAGACGGATTGGTCGCCATCCTCAATAACCAGCGGGATTTCGATGTTCTGCTGTGGGAGGGCTGGTAAGGTGGTGGGTGAATGGCGTTCGGTGTTCGACGCACGCCATTCACCCAATCTGCTGACTGGGGCCAGCAGGGGCCTGGCTTAGTGGTGGTCCACCCGCGCCGGCAGATCCACCCCCTTCAACTCCCGCGCCAACTCAATCACCCCCTCAATGGCCGCCTCCAGCCAGATTTCGCCGTTCTCCCGGGTGGCGGCAGTGGCGTTGCCCCGCACGCCGCTCTCCGTCATCGAACTCCACCAGGGCATTAGAGAGGCCACCGAACCATCCGCCCGCTTGCCTGCCAGGAGGTCGGTCTGGAAGCTGGGGGGCAGGGCGCTGCTTTCGTCCACGGCTTTGTCCATCTGCACCAGTTCCGGTCGGAGGGCCAGATAGAGGGCGGTTTCATACTCGCAGGCGTGGGAGGTGCCGCCGAAGCCGCTGACCCGCTGGGATTTGCCCGCTTCCCGCACGGGCCGCAGCCCCCAATGGTTGACCGTCGCCACCAGACAGCGCCCTTCTGTCTCCACAACCGTCAGCCGGGCGGCCATGTCCAGGGGCGATGCGTTGCTGCCGTGGCCGTTGACGATCAGCACCCGGCCAAAGCCGTGATGGGCCAGGCTCAGGCAGACATCCTTTACATAGCGGATGAAGGTATCCCAACCGATGGTAATTGTGCCGGGGAAGTCCATGTGATGGGGGCTGTAGCCGTGGGTGACGGCGGGGATGAGCACCGCTTCCTCGGGGATGCGCGCCACGGCCCGCTCGCAGATTTCCGTCGCCAGCAGGACGTCCGTGTCGATAGGCAGGTGATAGCCGTGATCCTCGTAGGTGGCGACAGGCAAGACTGCGACTTTGCCCGCTTTGGTCGCGGCGTCGCATTCGGGCCAGGTCATCTCGGCATAGCGGTATTTGGTGGAGGTGGACATTCGGTTGTCTCCTTTGGGTGATGGGAAGAGGAAAGCGCACAGTCCACCTATTGTCGCGTAGAATGGGCAAGAGGAGAAGCGGCGATTGCGTCTCCGCCACCGCCTATGCTACACTCCGCCCCTAACCATCCCTTCACCCAATCTCTAATCTCCCATTTCCCCAATGACCTCCACACCCCGCCTGCCCGCCATCTTCGCCCCCCTCACCTCCCCCGCCTACCGCCGCCTGCTCGGGAGCCGCGCGCTCTGGTGGCAGACCCTTTCCATGTGGACCGTCGTGGCTGGGGTGCTGGTGCTGGA
>CAMDQF010000242.1 GCA_945905745.1 Litorilinea aerophila
GTGACCAATGACTGGCTGCCCACAAAAAAGGGCACCCGCTGATGCAGAGCAATGGGTTGTATATCCAGGATGCGCTCGTGCCCTGTAGAAGCTGCACCGCCGGCCTGTTCGGCCAGGAAGGCCATAGGCGCACACTCGTAAACCAGCCGCAGCTTGCCGGTAGTCTGGCCTGCATCCTTGGTGTCTGCCGGGTAATAATAGACACCGCCGGTGAGCAGATTGCGATGAAAGTCTGCCACCAGCGAGCCGATGTAACGCAGGGATAGGGGTTTGGATGTCTTATCCTTTCCCTGCAACCATTCGGTATAACGCTGCACCCCTTGCGACCAGAACTGCTCGTAGCCCTGGTTGACGCTGTAGAATTTGGGCTTGTCGGGGATGCGGATATTGGGATGGGAGAGGAAAAACTCGCCGATGGTCGGGTCCAGGGTAAAGCCGTGAACACCCTGGCCCGTGGAGTAGACCAGCATTGTGCTGGAACCGTAGATCACATAACCCGCGGCCACAATATCACTGCCCTTTTGCAGACAATCTTCCAGAGTTCCCCGCCCGCTCTTCGACTTGCGCCGATAGATGGCGAAGATTGTGCCGATGCTCACATTTACGTCGATATTGGAGGAGCCGTCCAAAGGATCGTAGACGAGAACGTAGGGGCCAACTGAAAAGTGATCCGGAATCGGGATAATCTCCTCGTGTTCTTCCGAGGCCATCACTGCCAGCCGTCCGGTGTGGTCGTTTAGTTTGAAGATAATCCGGTCGGCGTACTCGTCCAACTTCTGGACAACTTCGCCCTGCACATTCTCTTTGCCCGCGCTGCCAAGAATATCGGACAGCCCGGCACGGGTGGTTTTGCTGGCAATGATCTTTGCCGCCAGACAGATGTCGTAGAGAATGCTGGTGAGCGCGCCGGTTGCGTCGGGATAGCTCTGCTGCTGGTCCAGAATGAAGCGTTCAATCGTGACGATTTTGCCTGCATAGGAGTCTGCTGTTGGAATGGGGTTATTCTTATTGCCAGCCATAACTTTTCTCCTGTAAATGGGGATTGAGAAATGGGGAATGCGGAATATCCAATACCCAATACCCTTCTACTTCCGCCGCCCCACAAAAGCCTGATAGAGGACGATGCTCCCAGCTACCGATGCGTTCAGGCTCTCTACCTGGCCTACCGTCGGCAGTTGAACGATAAAGTCACATTTTTCTCTGGTCAGGCGGCTGATACCGCTACCCTCGCCGCCCACCACCAGGGCCAGGGGGCCGGTCAAGTCGGCTTTGTCCAGGGAAATCGCATCGTCGCCGATGTCCAGACCGACTACCCAAACCCCCCGCTTTTTCAACTGATCAATCGTGCGATTGAGATTTGTCACCTGGGCCACGGGCAGATGCTCCACCGCGCCCGCGCTGGCGTTGCTCACCGCCGGGGTGACGCCCGCGGCCCGACGGTCGGGCAGCAGCAGACCGTCCACGCCCACGGCCTCTGCCGTGCGAATCAGGGTGCCCAGATTTTGCGGGTCCTGGATGTGATCCAGAATCAGAAATAGAGGTGGGTTGCTCTTGGCCCGCAGAATTGTCTCCAAATCTGCATAGGGGTAGCCGTCGGTCTCCAGCGCTACGCCCTGGTGGTTGATCCGCTGCTCAGCCAGGGTTTCAAAGAGCGTACCATTCACAGGTTTGACTGGAATGTTGCGCGCCTCGGCCAGGGCGATAATCTCCCCGGTGATACCTGTTTTGTCCATATCGTCGCTGGCCAGCCAGAGCCGGTAGACCCGACGACGATTGGCGCGCAGGGCCTCGCGCACGGCCTGGCGTCCTGCCAAAAGCTCACTCATGATGGATCCTCATAACGCCAGGTGGTCCCGGCAGGGCTGTCTTCGAGCACAATCGAAAGGCTGCCCAGGCTGTCGCGAATTTTGTCGGATAGCGCCCACTGCTTGGCCACCCGGAGGTCGGAACGTACCTGAATCAGCAGATCGATGAAGGGTTTGGCCGCCATCTGATCCCCCGCGGCGGCCTGATCGGGCAGGGTAAGCCCCAGTATTCCGGCCAGTTGGCGCAGTGTGCGCTGGGCGGCATCAAAGAAGGGGCCGCTGACACCTGCGGCCCGGCCTGTGTTGATGGCCCGCACCAGTTCAAAGATGGCCGCCAGACCGCTGGCTGTGTTGAAGTCGTCGTCCATCGCTTCGGTAAAGGCGACCCGAGCATTTTCTGTAGCAATCCGCAAGGCGTCGGCCTCATCACCCACGCTGGCGCTGCCTGTGGCCGGGCGCAACGCGCTGCGCAGACGGGTGACGCTCCGTTCAGCGCTCTCGATGGTCTCGTCGTTGTAGACCACCGGTTTGCGGTAATGGCCGGAAAAGATCAGCAGGCGCAGAGCATCGGGTGAGTGACTGCGCAGAAAGTCGTCAATTGTGATCAGATTGCCCAGGGATTTGCTCATCTTTTCCCCGCCCAGTTGCAACATTCCGTGGTGCATCCAGACTTGGGCAAAGGCTTTGCCGGTCAGACTTTCGCTCTGGGCAATCTCATTTTCGTGGTGGGGAAAGATCAGATCGTTGCCCCCGCCGTGAATGTCAATGCTCTCACCTAAATTACTCAGACACATGGCCGAGCATTCGATGTGCCAACCAGGACGCCCATCCCCCCAGGGGCTGGGCCAGGAAGGCTCGCCGGGCTTGGCTCCCTTCCACAGGGCGAAATCCGCCGCGTTCTCCTTGCGCTCGTCCGACTCCACACGGGTTCCAGTCAGGGCGGCTTCCTGGGTGCGCCGACTCAGCTTGCCGTAGTCGTCGTCCCGCTCCACCCGGAAGTAGACACTGCCCTCGCTCTCGTAGGCATAACCCGCCTCACCCAGGTCACCGATGACCCGGATGATATTGGGGATTTCGTTGGTCACCTTCGGGTATTCGTCGGCGGGCATCACATTCAGATCGGCCAGATGCTCCAGATACTTTTCCGCATAGAAGTTCGCCAACTCAAAGGGGTCCCGCCCCACCTGGTTGGCCCGGTTGATAATTTTGTCATCCACGTCCGTAAAGTTGGTCACATAGGTGACTTTGTAGCCCCGGAAGCGCAGATAGCGGCGCACCATATCGAAAACAATCGCGCTCATGGCGTGGCCGATATGGGCATCCGCATAGACGGTCGGCCCGCAGACGTACATACTGACTTTGCCCTCTTCCAGGGGAACGAATGGCTCAGTCTGGCGTGTCAATGTGCTGTATATTTGTAACATTCTGTCATCGTCCCTAATTTCATAGTGAACAGTCACCAGTGATCAGTAATCAGTCGTTATGCCACGATCTCGGCCGATTACTGGTCACTGATCACTTGTTCATTTATCTTTGTCCCACCCGTGGCCGCGACTCCACCTCTGGCACAGCGAAGATCAGCCGACCAGCGTTGGTCTGCAACACTTTTGTCACCTGTACGGGGACCAGTTCGTTCAGATAGCGGCGACCATTTTCCACCACAACCATCGTGCCATCTTCCAGATAGCCCACGCCCTGGTTCATCTCTTTTCCCTCTTGAATCACCCGGATATCCATCTCCTCGCCGGGCAGGACCACCGACTTGACCGCATTCGCCAGCTCGTTGATATTGAGAACCGTCACCCCCTGCAAGCGGGCGACCCGATTCAGGTTGTAGTCATTGGTCACAATTGCCGCATTCAACTCCAGCCCCAGACTGATGAGTTTGTCGTCCACCTGCTTGGCATCGCTGGGGTCCTGATCCAGAAAAAGAATCTCGACACTTTCATTGTGTTGCAGCCGATCCAGCATCTCCAGCCCACGGCGGCCCCGGTTGCGGCGCAGGGCCTCGGACGAATCCGCAATGTACTGCAACTCGTTCAACACAAAGCGGGGTACGGCCAGTGTCGCCCACAGGAAACCGGTTTCGGCCACATCCGCAATACGCCCGTCGATAATCACACTGGTATCCAGCAGCATCATCGTATGGGGCGCGGTGCTACCAAATGGTTCCCCGGCTAACTCTTCCTCCGCCGCATCATCCCGAATGCGAAAGAAGGAAAAAATCTCCCGCTGGCGCAAAAGCATCATTGTAACAGAGAGATAGCTGAAGAGGATCGCACCGGCAAAGGGGAGAATTGTGCCAAAGGGATTAGGGAGCAGCGAGAGGGGATAGGCCAGTAGCGCAGCGATCATCAGCCCAATCGCCAGCCCTGCCGTGCCTGCCAAAAGCTGGATAGTGGGCACACCCCGCAGACTACTGCGCAGGGCACGGGCCGGCCGCACAGTCACCCAAGGCGCGATCAGAAAGCCCAGCAATGCACCGCCCAAAATCGACGGAAGGATAATCTGGGCCGATGTGGGAAAAGTTGCCGTCAACTCCTCAAAGGAGACAATGCCTGTAAAGGTCCGGCCCACTTCCCAGCCCAGCCAGGCCCCAATGAGCATAACCACAACACGCAGAAAGCGATCCCAACGCATGGATGAGACCTCCTATAAGTTCTGCCAACCATACCAACGCAGGGCCCAATGAAGATAAGGATTCGGGCACAGACAGCCTGCGTTGCAGATGAAAGGGAAGATAAATGCGCAACCAATAAAAATACTGAATCGCCGAAACACGAAAAACCGAAGCACAACTGACGAAAATAATAATGGGATAAAGGGATAAATGAAGCCAGTCTGTGCTGCCCGCCCACGAAGGCTAACCGTAGGCCCTTGGCAGGCGTAATCATACAGCAAAAGCGTATGAACCGCAATCTCTGCTATACTAGAGCAGATTGCAAAACAGCAGTTCCAAATATAGAACGCGGATCACGCGGATGGAGCGGATTTTTGCGGATTTTACGGCGCAGGTTTTTGCTTTTATCCGCTTTGATCTGTCCCATCAGCGTCATCCGCGTTCTATTTCTGTCAAATTTGGAATTGCTGATTGCAAAAGAGCCACCGGTTAAGACCGGTGTCTGCTAGATTCATTCGGCGCTGCCAACCGCTTTCTATCTTCTCTTTTGTCCGTGTTTACAGACCGACCAAATGCTACCCCAACCGGAGACCCGCCCATGTCCATTTCCACATTAACCGTTGACAGCCTCGTCGTTGAAATCCACCCAGACAAAGCCGCCCTCAGCCAGGCCGCCGCCGACTTCGTGGCCGGGTACATCCGCGCCGCCATCGCCGAGCGGGGCAGCAGCCGGGTCATCTTCGCCACCGGAGCCAGCCAATACGACTTTCTGGATGCCCTCTGCGCCGCGCCGGAGATCGACTGGTCACTGGTCACTGCTTTCCACCTGGACGAGTATGTGGGCATAGCCGCCGACCACCCGGCCAGCTTCCGCCGCTATCTGCAGGAGCGTCTTTTCAGCCGCCTGCCCTTCGCCGCCGTTCACCTGCTCACCGGCGACGCACCGGAACCGGTGGCCGAGTGCCGCCGTTACGCCGCTCTGCTGACAGAAGCGCCCATCGACATCGCCTGCGTGGGCATCGGCGAAAACGGCCACCTGGCCTTCAACGACCCGCCCGCCGACTTTTACACCACCGCTGCCGTCCACATCGTCGAATTGGACGAAGCCTGCCGCCGCCAGCAGGTCGGCGAAGGCCACTTCCCCGACCTGGCCGCGGTGCCGCCCCAGGCGTTGTCGATGACCGTTCCCGCCATTCTCGACGCAAAAGTCATCTCCTGCGTCGTCCCCGACGCCCGCAAAGCCGCAGCTGTACACTGCACACTGGAAGGCCCCATCGACCCCGCCTGTCCCGCCTCCGCCCTACGCACCCATCCCCACTGCCGCCTCTATCTGGACAGCGCCTCTGCCGGGCAGTTATCCCGATGAGCGCACTGACCCATCTCTTGGCCGGGCGGCTCTGGTCGCCCGCTGGTTTTGAAGAAGGCGTGCAGCTTACCTTCACCGCAGGCCAGGTCTCCGCCTGGGGCGCCCTTTCCGCGCGGCCATCCGGCGGGGACGGCGTTTTCGACGCCCGGGACGCGATTGTCGTCCCCGGCCTGGTGGATGTCCAGGTCAACGGAGCGCTAGGCTGGAGCTTTCAAAGCCACCACCGGGAACACTTCGACGCCATTGTGAACCATCACCTGGCCGCGGGTACAACGACTTTTTTGCCCACCCTCGTCACCGCCGACGAAGCGACGCTGACCGAATCCCTAGCGGTGCTAGCCGACTATTGCGCAGATTCCCCCCCGGCAAATCTGCCCGGTATCCATCTGGAAGGCCCTTTCCTCTCCCCGGAAAAGGCAGGCGCACACGACCCCGCAGCTCTGCACCTGCCCGACGGCCCATTGCTGGAACGCTTTCTGACCGCGGCCAACGGCCAAATCCGCATTGTCACCCTGGCCCCGGAACTGCCCGGCAGTCTCGAGCTTATCCGCAGGCTGGCAAAGCGGGGGATTCTCGTCTCTGCCGGTCACAGCGCGGCCACCTTTGCCCAGATGCAGGCCGCCGCGGATGCGGGTCTCCGCTTCATCACCCACGCCGGCAACGCCTCGGATTGGCCCCACCGCGCGCCCCGGCCCGAAGGTTTCTGGGGCAGCGAGCCGGGGCTGGTGGGCGCTCTGCTGGCCGACGAGCGGCTCTCCGGCAGCGTCATTCTGGATGGCTTCCACTTCCACCCGGCGCTGGTGGCACCCCTGGCAAAGCTGAAAGCGCCCCACGGCCTGCTTCTCACCTCCGACGCCGCACCGGTGGCCGGTTGCCCGCCGGGGGAGTACAACAGCGGCGGCCTGCTCGCTACTGTCCACGCCGGGGGCTACGCCACCAGCAGCCGGGACGGGCGCTGGCTGGCCGGCAGCACCATCACCCTTCTGGACGCGGTGCGCCGAGCAGTCACACTGGCCGGGTTGTCACTCCACACAGCGGTTGGGCTGGCCGCGGCCACACCCGCCTATCACCTCGGATTATCGGAACGCAAAGGGCATCTGGGCGTGGGCGCGGATGCGGATTGTCTGGTCTTGAATGAGGATTTGTCGTTGCGGGCAGTGATTGTGGGAGGGGAAGTTATCAGTGAGCAGTGATTAGTGACCAGTCGTCGGCACGTCAGACTGATTACTGTTCACTGATAACTTTGCTGATTTCCCACAACTCCACCACCAACTCAGACGGGAAGTCTGTGGGGTCGAAGTCGTCGGTTTCGCTGGCCGTGCAGCCGCAGCGGGCAAAGAGTTCTTCAATCGTGCGGGAGGAGTGGTGCTGGGCCTCCCCGATTGTCTGGTAGAGATAGACCGCGGAGGGAAGGATGATCGGATAGCCCATATCATAGAGGGCGTAGGCGACGCCCCCAGAAAGAGCGGGCAGAAAATCGGCTTTGCGTTGGGTAATGGGGTGTCCGCCCCGGCTGGCTGTCAGATCAAAGCGAAAGGCGAAGTGATCGCGCAGATAGCCTTCGCCCACCAGAAAGTCGCCGGTCTGGGCGATGGCCTGCTGCAAACGGCTGAAATCGTCGGCGCTCGTCAACTGTGTGGGCAAATCCAGCGCCAGATGGCTGTGGAGTTGCTGAAAAAAACGCCGCCCCACCCGGCGGGTAAAGTCGCGGCGGGCTTCTTTCAAAAACGCAGTTTCGGCTTGCGCCAAACCCTCGAAGGCGTCCCGATAGAAGGTGTAGGAGAGGGCGTCAAATTCGCCCGAATGGAAGCTGTTCAGATTGCGGCGGGCCACAAAGTCGTCTAAGAGCGACGGACGGATCTCCCGGATATAGACCAGCCCAGCGTACTCGTCCACATAAGCAGCCACCTGTCCCAAATCGCCCGCTGGCTGCACAGCCCGCCACTCGGCCACAATCGCCTCGGCCATAAATCCCACAAAATGGCTACCCAACTTCCACCATTTCTGAAAGTCGGGATAGGGCTGGCGGCGCACGGCCTCTTGCAGGGTGACGGCTGTCATTGGGCGATCTTCTCCCCCGTTCAAACTTCGAGCAGTCGATCTTCAATGCGTGCCAGCTCTGTCTCACTCAAACCAGCACCCAGCAGATAGGCCCGCACACCGCCGTAGCGATTGCGCAGGTGTTCCAGGACAGCCCCCATTACTTCGGGCGGCGATACAGGGGTTTTGGAATAGAGCCAGGCCAGCTTTACCGGATCGCCGGCAAATTGGGCTTCCCATTGGCGATAGAGGGGCCACAACTGTTCTTCACTGGCCGCGTAGTCTGCCACTATCTCCTCGTCGGGAACACCAACCAACCCCAACAGAAGAGCGACAACCATCCCCGTGCGGTCCTTGCCCGCGTGACAATGGACGAGAACACCTCCGGCTGGCGCGTCGGCCACTGTACGCACTATCTCCACCAGTTCGGGTCGACAATAGTCCATCGTCAGACAATAGCCTTCTGCTTGGCTGGCGGCATTGTCGATCTGCCCAATCACAGGAGAATTACGGTTTTCTACTGGCAAGATATGATAGACCGGTTCGCCGGGTTTGGGCGTACCCGGAATAAAAGCGGATGGGTCTTTGGCGACCTCATCCGGCCAGCGCAGATCGATTACAGTGGAGATGCCGTAGCCGAGCAGGGCCTGCTTCCCCTCTGGCGTAAGCCTGGAAAGCAGGTCGGAGCGAACCAGCACGCCCGAACGAATCGATCTGCCGAAGGCGGTGGACATACCGCCCACATCGCGGACATTATAACAGGCGTCCCAAAGAAGTTTTGTCATAGAAGATTGGGAATTGGGGATTGGAGACTGGGGATCGGAGACTGGGGATTAGAAGCCCGGTCTCCAGTCGCGTTCTCAGTCAGTTCCAAGTATACGGTCGAAGAAACCCTTTTTGTGTTCGACAGTTTCGTCACCAAAACTCTCGGCCAGACGGCGCAACAGATCTTTCTGCTCGCTGTTGAGAGTGGTGGGGGTCGTGACCCGCACAGTGACGATCAGATCGCCCCGGCCAGAGCGTTGCAGCCGGGGAATCCCCAGCCCCCGTTTGCGGAAGCTCTTGCCCGTCTGGGTTCCAGCGGGGATATCCAGTTTGTCCGGCGTCCCATCCAAAGTGGGAATCTGCACGTTTGCGCCCAGCGCGGCCTGGGCAAAGTTGATGGACAATTCCATGTGCAGGTCGAATTCGTTGCGCACAAAGACCGGGTGGGACTCTACCGCGATGACGACGTAGAGATTGCCAGCCGGGCCACCCAACGCGCCGGCCTCTCCTTCGCCAGCCAGACGGATACGGGTTCCGTCATCCACACCAGCGGGCACATTCACCTTCAGTTTGCGCGTCACCCGCACCCGCTTCTGTCCGTTGCATTTGGCGCAAGGGGAGCTGATCAGTTCGCCCGCACCATTACAACGGGGGCAGGGCGAGGCTGTAACAATTGTGCCAAAGAGGGGGGACTGTTGACGGCGCTGGACTTCGCCAGTGCCGCCACAGGTGGAACAGCGTTCCGGGGCGCTGCCCGGCTCTGCACCGTTGGCGTGGCACCGATCACACTCCTCCAACCGGGGTACTTCCAATTCCCGCTCTGTGCCAAAGGCGGCCTGTTCGAAGGGAATCGTGATGTCCACCCGCAGGTCCGCGCCCCGGCGGGGGGCATTGCGCCGTCCGCCACCCCGGCCCTGGCCCGCAAAGCCGGAGAAGAGTTCCTCAAAGATGCTGCCCAGATCGCCAAAGCCCTGATTGAAATCATTCATGCCGCTGGCTCCGCTCAACCCGGCATGGCCATAGCGGTCGTAGACCGCCCGCTTCTGGGGATCGCTGAGTACCTGATAGGCTTCGTTGATCTCTTTGAAGGTGGCCTCGGCCTCGGGCGACGGGTTCACGTCTGGATGATATTTCTGGGCCAGCTTGCGGAAGGCCTTTTTCATCACCGCCTCGTCCGCGTTGCGTTCCACACCCAGGGTTTCGTAATAATCGCGTTTATCCATCGGTTCCTCGGTATCTTTCAAAAAGACCGGAGGGACGCAGATTTTTATGATTTGAATTGATCTG
>CAMDQF010000243.1 GCA_945905745.1 Litorilinea aerophila
GTTGAGCATGGCTTCATACTCGGTTGTCTTGTTGGCTGTCTCAATTCGTTCCTGTTTTTTTGCATCGCCTTTGCCTCGTTTTTTACTTCAATTATGCCGCCAACTTAGCCTTCTAGGCTAGTTTGGCCGAAACGATGACCAAGGCCCAAAATTGGGGATTGGAAGAAATCTCCCAGTCCCCAATCCCCACTCTCTAATCCCCAATCCCCAATCCCCTATCGCGTCCAGTCTATGCCCTGTTCCAACCAGTTGGGCAGGTCTGCGCCCAAACGCAGAATGCGCTCCGGGCTGCCTCCCGCCAGGGGCATCACCCAGACACCCCACTCGCCGCCCCGGTTGCTGACAAAAGCGATCTGCCGTCCATCCGGGCTGACTACGGGCAGGCCATCGTTGGTCGGGTTGTTGGTCAGGCGGGTGACGACGTTAACGCCTGCGTCCACGCTGTAAAGCTCCCAATTGCCATCCCGCTCTTCGCTCATAAAGACGATTGTCTCCCCTGTGGGAGACCAGACCGGGCGGGAATCGGATTTGTTGTTCGTCACAGGCGTCTGTTGCCCGCCCTGGCTGTCCATTGTCCAGATGCCGCAGTTTTCGCCGCTGATATCACAGCCTTTGTAAGCGATCAGGTCGGCGGAGACATGCCAGTTCGGGTCGAGTCCAAAGGCAATCTCCCGCACGGGATCGTTGGGTACGGTCGGCTGTACATAGACCCGCCAACGCCGGTCGCCGTGGCGGGTACTGGCAAAGACGATGGCGTCGCCGCTGGGACTCCAGCCAGGCAATGTGTCTTCGGGGTGGCTGGTCAGACCGACCATCTGTTTGGTCGTCAGATTCCAACTTCCAATCCCCAGCAGATCGCTGCGCACACTGCGCACAGCCAATTGAGTGCCGTCCGCCGAGAGGCTGGGCTGGGTGGCTTCGGAGACGACCAATTGGGGAACTGCGCCTGGGATCAGCTCCTGGACAAAGATGGCTGTCTGGCCGTCCGGGTTCCAACCAGGATGGAAGATGCGGCCCGCGGGGGCCGGCGGCGGGGGCGGGATGACAACCGCTACATCTGCCGCGTTCTGGGTCTCCACCAAATTTGGATCGGCGATCACCCAGGCAGTTGCTTCGGACTGGGCTGTTACAGCCACCTGCCACCAGGTGCGATCCGGCGAGACACCCACAATCGCCACCGATTCGTCCGCGGCCAGGCTGCCCACCACCGGATATAGCGTGCCGGGGCCAGAGCGCAGGTTCAGGGTTGAGCGGGCAATCAGTTGGGCGGCATCTGCTTCGGGTGCAGGATTAGCCTGAGGTGTGCCGCCTGTCTGCGCGGGGATGGCCCGTTCGCCCTCAGCCGCGGCCTGTCGGTTGTCCTGGGTGATCACCGGCGCCCAGCGCAGTTGGGGGCCAACCCCAGGCAGTGTAAGTGCGTCGCCATCACCCCTGGGCAACCAGACCAATTGCTCGCCCTCGCCAGCCTCTGTGCGCAGGACCGCGCCGCTGCCATTGGCTGCCCACAGCGCTTCGGCCACGCGCATAAATTCTTCCGGGCGTTCAGGTGTGATTTGGGAGCCATCGGCAGAGATGCGCTGCATCAAATAGGGAACTTCCGCCCCAAAATCCGTGGGCTGGCTGACAAAACTGAGCAGGGAACCGTCGCCGTCTTCAAAGACGCTTTGGAAAAGACGGATTGGCTCTTGGGCGGATGGACCTTTAGGAGGCAAACCAATCGTCAGGAGTGTAGCCACGCCTGTGGCAGAATTGATTTTGGTCAGGCCAGGGATGGCATATATCAACAGGTTGCTGGCAATATAACCGTTCGATCCATCCCTTCCCCAATCCCAGCCACAGCAGAGGGTAGCGTTGGGGTCTTCGCTGGCCAGTTCAGTCATTGTGCCGCTGTCCACATTCAGGAGCGCAATGCCACCAGCTTCGGGCCAATAGCCAAAGTTGACCAGCAACTTTGTACCGTCTGGGGACCACACGCCAGGGGAATAGAAACGGATCGCCGAACGGGGCGGGTTGTTTGGTTCCGGGTAAGGGTCGCTGGGCAAAATTGTTGTGTACTCTGTGGCATCCCCGGCGGGAATCAGATTGATTCCGTTCAGCCCAAAGGCAATTTGGGAGCCGTCCGGTGAGAAATGGGGGGCGGAGATACGCTGGGTGACGTGGGCCGCAGGATCGTTTTCGTCGTATGTGCCGCCGTCCAGTTTGACGATTTCCGTGCCGTATTGGGGATTGGCCTCCACCAGCCGGTTGCCGCTGACATAGACCAGCCGGGCGTCCACCGGCGACACATCAAAATCGGTGATCGGTTCGGCTTCCTGGGTCATTTGGGTAAGCGTCACCCCATCGCTCTCCAGCCGTTGAATCTGGCCGTCGTGCAAGAAGTAGAGGGCGGCAGGCAGAATATCTGGCAGGAGCACTGGTGTCGGGCGAGTTGTAGGGCTGGGAATTGGCGTGGCTGGGAGGGCGGTCAGCGTGGCTGTGGGAATAACCGGTGTCATCTGTCCGCTTTCCACAAGCGGCGCGGGCACAGGCGTCTCTGGCTCATCCCCGCCACAGGCTGCAAAGAGAAGGAGCGTACAGAGTAGTCCAATTGCCCGCAATCGATTTTTCTGTGTCCACATAGCCTGTTCTCCTGCCAATCACCTTGCGGCCGCTCTCTTATCTCCTCTAACCCAACGCCAAGAGAGGAATGTCTGTTCCCACCTTTGCGCGTAGAGAAGTACGTGTATCTCCTATTGTAGACGCAGCCAAGCATTTCTTCAAGCGCGGCCAGAGGCCAAAAGCGAAGGAGACGAATTCACGTCAGAGGAATTGTCATTTCTTCCAGATGGATGAGATAGGCCATTGCCTGGGCCGCGCTCTCGCCGCACATCTCGGCGTTGGGTTGCAGAGCCTGGCAGACAGCCGGGCGTTCGGGTTTGCCAAAGAGCAGACAGCGGTAGTCGTCACTCAGTTGGACGCAGGGCACGCCCGCAGGTTTGCCGTTGGGCATTCCGGGAATGGGGGATGAGATGGAGGGGGCTATGCAGCACGCTCCGCAATGGGGACGACAATTCATCGAATTTTGACCTTGCAGCTTACTGAGAAATTCTGTATACTTTCCACAATCCTACGGGGCAAGACAGCAGACCGGTGTACACTTTATGACGATCCTCTACCTCTCTCTGGCCTATCTGATTGGAATTGGCGTCGGGCATCTCTTCTGGGATGCCGGGCTGATGGGCTGCGGCTTCCCTGTGTGGCCCTGGCTGCTGCCATTGGCTGCCTTGCCCCTGCCCTTTCTCTGGCAAAGCCGACAGCAGGCGCAGACTGGCCCACCTCTGCGTTGGCCGGTCTCTGCAGGCTTTACCCCGCCTGTGGCCGATTGGAATGGCGCATTGGCGGCTGCCCTGCTCCTGGCCGCCTGTGCCGGTGTCCTGCGCTACGCCAGCCAGCCGGACCAGCCCTGCGCCGCACCGACCGATCTTGCCTATTATAACAGCCGCAGCGCAGATGGCGGAGCGGAGCAGCCGGTCAGTCTCTCCGGCTATGTGGACAACTATCCGACGGTCAAGAATGGCCGCCAACAGCTTTATTTGAGGGTGGAGAGCATTCGGGTGGATGGGGCGGAGCAGTCTGTCGCTGGTCGGGCGCGGCTGACTACAAACGTGGAGCCTCGCTACATTTACGGGCAGTCTGTGCGGGTAGAGGGTTCGCTGGTGGAGCCGCCAGTTTTTGAATCCTTTGATTATCGGGCCTATCTGGCCCGCAAGGGGGTTCACAGCCAGATAGTGCGCCCCCGGGTATCGCAAACCGACGGTCCAAACCGGGGCAACCCGCTCTTCCGCCTCCTCTATGCCCTGCGCGCCCGGGGTGAAGGGGTAATCAATCGTCTCCTGCCCGAACCCTATGCGGCGCTCTCAAATGGGATGCTCCTGGGTATTGAAGCGGGCATCCCCGACGAACTCTACGAGCAGTTCAACTTGACCGGCACCAGCCACGTGATTGTCATCAGCGGATCCAATGTAGCGATTGTCTCCGGCGTGGTGATGGCCCTCTTTGTGCGGCTGTGGGGCAGACGGCGTGCGCTCTGGCCCACCTTGGCTGGGATTGGCCTGTATGCCCTGCTGGTGGGGGGCGATCCGGCGGTGATGCGGGCCGCGCTGATGGGTTCACTCTTCGTCGTGGCGACAATTCTCAATCGTCGTAGCACCGCTCTGCTTAGCCTGGGCGCGGCCTGTTGGGCCATGACGCTGTTGAACCCACTCACGCTCTGGGATGTGGGATTTCAGTTTAGCAGCGCGGCCACCGCGGGGCTGATTCTCTTTTCGCCCGGTCTTACGGCTGGCCTCAAGCGGCTGTGGCCGGGGATCGCCTGGGGCGGCCACTTGACCGGCGGGTTGGCGGCCCAGGGCACTCTGCTGCTCTTCGGCCTGGTGCAGGATGGTCTGCTGGTGACACTGGCCGCCAATCTGACAACCCTGCCGCTGGTTGTCCATTATTTTGGCCGCCTTAGTCTGGTCAGCCTGCTCACTAATCTGCTGATCGCGCCTGTTCAGCCTTACATAATGCTCTGGGGCGGAGCGGGCGTGCTGGTCGGTCTGGCGGGCATTGACCTGCTGGCCCAACCCCTGCTTTGGATTCCCTATCTTTGTCTGCAGTGGACAGTGGGGATGGTGCGCTGGAGTGCGGCCCTGCCCTGGGCCAGTGTGGATGTGTTCAGTTATGGGCTGGGCAGTCTGTTTCTGACTTATCTGTTGCTCTTTGGCTGGCACTGGCGCGCCGGGCTGATAAAGATGTTGGGCTGGCGTCCCCGAATTTCCGCGTTGGCCCTTTGGCGGTGGAGCAGTGCGGTCGCTCTGCCTGGGCTAGGAATCGGCACGCTGTTACTCTGGCAGGTGCTGCTCTCCCGCCCGGATGGAACACTCCATCTCTGGTTTCTGGACATCGGCCAGGGGGATGGAATTCTGATCCAGACCCCCGGTGGACGCCAGATTCTTGTCGATGGCGGCAGCGATCCCCAGCGGCTCTTTGCCCAGTTGGGTGGGGTGATGCCCTTTTGGGATCGCTCTCTGGATCTGGTCGTCGCCACCCACCCGGATTGGGATCATATGGGCGGGCAACTGGGCCTGCCGGAGCGCTTTGGGATTGAGCAGGCCCTGGTCAGCGAAAGTCTGTACGAGAATACGGATTTTGACGACTGGCGGAGAGGTATGGAGGATGCAGGAGTATCAATTGCCCGTCAATCCCAGGGGGGCTGGATCGACCTGGGCGATGGGGTGGCTCTGTGGGTTCTCTGGCCTCTGACTGAGGATGCCATGCCGCCGGTAGACGACGACGACAAGAACGAACGTTCACTGGTGCTCCGGCTGGTCTATGGGGAATTCAGCACGCTGCTTACCGGGGATGCTGGCTTGCCCGCAGAGAAGGCCATGGGCGATAAGGGGCAACCCCTGGCCGCCCATATTCTTAAAGTCGGCCATCACGGCAGCAACAGCAGCACGGGGCCTGATTTTGTGCGGGCAGTGCAGCCGGAGATCGCCGTGATTCAAGTGGGCGAAAATCGCTACGGCCACCCCACGGCGGAGGTGCTGGCTACACTGAGCGGGCGTCTGCTCCTGCGCAACGACCTGCATGGCCGCATCCACGTGCGCAGCGATGGGACGCAGATGTGGGTGGAGACCGAGCGGAGGAATCCGTTGGAGATGCTGGATGTCACTCAAGCATTGCCGCGGGAATGACAAATGTGACGACTGTCTTCACCCCCAGTTGGCTCTCTGCCCAGATGGTCCCGCCGTGGGCTTGTACAATGTCCCGCACTAATGCCAGCCCCAGACCCGTGCCCCCAAAGCGCCGGGTGGCCGAGCCGTCGATCTGGTAGAAGTCCAGCCAAATGTTGTCCAACTCTTCCGGAGCAATCCCAATCCCTTCGTCCTGGACAGAGACAAAGATGGCGGGCCGTTCGTCCGTCTCTTTGGGCTGGGAGTCGCCAGCAAAGAGCGTGGATGTCGTGTCGGGATATTCCTCTTCAAATCGATATTGCCCGGCATGCACAGATATTGTGACAGTGCCTCCTTCTGGGCTGAACTTAACGGCATTGCTAAGCAGGTTACTGAATATCTGGTTGAGCTGGGCTGAATTGGCTCTCACAAGAAGCTGGCTGGCTGGGCAATCAAAAGCAAAGCTGTGAGGGTTACGGCCCGCGTAGTTGGGATTGGATGCCAAGGTGCGGGCGGTTTGCATAGCTTCCTGGGCAATCTTCACTATATCGACTACGAGCATCTCCATTGCCTGGGCGCGTGCCTGTTGATAGGCGATCAGATCGTTGATCATCTTGCGCAGGTCCTGGGCGCGGTCAGCAACGATGGAGAGAAGTTCAGTTTGCTCCGCGGAGAGATCGCCAGCCTCCCCGTCCATCAATAGATCAGTGTAGCCGGAAATGGCTGTTAGTGGTGTGCGCAGTTCGTGGGAGACATTGCGCAGCATATCGTTCTTCACCCGAATCGCCCGGTGCAGTTCAAAGTTGGCCCGTTCCAGTTCGTCGGCCCGGCGCTGCTCAATCCCAAAGAGGCGGGCCGACTCGAGAGCGATCCCGACCTGGCTGCCCAGAGTCATCAACAGTTCGATGTCCCGCTGGGGATAGAAGTCGTCCGGGTCGCGCCGGCCAAAGAGCCATATCCCCACAGAGCGGCCATCCAATTCGATGGGGATCACCAATAGAACCCAGTCAAAGCCGACTGGCAGTGGCTGTCCTTCCGTCTTGACTCTGTCGGGGAGGAAGGATCGGCTGTAGGGCCGGAAACGTTCACTATCTTCCTTTGTCAAAAGCGGCGGGACGTCCGGTGCTTGTTCTGTATAGACACTCTGTGCCTGCTCATTTATTAGCCAATAGAGTGCAGACTGGCGGATAAGCAGGCTGGGCATCACCTGATTGATGAGCAGGTCGGAAAGGTAGGTCGGATTGAGTGCGCCTGGGATTGCATTGGCAAACTGCTGGACAATGTGTTCTGGTTCATAGGATGTGCCATAGACAACCCGGTTCATAAAGCGTTCAAACGGAGGACGCACTGCAAATGCGCCTACCAGATAGATGGTGGCTATAAGAATGGAAACGTCGGGGTTTAGGTTAATCCGTTGGCCAACGAGAACGAAGACAAAGATAAACAGCGTTGTATAGACAATCACAAAGCTATAGGAGGTAAGCGCCCGATTGGCGCGCACTTCCTGATTGCCAAGGCGGTGCTTGTAGATCGCGTACGTATAGAAAAACGAAAGGGTAGGGATGGCAAGTGTAGCGAGAAGGGTTACGGTTGGTGATGCAGAATAGCCCTGGACAAAAATAGTAGGGACCAGATAGAGCAAAATTCCTGGGAGAAGTGAGACTCCGATTCCCAACAGCATCAGGTTCAATGCCGAACGCTCGGCAGGTAAATCAGACCGCAAAGTGCGCATCAACAGTAGCAACAGGCTGCCGCTAATGCCAATGAAGAGTGCCAGATAGTAAGTGGATAGGGGAACGACCCTGAGCATATTGAGCAAGGCCATCAGCCCTGCGATTACATAAAACGCCGGAATCCACCAACGCCCCTTCAGTGGAAGCGGGCTCGGCATCAAGAGATGGAGGTGGAGGTAGACCGGCATGATCAGCCAGGATAGGCCAATGGAGAGGTAGACCGAGCCAAAAATCTGGGAATAGGCCACTGTGCCAATCGCAATCCAGAGGCCGGTAATATAGTTCTGTAGGATGAGAAGCCGCCAGCGAATATCTTTCGGGCGCACAAAGAGGAGAACCGCCGTGCCCGCCAGCCAGAAAGGCAGGAAGATGAAAATTGTACTGAGGTTTTGTATCTGACCAAAGCTTGAGTGTTCTGGCATCACCCATTCGATACGTATGGCGGTCTCATCCCTCTCAATGTCCAGTACGACCCGATCACTCGATGAAAAGCCACTAAATGGCGTGACAGTCAGATTTTTATTGTAATCGGCGAGCGTTAGCTTTTCACCCGTATCGGGGTCTTGAATGGCGGTGATCGCATCACCAATTTTGAGGGTATCACCACCGGTATTGCAATTTGGAGTAGCATCTAGTCTACTATCGGGGGGACAGTTCGTCGAAAAGTCGATGACATGCCAGCGTCCGTTGTAGGAAAAACCTGGGTCTGGCACACGATAGACATGGCCCAGCCCGTATGTGAAGCCAATGACAAGCACGATTGCTGCAATCAGCAACCCTATGAAGGCATCTTGGGTTAGCAAAATCTTTGGCTTGAAAATCACAGATGAGTCCGCTACATCTTTTGTTCGATCAGATCGGCCAATGTCGTGTCTATATCTCTGACAAATTTCACAAAGGGAGTCAATTGCATTTTGAGCAGATAGTCCACCCTATCTCGCTGCTGCAGTGTCACTGAATCAAGATAGCTCTTGGCGGCCAAATGGCGCTGCAAAAGCTGGAAAGCGCAATAGCTGACTGCACCTGAATCGATAAGCAATTGTTGCGCTTTGTGCAGGGCTGTTACATCGACTGCTTGATTCTTGTAGGCCAGAAACGCTTCTTTTTTGGGATATTCTGCTGTCAAGCCATAGAGAATTGCCAAATTGTTGCGTCCTTGTGCCCAGTCCGAATTGGCCGGACTTTGGAAGGCGTCCTCCAAATCGTCGTAGATTTGGATCGCTTCGCCAAAGAGTATACCCACATTGTACATCACTTCTGCCTTTTGGAGCGATGCGCCGCCCAGCAGTGCACCAATTTCCAGACCTGTTCCATAAAAGGGCGTGCTCTTAGCCCGCACCACCTGCCAATAGTTCTCCTCGCCGCTCAGATTCTGCACGTCCATCTCCTGTCCTGCCGCAGTGGCAAGAGCCATACGGTTGAGCGCGTGGGCTGCAGCTGCTCGATTGGGGGCGGCTACATCACACTGCTCCATCAAAACCGCGCCCCCGGCCTGCAAAGCCAGAGCCAAATTAGCTGTGCGCCCAATGCCAAAGCGGTGATGCGCCCCCTCTGGCTCCTCATCCAGCATATCGTCCACCAGAATAATGCTTACCTGTATACAGGCCAAGGCAGCCATGGCCGGAAATGTAGCCGTATACTCCCCGCCGACCGCTGCACAGGCGATCCCAGGCAACTGCCAGTCCAGACGGATATCCTCCTCGGTGTTGGGAAATAGCTCCTCTACTTCACTCCAGCAATTCATGCCAGGGAGCGCCAGTATAAGCTTTCGCAATGTCGATGCCATAGCATTGGATTCCATAAGAGTCCTTTCTTCGCACGAACCAAAACGGTGTTTTACGTATAAATAGTATTACATATACACCGTACTGGCGAATCAGTGGGATCAGGTATACACGGAATCAACAATCTTGATGATAGGCTCGCGGTCAGATCAAACAAAACACCAGCAGTATAGAGCGTTTAGGTTGCACGCTCTATACTGCTGGTGTTTTGTTGTGCCTGTTTGCTGTCAAAAACCGAGTAGTTCTACCTCCGGGGAAGTTGAACCTCTTGGTCTACTTAGCGCCAGCCGGCCCAAGAGCCTTGGCCTCCGGTCCCGATCTTGTCAGACATACGGCGGACATCCGTTGGCGTAGTGGAGGTGGTGATCAGCTCCATTAGTCTCAGCAATTCGCTCTTCTGCTCTGACTTCATCATTGACTGGAACTGTTCGATCGTGGTTACTGTAGGCATTATAATCTCCTCTTGAAAAGAATGTATGACCAACCCAAAGTGTATTTTACTATCCAAGACTAGTGTCTGGGCGTTCGGTAATTTTTTGAGTGAAACACGAGATTGATGTTGAGTAAAGAGTAGCGTCAACATAAGACACGAAATGGCAGTCAGTAGAGCGGTGAGCCACGATGAATTTGGTAAAAGTTGACCGAACCACTGGTCAAGCCAAGCA